>NZ_JBFBFP010000035.1:0-82622 GCF_040684275.1 Streptomyces sp. NPDC091371
AGCCGACGATTCAGACCAAAGACAGCCAAGGGACGTCAGTCAAGGGACGGGTCAGACCCCCGAACGGTGCCACCACCATCCTCACTGTCAAGGGTCGCCGAAGGCGATCGCGCAGCGACGCGAACGAAGTGAGCGCCCTTTACAGGCCGGCCCGACACGGAAGGACCATGGGACTGACGGGAAACCCCCCGCGCCCTCTCTGATTCCGCCCAGCCCGGACCCCGCCGCCCCTAGAGGTAGTCCTCCAGCCGCCCTATCCGGTAGCCCTGTTCCTGGATGCGTTGGAGCATGCGGGTCGTCATCTGGGTTTCCGTCGAGCCCTTGAGTTCGGACGGGCCGCGGAAGTGGGCCAGGATGATGTCGCCCGGTTTGAGGGTGGAGCCCTCGGCGTACTGGAAGTTGTTGATCTGCATCGAGACCCGCCACAGCAGCAGGGACGAGACTCCGCACTCCGAGGCGGCCCGGAGGGTGTCGTCGTTGTAGTTGCCGAAGGGCGGGCGGAAGAGCGGCGGGCGCTGGCCGAAGCGCTTCTCCAGGCGGTCCTGCTGTCCGCATATCTCGCGCTTCTGCGCGTCGTAGGAGAGGGTCCGCAGGTTCGGGTGGGTCAGGGTGTGGTTGTTTATCGTGCTGGCGGAGCCGTTGTCGCGGAGCTTCTCGAAGTGGCCGTAGTCCGACGAGGCCACGCTGTCCGTCAGGAACATGCTGATCGGCAGCTTGAGCTCGGCCGCCATCTTCAGGAACTCGGGGTCCTTCTCCGCGCCGTCGTCGAAGGTCAGGAAGACGACCTTGTCGTCCGCCGCGACGGGTATTCGGTCTATCACCGGGACCTTGCCCGGGGCCGCCTTCGGGATCTGCGGCTTCTGGGCGGGCTTCGGCGCGTACTGGACGGGGGCCGTCAGGCCCCACTTCCGGTACGCCTCGTCCGATGCCGTACCCGGGGACGACGAGCCCGCCGAGGGGGCGGCCGAGCCGTCGCTGGAGCCGGCGATGCCCTTCGACTGCTTCGGCTCCTTCGACCCCTGCGCCGGCGTCTCCTCCGCCGTCTTGCGGCCCAGTCTCTCGATGGGGTCCACGCTGTCCCCGCACCCCGTCAGGGACAGCGCGAGCGCGCCGGCCACGAGCGTTCCGGCTACGAACCGGCGCGCGTGCTTCACAAGTAGTCCTCCAGGCGGGCCACGGCGTACCCCTTGTCCGTGACGGTCTTCATGACATGACGGATCATGTCAGGCATCGTGCCCTTCCAGTCCTCCTTGCCCCGGAAGTGCGTGAGGATGATGTCACCGGGGTGCAGGTCGCGGTCCCACTCCCGGTAGTCCATCCGGTTCGTGAACCCCTCGGCGTTCCACAGCGGTACCGCCTTGATGCCGCAGGACTTGGCCGCCTTCAGGGTGTCCTGGTTGTAGTTGCCGTACGGCGGCCGGAAGAGGGTCGGGCGCTTGCCGAACTCCTTCTGGATCGTGTCCTGCTGGCCGCAGATCTCCTGGCGCTGCATCTCGTACGACAGGCCCGGCATGTAGCGGTGGTTGAGCGTGTGGTTGTTGATGGTGACGCCCGCCGCCTGCATCTGCTTGAAGTACGGGTAGTTGTCCTTCACGACGTAGTCGCTGAGGAACGCCGTGTACGGGATCTTCAGCTCCTGCATCATCTTCAGGAACTCGGGGTCCTTCTCGGCGCCGTCGTCGATGGTCAGGAAGACGACCTTGTCCTCCGTCGGGATGGTGGTGAAGACCGGCGGGTACTCCTCCTGGTCCTCGACCTCGAAGCCGTCGCGGGTGGTGATCTCGGGCTTCTGCTTCGGCGCCGCCGGGGCGGTGAGCGGCGGCTTCGCCAGGCCCCACTTCTTCGCCGCGGCGATGCGCGCCTGCTGGGCCGCCTTCAGCCGTTCCGCGTACGTGCCGAGGGCGCCGGCCGCGCCGCCCGCCGCCTCGGCACCCTTGGCGGCCTTGGCCTTCTCCGCCCTGTCCGCCTTGTCCGCCTCGCCGGAGTCGGTGGATCCGCATGCCGTCCCGAGGGCGGCGACGAGCAGGGCGGCCAGGACCACCCCGAACCGGCCGCGCGGGACCGCCGCGTGCCGGTGACCGTGTTGCGTCTTATCTTCCTTTTGTCCGACTAGCTGCATAGCTGCGCATACTGGCACCCGACACGCGGCTTCCCCGGAAGACACCGCGAAGGGCCGCCCACCTTCCTTCGAGTGGCCCACACCGGCCTCCCGCGAAGAGGAAGCCGACGCAGGAAGCCGACGCAGGAAGCCCACGGCGGAAGCCGACAATGGAGGCGTGACTCCCGAAGACTTCGCCGCCCTCCTCACCCCGGAGGGCCGCGCCCTCCTCGACTCGCTCCACGACTACGACCCCGCCCAGGAGCTGGCCGTGGCCACCCGGCTGCGCCGCGACCACCCCGCCGGGCTGGTCTCCGCCGCGCTCGGGCAGGCCCGGCTGCGGCAGCGCGCGGTGGCGAAGTTCGGCGCCGAGGACGCCTTCCGGATGTACTTCACCCCCGGCGGCGGCGAGATGGCCACCCGCGCCTCCGTGGCCTCGTACCGCGCCCGGCGGCTCGCGGACCTCGGCGTACGCAGCGTCGCCGACCTGTGCTGCGGCATCGGCGGCGACGCGCTCGCCCTGGCGCGGCTCGGGATCCGGGTGCTCGCGGTCGACCGGGACCCGCTGACCTGCGCCGTCGCCCGGGCCAACGCCGAGGCGCTGGGGCTGGCGGACCTGATCGAGGTCCGGGAGGCGGACGTGACGGAGGTCGGCACCGCCGACTACGACGCCGTGTTCATCGACCCCGCCCGGCGCGGGGGGCGCGGGCGGGTCTTCGACCCGGAGTCCTACTCGCCGCCGCTGTCCTGGGCCGTCGCCACCGCCCGTACGGCCAAGTGCGCCGCCATCAAGATCGCCCCCGGGATCCCGCACGAGTCCGTGCCCGAGGAGGCCGAGGCCGAGTGGATCTCCGACCAGGGCGACGTGAAGGAGGCCGTCCTCTGGTTCGGGACCGCGCCCGGCACGGTGCGCGCCACGCTGCTGCCGGGGCCGCGCGAGCTGCACACCGCCGATCCGCTGCCGGATCCGGAGGCGGGTCCGGTGGGCCGCTGGCTCTACGAGCCCGACGGGGCCGTCATCCGGGCCCACCTCGTCGCGGAGGTCGCGGAGCAGCTGGGCGGCCGGCTCATCGACCCGACCATCGCCTACGTCACGGCGGACGAGCTGCGCGCGACGCCGTACGCGACCGCGTACGAGATCACGGACGTGCTGCCCTTCGGCCTGAAGAAGCTGAAGGCACTGCTGCGCGAGCGCGGGGTGGGCGTGCTGACCGTGAAGAAGCGCGGCTCGGCGATCGAGCCGGAGGAGCTGCGCAAGAAGGTCAAGCCGCAGGGGCCGAACTCGGCGACGGTGTTCCTGACCCGGGTGGCCGGCGCCCCCTCGATGCTGATCGGCGCCCCGGCCGTGCCGCCTGCCGTACCGCCTGCGGCGAAGCCCGTACGGTGACCGGCCGGCCGGCGGCCGTGCGCTCCGGGGCGCTGCCCCGCCGTGCGCCGCCGGGCCGGTGTCAGACCTGTCCCCTAGCCTCGGTGACGCAGGACCCCCACGTCGTACCACCACCGGAAGGCAGGCGCCCATGGCCTCGGCACCCCAGAAGATCACCACGTTTCTGATGTTCGAGGGCAGGGCCGAAGAGGCGATGGACTTCTACATGTCGCTGTTCGAGGACGCCGAGGTCGTCGACATCAGCCGCTACGACGCCGCGGGCCCGGGCAAGGAGGGCACGGTGAAGGTGGCGACGTTCGCGCTCGCTGGACAGCGGATCATGTGCAGCGACAGCTTCGTCAAGCACGCCTTCGGCTTCACCCCGTCGATGTCGCTCTTCGTGGAGTGCGCGGACGCGGCCGAGCTCGACCGCCTCTACGGGGCCCTCGCCGAGCAGGGCGCGGAGTTGATGCCGGTGGGTTCGTACGGCTTCAGCACCCGCTTCGGCTGGGTGAACGACCGCTTCGGCGTCTCCTGGCAGCTGAACCTGGCCTAGAGCGGGCTCCGCAGCGCGCGGACCGCCCAGCGGTAGTGGGCGACCGCCTTGGCGAGGCCCAGGAGGCCCGTGATCCACAGGATCTGGCCGATGCCCATGAGGGACGCGACCTCGCCGTACGCCGCGCCCGCCGGGCGTTCCGCGGCCGCGGCGGCGAAGGCCACCCACAGCCCGAACGCGCCCAGCGCGAACGAGGCCAGCAGCCAGGTCAGGCTCAGCCCGGGCGCCCGGAGCCGGGCGTCGGCGGCCGGGTCCCGGTCCGACTCCACCCAGGCGTGCAGCAGTTGGCGCACCTGCCGGTCCCGCCGGGCGCCGCGCGCGAACCAGAACCCGGCCGGGATCAGCACGCCCGCGCCGAGCACGGCGAGGATGAGGCCGTAGGCGTACGAGAAGGGGTCGTGCTCCTCGAAGGCCACCCAGGCCATGCCGACGAAGGACCAGCCGAGTACGAAGACGGCCGCGACGGCCCACAGGAGCAGCAGCTGCCCGATCCCCAGGCTGCGCCGGCTCAGCTCGGTCAGGAACCGCGCGCGGTCGGCCCGTACGACGGCCTCGTCGAGCCAGGCGCGCAGGTGCGCGGGCGGCGGCAGGGGCGGCAGGTCACGGCGAGGCATGCACATGACGATAGCCGCACTCCCCTGCTCCCCTACGGCGTGGTCTCCACCGACTCGAAGCGCCAGCGGTGCACCGCCCGCGTAATCAAGTCCGCCGCCGGCTCCGGCAGTTCGGGGAGCTCGGCCGCCACGCCCTCGGGGGTCTCCCACCAGGTGATGACGAGCACCCGGTCCTGCGGGGCCCGGAACACCTCGCGGCGCACCGGTTCCCGGGCGAGGACCTGGGCACGGGCCCACTCCAGCAGCTCGTTGCCCCGGCCGTCGGCGGCCCGGGCCTCCCACATCAGCGCGACGGTGCTCACGAGTACAGGTTGTCCTTGCTCAGCTCATGCACGTGATCGTGGTCGTGGGAGTGGCCGTGGGAGTGGCCGTGGCCGTGTGAGTGCCCCTGCGCGTGCCCGGCCGCGTCCCCGCTGCCCGGCACGTGCGGGTCGGTCACCGGCAGCGAGGAGTCCGCCGACAGGTCCCAGTCGGAGGCCGCGCGGTTCCGCTTGACCATCTCCGCGCCCAGCGCCGCGACCATCGCGCCGTTGTCCGTGCACAGCTTCGGCCGCGGCACCCGCAGGATGATCCCCGCGTCGTCGCAGCGCTCCTGTGCGAGCGAGCGGAGCCGGGAGTTGGCGGCGACGCCGCCGCCGATCATCAGGTGGTCGACGCCCTCGTCCTTGCACGCCCGGATCGCCTTGCGCGTCAGCACGTCCACCACGGCCTCCTGGAAGGACGCCGCGACATCGCGCACCGGGACCTCCTCGCCCGCGTTCCGCTTCGCCTCGATCCAGCGGGCGACGGCCGTCTTCAGACCGGAGAAGGAGAAGTCGTACGCCGCGTCGCGCGGCCCCGTCAGCCCGCGCGGGAAGTTGATCGCCTTCGGGTCGCCTTCGCGCGCGAGCCGGTCGATGACCGGGCCGCCGGGGAAGCCCAGCTGCAGCACGCGCGCGATCTTGTCGAAGGCCTCGCCCGCCGCGTCGTCGATGGTCGCGCCGAGCGGCCGTACGTCGGAGGTGATGTCGGGGGCGAGCAGCAGCGAGGAGTGCCCGCCGGAGACCAGCAGGGCCATGGTCGGCTCCGGCAGCGGCCCGTGCTCCAGCTGGTCGACGCAGATGTGGGAGGCGAGGTGGTTCACCCCGTACAGCGGCTTGCCCAGCGCGTACGCGTACGCCTTGGCCGCCGAGACGCCCACCAGCAGCGCCCCCGCGAGGCCCGGCCCGGCCGTGACCGCGATGCCGTCGAGGTCGCGGGCGCTGACGCCGGCCTCCTTCAGGGCGCGCTCGATGGTGGGGACCATCGCCTCCAGGTGGGCGCGGGAAGCCACCTCGGGCACGACGCCGCCGAAGCGCGCGTGCTCGTCGACGCTCGACGCGATCGCGTCCGCGAGCAGGGTGGTGCCGCGGACGACGCCGACGCCGGTCTCGTCGCAGGAGGTCTCGATGCCGAGGACGAGCGGTTCGTCAGCCATTGCTCTCACTGCTCTCAGTGTGTTCAGTGCGTTCGGTTCGTGCTTGTGCGGGGTCGGTCAGTCGCATGACGAGCGCGTCGACGTTGCCGGGCTGGTAGTAGCCGCGCCGGAAGCCGATGGGCTCGAAGCCGAAGCGCTCGTAGAGCTTCTGGGCGCGGGTGTTGTCGACCCGCACCTCCAGCAGCACCTCGGCGCACTCGAAGGCGGTGGCGGCGCGCAGCAGCTCGGTGAGGAGCCGGGCGCCGAGGCCGGTGCCCCACTGGTCGCGGGCGACGGCGATGGTCTGTACGTCGGCCAGGTCACCGCTGGCGGCCAGTCCGGCGTATCCCACGAGCCCGCCGGTCGCGGGGTCTTCCGCGACGACGTAGCGGCGTGTGGACTGCGGGCCGCGGGCGTGGGCGAGCTCGGACCAGAACATCCCGGCGGACCAGGCGTCGTCGGGGAACAGCTCGTGCTCCAGTTCCAGCACGGGCCCGATGTCCCACCAGCGCATCTCGCGCACGGTGTGCGGGGTCGCCGGGGTCACTGCGGGGTGACCACCTTGTAGTTCTTCGGCACCTGGGCGTCGGGCCGGCGCAGGTAGAGCGGGGTCGGAGGGAGGAACTCCGCTCCCGCCGCGAGTCGTTCCACGGCCACCGCGGCCAGCGCGGCGGCCGACTGGTGCTCGGGCTGCCGCGCGTCGGTGAAGACGTCCGGGTACAGCAGCGCGCCCTGGCCCACCGCGGGCATCCCGGCGACCTGCTCGGCGATGTCGGCCGGGCGGTCCACCGCGGGCTCTCCGACGCGCGTGCGCGGGTCCTCGTAGCGCGCCCAGTAGACCTCCTTGCGCCGCGCGTCGGTGGCGACGGTGAAGGGGCCCTCGATGCCGGCGGCCCCGGCCGCGTGGGCGAGGCCGTCGAGGGTGCACAGGCCGTGCACGGGCACGCCCAGGACGGCCGCGAAGGTGGAGGCGGTGACAAGGCCGACGCGCAGGCCGGTGTAGGGGCCCGGGCCCACGCCGACGACGATCCCGGTGACGGCTTCGAGCTTCACCCCTGCCTCGGCGAGCACCTTGTCCACGGCGGGCAGCAGCAGCTCCCCGTGGCGGCGGGCGTCGACCTGGTTCGACTCGGCGAGGACGGACTCGCCGTCGTGCAGGGCGACGGTGACGGCGGGCGTGGCGGTATCTACAGCGAGCAAGAGCACGCGAACAGCCTACGACTCCTGGGGGTAGGGGGTGTCCTGAGCCCTTGCGCCCGGTCGAACGGCGGCCCGGCTGCTACCTTTCGACGCAGGTGTCGGTCGGGCCGGTCAGGCCGGAGAGGTGGAGCAAGGTGGCACGCAGCAGCTCGGGAATCGTGGCCGGGCTCACCGCAGCGGCGATCGCCGCCGTCGGTTTCCTCGGCTACCAGGCTTCCGCGACGGCGCCCGCGCATCCCCCGAAGGCGGCCGCGCAGGAACCTTCCCCCGCCCCGAGCCAGTCCGCCGCGAAGCAGGACCCGGCGAAGCCGGTGCCGGTGCCCGAGGGTTCCGGGACGGGTACGCGCGTGGTGTATTCGGTCGCCCAGAAGCGGGTGTGGCTGGTGGGAGCGGCGGGGCAGGAGCCGAAGTCGTTCCAGGTGATGCCGAGTACGGTGCACCCGAAGGCGGGCAGCTACACGGTCGGCTCGCGCTCGGGCTCGGTCACCGGTTCGGACGGGGTGCCGATCGAGCACGTCGTCCGGTTCGCCAGCACCGAGGGCGTGGCGGTCGGCTTCAGTGCCCGCGTCGACGGCGCGACGCCGGAGCCCGACCCGAACAAGAAGACCGGCGGCATCCGCATGGCGCGGGCCGACGGCGACGCGATGTGGGCCTTCGCGACGATCGGCTCGAAGGTGGTCGTCGTCCCGTAGGACAGGCCCTGACCGGGCCCGGGTGCGGATTCACCCGTACGTGTGCGCCTCAGGCCGCTTCGGACTCCGGAGCGGCCTGTTCGCGTACGTCGCCCGCGGGCGTCCCCGGCTCGCACGCGCCGGCCGGTGCGTCCGCACGCGCGGGCGGCGTCGAGACGGCGGTGGCGGCCACTCCCGCGGCGAGCAGCGCGCCCATGGACACGGCGGACGGGCGGGGATCGCGCGGTGCTCCTGCTGGTGCCGACATGGCTGCTGCCTCCTGGGCCCGGAAACGCCGAACTTAGGCATACCTAAGAAACTCTCGGTACCATGTCATCACGAGCGCCGCCAAGAGCGCAATATCTTGCCGACGGGTTGTCGGTACGTTTACTCCGAGAGGGCCCCGGCGAGTGCCCCGACCCCGGCCCCGGCGGTCCAGCGCGCCCCGATGCCGCGCACGGAGACCTCCCGTACGTCGTCCAGCACCTCCTCGTGGCCGACCGCGCGCGCGATCACCACGTGCAGCCGGTCGTCGGAGAGCTCCTCGACCTTGCCGTCGCCCCACTCCACGACGACCACGGACTCGGGCAGCGAGACGTCGAGGTCCAGGTCCTCCATCTCCTCCAGCCCGCCGCCCAGCCGGTACGCGTCCACGTGCACCAGCGCCGGTCCGCCGGTCAGGGAGGGGTGTACGCGGGCGATCACGAAGGTCGGCGAGGTCACGGCCCCGCGCACGCCCAGGCCCTCGCCGAGCCCGCGCGTCAGGGTGGTCTTGCCCGCGCCCAGCTCGCCGGTCAGCAGGACGAGGTCGCCCGGGCGCAGCAGCCCCGCGATCCTGCGGCCCAACTCCTGCATGGCGTCGGGCGAGTCGACGGTGATCCGGGTCTCGGCGGCGGGCTCGGCGCCCCCGGCCTCAGCTGCCTGGCTGCGCTGTGCTTCCAGCGGTACTTCTTCCATGTCCGCCAACGTTAGCCGCTGCCGGGGCGGGGACCGCTCCGGTGCGTGCCAGCAGCTCCATGAGCAGCCGGGTCACGGTCTCCGGGCGTTCCAGCATCATCAGGTGCCCGGTGGACTCCAGCACCACCAGCTCGGCGCCGGGCAGCGCCTCCTTGATGGCCGTGCTGTGCGCGGCCGGGGTGATCATGTCCTTGTCCCCGGCGATGACGGTGACGGGGACGTCCGCGAACCGCTGGAGCGCGGCGGTCTTGTCGTGCGTCTGGAAGGCCGGGTAGAACTCGGCGACCACGTCGATCGGGGTGGCCTCGATCAGCCGCTCCGCGAAGCGCGCGACGCCCGGGTCCACGTCCTTGGAGCCGAACGAGTACATCTTGATCATGCCGGCGAAGAGGTCGGCGGTGGCCCGGCGGCCCTTCTCCACCAGCTCCACCTGCGAGCCGAGCGCCTTGAGGACCCCGGGCAGCAGACGGCGTACGGCGCCCACGCCGACGGAGGGGAGCCCGTACGTCACCTCGTCGAGCCGGCCGCTGGAGGTGCCGACCAGGGCCACGCCGACCACCCGCTCCCGCACGAGCTCGGGGAACTGCTCGGCGAGTCCCATGATGGTCATTCCGCCCATCGAGTGACCCACCAGGATCAGCGGGCCCTCGGGCGCGGTCGCGTCGATGACGGCCTTCAGGTCCCGGCCGAGCTGCTCTATGGTCAGCGGCTCCCCGTCCGCCTGGGCGAGGCCGCGCGCGCTGCGGCCGTGGCTGCGCTGATCCCAGTAGACGGCGCGGACCACTCCGCGCAGGGCGGCGCGCTGGAAGTGCCAGGAGTCCTGGGAGAGGCAGTAGCCGTGGCAGAACACGACGGTCGCCGCGGGCGCGGGCTTGCGGCGCAGCCGCGACCGCTTGGGCCCCTCGGGGAGCTCGTCGACCTCGTAGTGCAGCTCGGTGGCGTCCTCGGCCCGGCAGATGCCCTCCGTCCCGCGCAGGGACCCGTAGTCCCCGGCGGCGTCGAGCGCGAGGCGCGCCTTCATGCGCATGCCCCGCCCGACGGTGATCCGTTCGACCGCGACACCGGCCGCCGCGCCCGCGGCGATCACGCCGATGGCGGCGCCGGCCCAGCCGGCCTTGCGCCAGTTCTCGCTCACGCCGCCGCCCTCACTCCGCTCAGCCGCCGAGGTACACCCGGGGCACCCGGACACCGATACGGGTGACGATCTCATACGCGATCGTGTGCGCGGCCTGGGCCCAGTCCTCGGCGGTGGGTTCACCGCGCTCCGCGTCGCCGAAGATGACCGCTTCGTCGCCGACCCGGGCGTGGTCTCCGTCCAAGTCGACCACGAACTGGTCCATGGCGACGCGCCCGGCGACGTGGCGGATCTTGCCACCGACGAGCACCGGGCCGGCCCCGGAGCCGTGCCGCGGGACGCCGTCGGCGTAGCCGGCCGGGATCAGGGCGAGGGTGGTCTCGTTGTCGGTGACGTAGTGGTGGCCGTAACTCACGCCGTGCCCGGCGGGGACGGCCTTGACCAGCGCGACCGTGGCCTTGAGGGTCATCGCGGGGCGCAGTCCGAGCTGGGCGGAGGTGCCGAGTTCGGGGGCCGGCGAGACGCCGTAGACGGCCAGGCCGGGGCGCACCAGGTCGAAGTGGGACTCGGGGAGGGTCAGCGTCGCGGGTGAGTTCGCCATGTGCCGGACCTCGGGTTCGACGCCCTCCTTCTCGGCGTACGCGAGCATGTCGCGGAACGCGGCGAGCTGGAGCTGGATCGAGGGGTGGCCGGGCTCGTCGGCGCAGGCGAAGTGCGACCAGACGCCGGTGACGCGGACGGTGCCCTCGGCCTGGGCGGCGACGGCCGCGGTGACGAGCTCCTCCCAGTCGGCGGGCTGGCAGCCGTTGCGGCCGAGGCCGGTGTCGGCCTTGAGCTGGATGCGGGCGGTCCGGCCCGCCGCGCGGGCGGCCCCGCGTACCTCTTCCAGCGCCCACATCCCGCTGACGGAGACGTCGACATCGGCCTCGATGGCCTCCCGCCAGGGCCCGCCGGGGGTCCACAGCCAGCACAGGATCCGGCCCTCGATACCCGCGGCGCGCAGCGCGAGCGCCTCGTCGGGCGTGGCGGTCCCGAGCCAGCCGGCGCCGGCCTCCTGGGCGGCCTTTGCGCAGGCGAGGGCGCCGTGCCCGTAGGCATCCGCCTTGACCACGGCCATCAACCCGGACCGGGGCGCCCGCTCGCGCAGTGCGCGCACGTTCGCCCGTACGGCATCAAGATCGATCTCGGCGTACACGCGCATCGGTGTCTCGTTCATCGCCCCCAGTCTCTCAGAACCGGTTCGGGGCCCGGGTGCCGCCGCCCTGCGCGGCGCGGGGCCGCCGCTGCGCGGAGCAGTCCCCTACCCGCCCTTCCACCGTTCCCTGGGGCTCCGCCCCAGACCCCGCGCCTCAAACGCCGGCGAGGCTGAATGTTCCAGCCCCGCCGAGCGAGAATCCAGCCCCTCCGGCGTTTGAGGAGCGGGGTACGGGGCGGAGCCCCGGATCTTTGACCCGCACCGGACCGGCGGCACCGGGCACAACCAGCCCCCGCCGGCGTTTGAGGCGCGGGGGCCGGGGCGGTGCCCCGCGGCCCCGCGGGGTCAGCGGCGGGCGTTCCGCCAGGCCTCCGGCAGGGACTCGGCGACCTCCTGGGCCAGCAGCGGGCCGCCCCGCAGACGGGCCGCCAGGCCGTGGAGGTACGCCGCCGCCGAGCCGGCGTCCACCGCCGACAGGCCCCCCGCCAGGAGGGACCCGGCCAGTCCGGACAGCACGTCCCCGCTCCCCGCGGTGGCCAGCCACGGCGTCCCGGTCGGGTTCACCCGCACGGCCGCACCGCCGGAGGCGACCAGCGTCGTCGAGCCCTTCAGCAGCACCGCCGCCCCGTACCGCCCGGCCAGGTCCCGCGCCGCGGCCAGCCGCCCCGCCTCCACCGACTCCCGCGGGACCCCCAGCAGCGCCGCCGCCTCCCCCGCGTGCGGGGTCAGCAGGGTCGCGGCCGTCCGCGCCCGCAGCACCCCCGCGTCCAGCCCGCGCAGCCCGTCCGCGTCGACCAGTACGGGGACGGGCTCCGCCAGGGCCTCGGCCACCTCCCCGCCGCGCCCCTCCCCCAGCCCCGGACCGACCACCCACGCCTGCACCCGGCCCCGCCCGATCAGCGTCTCCGGGAAGCGGGCCAGCACGGCGTCCGCCGCCGGCCCCACGTACCGCACCGCGCCCGCGCCGCCGCGCAGCGCTCCGGCCACGGCCAGCACCGCCGCGCCCGGGTACTGTGCGGACCCGGCGACGATCCCGACCACGCCCCGCCGGTACTTGTCGCTCGACGCCGTCGGCTCCGGCAGCAGCTCCGCCACGTCCGCGTGCTGCAGGGCCTCCACCGCGGGCGGCGACGGCAGTTCCAGCCCGATGTCCACCAGCCGCACCGCGCCCGCCCGCGCGGCCCCGGGGTCGATGAGCAGGCCGGGCTTGTACGCCCCGAAGGTCACCGTGACGTCGGCCGTGACGGCCGCGCCCGCCACCTCCCCGGAGTCCGCGTCCACCCCGCTGGGCAGGTCCACGGCCACCACCACCGCGCCCGCCGGGATCCGCTCGACCAGCGCGGCCGCCGCCGGCCGCAGCCCGCCCCGCCCGCCGATGCCGACCAGCCCGTCCAGGACGAGGTCGGCCCGGGCGGGGACGGACTGCGCGACCCGACCGCCGGCGGCCAGCAGCGCCGCCAGCCCGCCCGCGTGCATCCGCGCCGGATCCATCGGCACCGCCGTCACCCCGGCACCGCGCCGCGCCAGCCGCGCGCCCGCGTACAGCGCGTCGCCGCCGTTGTCCCCGGGCCCGACCAGCAGCACCACCCGCGCCCCGTAGACCCGCCGCAGCAGCCCCGCGCAGACGGCGGCCAGCCCCGCCGCCGCCCGCTGCATCAGGGCGCCTTCGGGCAGCCGGGCCATCAACTCCCGCTCGGCGCCCCGTACGGTCTCCACGCTGTAAGCAGTTCGCATGGACTAACCCTCGGCGATCACCACTGCGGAGGCGACCCCGGCGTCGTGGCTCAGCGAGATGTGCCAGGACTTCACGCCCAGCGCCGCCGCCCGCGCCGCCACCGTCCCCGACACCCGCAGCCGGGGCTGCCCGCTGTCCTCCACGTAGACCTCGGCGTCGGTCCACAGCAGCCCGGCGGGCGCGCCCAGCGCCTTGGCCAGGGCCTCCTTCGCGGCGAACCGCGCGGCGAGCGAGGCGACTCCGCGCCGCTCGCCGCTCGGCAGCGTCAACTCGGCGTCGACGAACAGGCGCTGCGCCATGTTCGGCGTCCGCTCCAGCGCCGCCTCGAACCGCTCGATCTCCGCCACGTCGATCCCGACGCCGATAATCACAAGAACAGCCCCACTTGCTCGCTCACTCCACGGTTACGGACTTCGCGAGGTTACGCGGCTGGTCCACCTCGTTCCCCCGCGCGGTCGCCAGCTCGCACGCGAAGACCTGCAACGGCACCGTCGCCACCAGCGGCTGGAGCAGCGTCGGCGTCGCCGGGATCCGGATCAGGTGGTCGGCGTACGGGACGACCGCCTCGTCGCCCTCCTCCGCGATCACGATCGTCCGCGCCCCGCGCGCCCGGATCTCCTGGATGTTCGACACGATCTTGTCGTGGAGGACGGAGCGGCCGCGCGGCGACGGGACGACGACCACCACCGGCAGGTCCTGCTCGATCAGCGCGATCGGCCCGTGCTTGAGCTCGCCCGCCGCGAAGCCCTCGGCGTGCATGTACGCCAGCTCCTTGAGCTTGAGCGCACCCTCCAGCGCCACCGGGTACCCGACGTGCCGCCCCAGGAACAGCACGGTGTTCTTGTCGGCGAGGGAGCGCGCGAGCCGGCGTACCGGCTCCATGGTCTCCAGGACGGTGTCCACGGCCGCGGCAATGTCCGACAGCTCCCGGATCACGGCCTCGATCTCGTCGCCCCACTTGGTGCCCCGGACCTGCCCGAGGTACAGCGCGACCAGGTAACAGGCCACCAGCTGCGTCAGGAACGCCTTGGTCGAGGCGACGGCCACCTCCGGACCGGCGTGCGTGTACAGCACGGCGTCCGATTCGCGCGGGATCGTCGACCCGTTCGTATTGCAGATGGCCAGCACCTTGGCGCCCTGCTCGCGCGCGTGCCGCAGCGCCATCAGGGTGTCCATGGTCTCGCCGGACTGCGAGATCGCGACCACCAGCGTCCGCTGGTCCAGGATCGGATCGCGGTAGCGGAACTCGCTCGCCAGCTCCGTCTCGCACGGGATGCGGGTCCAGTGCTCGATGGCCAGCTTCGCGATCATGCCCGCGTGGTACGCCGTACCGCACGCCACGATCACGACCTTGTCGACCTCCCGGAGCACCGAGGTGGGGATGCGCACCTCGTCCAGGGTCAGCGAACCGCTCGCGTCGATCCTGCCCAGGAGGGTGTCGGCGACGGCCTTCGGCTGCTCGGCGATCTCCTTGAGCATGAAGTAGTCGTATCCCCCCTTCTCGGCCGCCGAGGCGTCCCAGTCCACGTGGTACGCCCGCACGGCCGCGGCCGAACCGTCGAAGTTGGTCACCGTGACCCCGTCGCGGCGGAGCTCGACGACCTGGTCCTGCCCCAGCTCGATCGCGGACCGGGTGTGGGCGATGAACGCGGCCACGTCCGAGGCGAGGAAGTTCTCCCCTTCTCCAACGCCCACCACCAGGGGGGAGTTCCGGCGCGCGCCGACCACCACGTCCGGCACGTCCGCGTGCACCGCGACCAGCGTGAAGGCGCCCTCCAACTCCCGGCACACCTGCCGCATGGCCTCCGCGAGGTTCCCGGCGGCCGAGAACCGCTCGGCCAGCAGGTGCGCCACGACCTCGGTGTCCGTCTCGGACTCCAGCCGGTGCCCGCGCTCGGCCAGTTCGGCGCGGAGCGCGGCGAAGTTCTCGATGATGCCGTTGTGCACGACGGCCACGCGCCCCGAATTGTCGAGGTGCGGGTGGGCGTTGGCGTCGGTGGGCCCGCCATGGGTCGCCCACCGGGTGTGCCCGAGTCCCGTGGATCCGGCCGGCAGCGGGTGCCCGACCAGCTCCTTCTCCAGATTGACGAGTTTCCCGGCCTTCTTGACGGACGCCAGCCCCCCGTCGGCGAGCACGGCGACCCCGGCCGAGTCGTAGCCGCGGTACTCCAGCCGCTTGAGTCCGGCGATGACCACATCGAGCGCCGACTGCGCTCCCACGTAACCCACAATTCCGCACATAGGCCGCAGCGTACGCCGTGTCCGGCCGTCTGCCGCGTACCCGAACAAGACGAAAACCCCGCCCCGGCGAATGCGCCGGAGCGGGGTTGGCGACTCGTCGAGCGGGGCTCAGCCGAGCTTCTTGACCTGCGCGTCGATGACGGCCTTCGGCTGCTCGGCGGTGCCGGACAGGCTCAGGGCCGAGAAGGTCGCCACGGTGTTGCCCTTGCGCACGAACACCAGCTGGGTCGTCAGCTTGTCGCCATCGGCCTCACCCTCGACGGTGAGGGCAAGCGCCTCGTCGCCGCCGGTGACAGCGGCGCCCGGGGTCACCTTGCTGATCTTGCCGGTGTCGCTGCCCAGGTTGGCGCTGTAACCGCCGGCGCACTTCTGGCTCGCGGTCTTGACCGCGGCGAACGCCTCCTCGGCGCCCTTGCCGTCGTACGAGGCGAGGGTCAGGGCGGTGGCCGTGGAGCCGAGGGCGCCCAGGATCGCCTTCGCCTTCTCCTCCTCCGAGGCGCCCTCGGCGGGGGCCTTCGGGTTGGCGACGACCTTGGTGCGCGCGGTGCCGGCGGGCGCACCGGCCGGGGTGAAGCTCTGCGCCTGGACCAGCACCTTGCACTCGGGCTTGTCACTGGTGGAGGCGGCGCCCGCGGTGGACTCGGCCGGGTCCGCCGCCTTGAAGGTGTGGTCGGCGAGGTCGGCCTGGGCCAGCAGGACCTTGGCCAGCTCCGCGTCCGTCTTGCCCTTCGCGGCCGGGGCCGCCGAGGTGGCGGCGGGGGCGGACGGCTTGGCGTCCGCCTTGGTGTCGGCCTTGTCCGCGCCGCAGGCGGTGGCCAGCAGGGCCAGGGACACGGCGGATGCGGTCAGGACGGAACGACGGACAAGAGCGGAACGCACGAAAGATCTCCCCCACGAAAGAGAACACAAGGCAAAGGACAGCAGGAGCCGCGCCCACCGGGATGGGGGGCGCGCTTCAGAACTGCGGTATCCCGCAATGTACCCGCAAAGCGATCACCCGATCGGATCATTTTGCGCATGCGCCCAATCGTGACCGCCACGAGACCGCAAGGCCCTCGAACCGGTACCGACTCCCGTACAACCGCCCCCGCGCGGCCCTCGGCGGCTCAGCCGAGCTTCTTCAGCTGCGCGTCGATGTACGCCTGCGGCACGGGGGGCTTGCCGGTGAAGCTCAAGGAGTGCAGAACGAAGAGGTTGTTGCCCTTGCGGACGGCGACCATCTGGCTCTGCAGCCCCTCGTCGCCGCCCCCGGCGGTGAACGCCCAGCCCGCAGCGTCGTCACCGGCGGTCACGGTGACCGGCGCGACGGCATTGATGGTGGTCTTCTCGCCCTTCGCCGTGGTGACGAACCCGCCGGTGCAGGCCTGACCGGCCGCCTTCATCGAGGCCAGCGCCTCCTCCGCGCCCTTGCCGTCGTAGGAGGCGAGCTGGACGGAGGTCAGGGTCATGCTCATCGGGTTGGCCGGGTCGGCGGGCTCGCTCGCGCCTATGCGCTCCGTCGTGGTGACGGCGTTGCCGACCGGGGCGAAACCGCCGGCCTGCGCGAGCGGCAGGCACTGCGGCTTGTCCGAGGTGACCTCGGAGGCCTTGGCCACGTCGTCGGCGCCCGCCTTCTTGATCGTGACCTTCGGGACGTCGCCGGCGGCCAGGGTCAGCTTCTCCAGATCGGCGGCGGCGAGCGCCTTGGCCTCGGGCGTCGGCGAGGGCGCCGGCGCGCTCGCGGACGGCTTGGCCTCCGCCTTGGTGTCGGCCTTGTCCGCGCCGCACGCGGTGGCCAGCAGGGCCAGGGACGCCGCGGAAGCGGTCAGGACGGCATGGCGGACGAGAGCGGTACGCACGGAAGGGTCTCCCACGGAACAGGACGGCGACGGGGCAGCCCGAACAGCACCCCGTCTCTCCGGGGTGGGCGTCTGAACTGCGGCGATCAGCACTGTACGGCCGGATCGGGCCTTCACTGAGGGTTCTGAATGACAGATTCCGATTGTGACCGGGGCGAGACCTGGACCGCCCCGAATCGAGACCGAACCCCGTCCCGGGCCCCGGCCACGTGACCGACCACACCACCCACAACCGCCCCCGAGCCCCGACAATGGCCGTGTGATCACTTCGCCGCCACGAAGCACGCCGGACAACGCAATGGAGCGCACCGGCCGGGAGGGGCACCCCCCGCACCCCGCCCGCCCCACCCACCGCCGGGGCCCCGACGCCTCGCCGTACGTCGACCTCACCCGGGCCGAATGGAGCGCGCTGCGCGAGCGCACCCCGCTGCCGCTGACCGCCGAAGAGGTGGAGCGGCTGCGCGGCCTCGGTGACGTCATCGACCTCGACGAGGTCCGTGACGTGTACCTCCCGCTCTCGCGCCTGCTCAACCTGTACGTCGAGGCCACCAGCAACCTCCGCGGCACCCTCAACACCTTCCTCGGCGACGCCGGCAACGGCCACGGCGCACAGGCGGGCACCCCCTTCGTCATAGGGGTCGCCGGCTCGGTCGCCGTCGGCAAGTCCACCGTGGCCCGTCTGCTCCAGGCCCTGCTCGCCCGCTGGCCCGAGCACCCGCGCGTGGAGCTGGTCACCACCGACGGCTTCCTCTACCCGATGAAGGAGCTCGAGCGGCGCGGGCTCACCTCCCGCAAGGGCTTCCCGGAGTCCTACGACCGCCGCGCGCTCACCCGTTTCGTCGCCGACATCAAGGCCGGCAAGGACGAGGTGCGTGCCCCGGTCTACTCGCACCTGATCTACGACATCGTGCCGGGCGAGGAGCTCGTCGTACGCCGCCCGGACATCCTCATCGTCGAGGGCCTGAACGTGCTCCAGCCGGCCCTCCCCGGGACGGACGGCCGCACCCGCGTCGCCCTCGCCGACTACTTCGACTTCAGCGTGTACGTGGACGCGCGCCCCGAGGACATCGAGCGCTGGTACCTGGGCCGCTTCCGGAAGCTGCGCGAGACCGCCTTCCAGAACCCCTTCTCCTACTTCCGCAAGTACACCCAGGTCTCCGAGGAGGAGGCGATGGAGTACGCGCAGACGATGTGGCGGACCGTCAACAAGCCCAACCTGCTGGAGAACGTGGCCCCGACCCGCGGCCGGGCCACCCTCGTCGTCCGCAAGGGCGCGGACCACAAGGTCCAGAAGCTGAGCCTCCGCAAGCTGTAGTGGTTATGGTGCGGGAATGCTGCATCTGCGGATGATCACCCCGCCCCATCTCACGGACCAGGTGCTCGCGTTCATCGACCAGACGGTCGGGACCACCCACCTGGTCGTGCTGCCCGGCGCCGCCCGCGACCCGGCGGGCGACCTCGTGCTGTGCGACGTCGCCCGGGAGGCGGCCGACGAGCTGCTGCATGAGATGCGCTCGCTCGGCATCGACAAGAGCGGTTCGATCGCCGTCGAGAACATCGACCTGTCGATCTCCACGCGCGCCGACGACGCGGAGGAGGAGGCCCCGGGCGAGGCCGCGGACGCGGTGGTCTGGGAGCAGCTCGCCGAGGCGACCCACGAGGAATCCACCCTCACGATCACCTACAGCGTCTTCATGATCGTGGCGACGATGATCGCGGCCTGCGGTGTGGTCCTGGACAACGCGATCCTGATCGTGGGCGCCATGGCGGTCGGCCCGGAGTTCGGCCCGCTCGCCGGCATCTGCACGGGCCTGGTGCAGCGGCGGCCGGGACTCGCCGGACGTTCGCTCTTCGCGCTGGTCATCGGCTTCACGGCGGCGATCGTGGCGACGACGGCCTTCAGTCTGGTGATGGACGCACTCGGCCTCTTCCACGAGCACATGCTGGAGAACCCGCGGCCGAACACCAGCTTCATCTGGCAGCCCGACCCGTTCTCCTTCGTCGTGGCGCTGCTCGCCGGCGTGGTCGGCATGATGTCGCTGACCTCGGCGAAGGCCGGTGCGCTGGTCGGCGTGGCGATCTCCGTCACCACCGTCCCGGCGGGCGCCAACGCCGCCGTGGCCCTCAGCTACGGCGATTTCGGCCAGATGTGGGGCTCGGGCATCCAGCTGGCGCTCAACCTGGGCGGCATCATCCTCTCGGGCACGCTCACCCTCATCGCCTGGAAGCTGCTGTGGCGCACCCAGCGCGGGCGGTGGATCCGTACGCCGAAGGCCTGAGGGTCAGCCGCCGGCGGGGCCGATGAGCTGGAGGTCCACGTAGCCGGAGTTCGGGTTGCTGCCGTCGGGGTTGCCGTCGCCGACGTCGATCACGGTGACCTTCCAGAGCCGACCTGCGAACTCCAGCGTGTCGCCGATCTTGGCGTCGCCGTAGTAGGCGTCCCCGCCGTCCTCGCTCACGATGCTGATGTTGGCGCGAGGGCCGGGGTAGATCTCCGTGACCACGGCGCTGTACTGCCCGTTGTACTCGGTGTTCGGGACGTGCCAGCGGAGGCGGAAGCGCCCGTCGACCAGGGACGGCCACGTGGCGTTGGAACTGGGCTGCGGCAACTCGGTCACGTTCTTCTGGTCCTTCGGCGTGAGTACGACCCGGTAGGTGCAGATCTGCGAGACGGTGAACTCGGCACCGCCCACGGTCAGGGCTCGGCCCGGTGTCACGGTCCAGGACTCGGTGCCGGCCTGCGCCGTACCCATCCCCGTGCCGTTCGTCAGCACGGCGGTGCGGGACGTGCCGTCCGCCTGCGCTTCCTTGTACAGCACCGTACCGGCGCCTCCAGGCAGCCGGACGGTGCCGCCGCGCAGTACGTGGAGTCCCTTCGCTGGGCGGTCACCGGCGCACTCCGGCCCCTTGTCGTCGGGCGGCACGGGGCGTGCGGTGGAGGGGCTCGGGCTCGGGGATGCCGTGGCGTCCCCGGCCTTGGTCGCGGACGGGCCGCAGGCCGCGGCGAGCAGGACGCAGCCGGCGGCCGCGGCGAGACGGAGGGTTTTCACTTGGGCACCTTCAGAGCCTGCGGATCCTTGAAGAACTTCTCGTACTCCTCGGGAGTGGCCACGATGTCCTTGTGGGGCGGGCCCCAGGGGTTGCCCAGCACGATGTTGTCGCCCTGGAAGCCCTTGACGAAGTACACGTGCCGGGTGGAGAAAGTGCCGCCCCATTTGGCGTTGCCGTCCTTCTGCATGTCACCGCCACTGCCGGTGGCCACGATGATCGGGTGGCCGGACTCGAATTTCTCGCGCAACGACGGGATGTCGTTGTCGATGCCCTCGGACTTGCTGCCGGTCACATAGGGCGGTGCCTTGTCGGTGTGGTCCCACTCGGTCGCCCCGTAGTTCCCCTGCTCCGCCCGGTCGTACTTCTTGTCGCCGCCCTTGCCGTCGGGGGCACCGCCGCTGTCGCCGCCGTAGACGAGGGCGAAGGCCTTCTCGTAGTAGGCCGGCCACATGGCGCCCTTGGCGTGGGCGGTCATGGGCTGGCCGTTCTCGTCCAGCGGCAGGTCGGGGGTGACGGTGACCCAGCGCTGGTTGCCGTCCTTGTCCCAGATCCGGACGTTGATGGTCCCGTTGGGGTTCTCCTTGATGCCGTCCCGGATGAACTGGGGGTTGACCTGGGCCGTGGAGGTGAGCGACGCGATGTACCAGCAGTCGGCGAACCGCCCCTGGTTGATGTCGGCGGCCGTGATCTCCTTGCCGTCGGATCCCGGCGCGAACAGGGGGTCGGTCGGGACGCCCCAGTGCATGCCCTTGGCCTGGGCGCCGCTCTGGGAGTTCTTGCCGTCCAAGAACGCGTCCGTCGTGTCGAACCCCGGCTGCATCCCCGGGAACGCGGCCTGCGCCTTGGCCCAGTGCGCGGGGCCCAGCTTGGAGAGGATCAGGCTGAGGTGGTCACGGCGGTCGCCCTCGGGCAGGCCGTTCTCGTCCCACCACTTCCAGCCGGAGTCGCCCGTGTCGTTCATCAGGTCGTTGTAGCGCTTGAGGTCGGCCGGCGGGACGCGGTCGAAGAACGCGTCGAGTTCGGCGGACGTCATCCCCTCCAGCATGCTCTTGACCTTCTCCAGGTCGTCGCGGTTGCCGTTGGTGCCGAAGTCCTTGCCGTCGAGCTCCTTGAGCTTCGTGAGCGCGTCGCTGATGTGCTTCTCGTTGGGCGCGACCTCGTCGGCGAAGAGCAGGGCCGGGTCGACGGCGTACCCGTGCTCGATGAGGATCTTGCACTCGTCGAGCTGCTTGCTGCGGCGTTCCATGGACCCGGCCATGTCACCGAGCTCGTCGTCGAGGACCCCGGGCATGGTGCTGGGCCCGCCGAAGAACGACGGCATGACGAACACCCCGCCGACGAGCGGCTGGAGCAGCGGGTCGGTGGTGGCCGGCTTGCCGTTCAGGAGCTGGGCGGCCTCGGTGAGGACGCCGGCCAGGTCCCGGTGCATGCCGCGGGCGTCCTTGCCCGCGTTGCGCAGGTTGGTCGCGAGGGCGCGTATCTCGGCGGTGTCGAATCCGCGGAACTCGCTCAATTGCCCGGTCCCGTCGTCTTGGCCGCGGCCGTCTTGGCCTGCTCGTCGAGGCGGTCCGCCTCGGTCTCCCAGCGGCCGGCGTCGTGCATGAGGGCGGACGCCATCTGGTTGAGCGTGCCCCGGCGGTTCACGATCTGCGTCGTGGACTGGGTGGCGAAGGGCCCCTTCCAGACCGGCGGATCGGCCTGCTGGGCCTTCTTGGCGTCGGCGTCGAGGCGGGGGCCGAGCGTCTTGGCCAGCCCACGCGCCTTGCGGGCGCAGGCCCTCAGGTCGTTCGCCCGCTTCCTCAGCTGCTCCGGCGTTTCCCCCGCCGGCTCGTCCGGTCGTCCCACCGCGCATTCCCCCCGTCGCCCGCCGCCCGCGTTGACAGCCCGTCGAGATTATCAGCCCGACATTCAGTTCGAACGTCACCCTGCACCCATCACGGCTTCCCACAGCGGGAGTTGACGGATCAACAACAGCCCGCGGGACCGGACCATCGCGGAACGCACACGGCCCCGCCGCCCCGGAAACCCGGGACGGCGGGGCCGTTCAATGCGACGGCGAGGTGACCCGCCGGGCGGCGCCTAGCCGAGCGCCGACTTCACGACGTCGGCGAGCCGGCCCGCGACCGCGCGGGCCTGCTCGATGTCCGCGGCCTCGACCATCACCCGTACGAGCGGCTCGGTGCCGGACGGGCGGAGCAGAACCCGCCCGGTGGTACCCAGCTCGCGCTCGGCGTCGGCCACCGCCGCGGCCAGCTCGGCGGAGGTCGTGACCCGGGCCTTGTCCACGTCGGGGACGTTGATCAGCACCTGCGGCAGCCGCTCCATGACCCCGGCCAGCTCCGCCAGGGACTTGCCGGTGGCCGCGACCCGCGCCGCCAGCAGCAGGCCGGTCAGCGTGCCGTCGCCGGTCGTGGCGTGGTCCAGGATGATCACGTGGCCGGACTGCTCGCCGCCCAGCGCGTAGCCGTGCTCCTTCATGGCCTCCAGCACGTACCGGTCGCCGACCCCGGTCTGCACGACCTGGATGCCCTCGCCCTCCATGGCCAGCTTGAAGCCCAGGTTCGACATGACGGTGCCGACCACGGTGTTCCCGCGCAGCTGCCCGGCCTCGCGCATGGCCAGGGCCAGCACCGCGAGGATCTGGTCGCCGTCGACCTCCGCGCCGGTGCCGTCCACGGCCAGGCAGCGGTCGGCGTCACCGTCGTGCGCGATGCCGAAGTCGGCGCCGTGCTCCACGACGGCCGCCTTGAGCAGGCCGAGGTGGGTGGAGCCGCAGCCGTCGTTGATGTTCAGGCCGTCCGGCTCGGCGCCGATCGTGACGATCTCCGCGCCGGCCCGGGCGAAGGCCTCGGGCGAGACGTAGGAGGCCGCGCCGTGCGCCTCGTCCAGGACGACCTTCAGGCCGTCGAGGCGGTTGGGGAGCACGCCGATCAGGTGGGCGACGTACTTCTCGAAGCCCTCGGTGTAGTCGGAGACGCGGCCGACGCCGGAGCCGGTGGGCCGGTCCCAGGGGGCACCGGTGCGGTGCTCCTCGTAGACGGACTCGATGCGGTCCTCCAGCTCGTCGGCGAGCTTGTGCCCGCCGCGCGCGAAGAACTTGATGCCGTTGTCGGGCATGGCGTTGTGGCTGGCCGAGAGCATCACGCCGAGGTCGGCACCCAGCGCACCGGTGAGATACGCCACCGCCGGGGTGGGCAGCACACCGACGCGCAGGACGTCCACGCCCGCGCTCGCGAGGCCGGCGACGACCGCGGCTTCCAGGAATTCGCCGGAGGCACGGGGGTCCCGGCCGACCACGGCGGTCGCGCGGTGGCCCGCGAACGTGCCCGCCTCGCCCAGCACGTGGGCGGCCGCCACGGAGAGACCGAGCGCCAGCTCAGCCGTCAGATCCGCGTTGGCGACGCCGCGTACACCGTCCGTCCCGAAGAGTCGTCCCACTGTTGTCCTCCCGAGTTTTGCGCTTCGCGTGTGACCGCTTGTGACAGGTATTTGCCGCTTGTGGCGGTAAACGAACCGCCCCGACAGCACAGAGAGTGCTGCCGGGGCGGTTTCGTTGCAAACAGCAGGCGAAGATTAACGCTTGCTGTACTGCGGAGCCTTGCGGGCCTTCTTGAGACCGGCCTTCTTGCGCTCGACCGCACGGTCGTCGCGGGAGAGGAAGCCGGCCTTCTTCAGCGCCGGGCGGTTGTTGTCCACGTCCGCCTCGTTCAGCGCACGGGCCACGCCGAGGCGCAGGGCGCCGGCCTGGCCGGAGACGCCGCCACCCGAGATGCGGGCGATGACGTCGTAGCGGCCGTCGAGCTCGAGGAGCTTGAAGGGCTCGTTGACTTCCTGCTGGTGCACCTTGTTGGGGAAGTAGTCCTCAAGGGTGCGACCGTTGATCTTCCACTTGCCGGTGCCCGGAACGATCCGGACGCGGGCGATGGCGTTCTTGCGACGGCCCAGGCCGGCGGCCGGCTGGGGGTCGCCGAAGCGACCGGCAAGGGACTCGGAGGTGTAGTCGCCCTCGACGACAACCTCGGACTCGCTGGTGTACTCCTCGACGTTGCCCTCGAACTCTTCGACGGTCGTCTCGGCGGTGGTCTCGGCCACGATGCTCCTCAGAATTTTCTACGTCTTAGGGGGTGGCCGGAACTACTGCGCGACCTGGGTGATCTCGAACGGCACCGGCTGCTGCGCAGCGTGCGGGTGCTGGTCGCCCGAGTAGACCTTCAGCTTCGAGAGCATCTGACGGCCCAGGGTGTTCTTGGGGAGCATGCCCTTGACGGCCTTCTCGACGGCCTTCTCCGGGTTGTCGCGGAGCAGGTCGTCGTAACGCACGGAGCGGAGACCGCCCGGGAAGCCGGAGTGGCGGTACGCCATCTTCTGCGACGCCTTGTTGCCGGACAGGTGAACCTTGTCGGCGTTGACGATGATGACGAAGTCGCCCATGTCCATGTGGGGGGCGTAAGTCGGCTTGTGCTTGCCGCGCAGGAGGGCAGCGGCCTGGGTCGCCAGACGGCCGAGGACAACGTCCTGGGCGTCGATGACGAGCCACTGGCGCGAGATGTCGCCGGGCTTGGGGCTGAACGTACGCACGCGTATGCCTTCGCTTCTTCAGTGGTGGGTCATCCCATAGGGCGCAAGCCCCGCGGGAAGGGTCCTGACAGGGTCACCACGGACGATCACGACAGCCCTTGTTCACATCGGAGACGCAACCCGTGTGAACTGCTGGTCATCGGTCCGGTGGACCGGCGCAAGGCCCTTTCACGTGAGAATGAGAAAGCCAATACGCATAACAAACCAGCAGAGTATCCAAGAGGACCCGTACGGGTCAAAACGCGGTCCGCGATGCCGATTCTGCTGGCGTCGCGGCGCACTCCGGTTCGGTCCTGGATGGGGACCCCGCAGTTGTTACTTGGTCCAGAGTAACCCGACCGGAGCGCAGCGCACGACGCGCCAGCAGAACGGCGAGCCCGCACAGGGCGGCGCAGTCCTTGAAGGCGCGCCGCTTGGCGGCCAGCTCCGAGGGCCACGGGACCAGGGCGATCTGCGGCGTCAGCACCAGCCAGAACCAGGGCGAGCGGGGCATCGAGTCCTCCCGCACCGCCGAGGCCAGCAGCAGCGGCAGCACCACCAGCAGGTAGTGGTCGAAGGAGGGCCGCGAGACCAGGAATGCGGCCAACATCACCATGCAGGCCGTCTCCACCAGCCGCAGCGCACCGCCGTCGGCGTCGTCACCGCGCCGCCACCGCGTCCAGGCCGCCCACAGCCCCGCCCCGGCCCCCGCGAACGCCACCGCCACGGCCACCGGCTCCGGCACCCCCAGCCGCGGCAGCACCGCGATCGGCGAGGCGTCCCAGGGCAGCGCGTAGGCGTCCTGCCCGCCCAGCAGGAACGGCAGCGTCTTGGTGAAGAACAGCGACGGGTTCGGCATCAGCAGCGCCCCCGCCAGCGACATGCCCAGCGGCACCAGCACCGCGGCCGCCAGCCCCCGCCACTGCCGGGCGAAGAGGAACAGCACCCCGATCGGCACCAGCATCGGCTTGCAGGCGATGGCCAGCCCGACCACCAGCCCGGCCGCCCCCCAGGCGCGCCGCCGCGCCAGCAGCAGCGCCACCGGGAGGGCGGCCGCCGAGATCGCCGTCCAGTTGCCGATCAGTACGAGGTTCACGTACGGCTTGTAGGCCAGGGCGAAGACGGCGAAGCCGACGACCGCGAACCGCGAGCGCAGCGGCACCGAGAACAGCCGCAGCGCGGCCAGCCAGCCGACGCCCAGCAGCCCCGACATCCCGACCGGCAGCACCCACCGCAGCACCGGCTGCGGCAGCAGCGCCTCGGGCACCGCCATGAGCACGGCACTGGGCAGGTACAGGAACCGCTTGTCGTCGTACGGGGACCCGCCCGCCAGCAGGGTCTCGGCCGCCTTCACCACGAAGGCGTTGTCCGAGCCCCAGTTCGCCCGCAGGCTCGTGGAGACGCAGATCCCGAGCACCACGGCGAGGGAGGCGAGCCGCCAGGGCAGGGAGGCGGGCCGCAGCAGCCAGTCGACCAGCAGGTTCCCGGAGGTCCGCACGCGGGCGTCCCACTTCATCAGCCAGATGCCAGGCCTCAGCCCCACTGCGGTTTCTCCTAGCGCTTCCGCTCGACCCTGCGTTCGTCCCAAACAGGCTCCGCAGTCTCTCGCACGACCCCGTCCGAACCGAAGACCAGGTACCGGTCGAATGTGCGGGAGAACCACCGGTCGTGCGTGACGCACAGCACAGTGCCGTCGTACGACTCCAGGCCGTCCTGCAGCGCCTCCGCGGACTCCAGGTCCAGGTTGTCCGTCGGCTCGTCCAGGAGCAGCGCCGTGGTCCCCGCCAGCTCCAGCAGCAGGATCTGGAAGCGCGCCTGCTGCCCGCCCGACAGCTTCTCGAAGGGCTGCTCGGCCTGGCGCTCCAGCTCGTAGCGGCGCAGGGCCCCCATCGCCTGGCCCAGCGGCTTGGCCGCCTCCGTCCACAGGATGTCGACGAGGGTGCGCCCGAAGAGCTCCGGATGGGCGTGGGTCTGCGCGAAGTGGCCCGGGACCACCCGTGCGCCCAGCTTCCAGTCACCCGTGTGCTTGACGTCCTCGCCGGCCAGCAGCCGCAGGAAGTGCGACTTGCCGGAGCCGTTCGAGCCGAGGACCGCGACCCGCTCCCCGTAGAAGACCTCCAGGGAGAAGGGCTTCATCAGCCCCGTCAGCTCCAGGTTCTCCACGGTCAGCGCCCGCACGCCGGTCCGGCCGCCCTTGAGCCGCATCTTGATGTCCTGCTCGCGCGGCGGCTCCGGCGGCGGGCCGGCCTCCTCGAACTTCTGGAAGCGGGTCTGCATCGCCCGGTACCGCGAGGCCATGTCGGGGCTGGAGGCGGCCTGGTTGCGCAGCCGCAGCACCAGCGCCTTCAGGCGGGCGTGCTCCTCGTCCCAGCGCCTCTTGAGCTCCTCGAAGCGCGCGAAGCGCTCCTTGCGGGCCTCGTGGTACGTCCCGAAGCCCGCGCCGTGCACCCACACGTCGCTGCCCATCGGGCTCGCTTCCAGGCTGATGATCTTCTCGGCGGCCTGGGTGAGGAGCTCCCGGTCGTGGGAGACGAACAGCACGGTCTTGCGCGTGGCCTTCAGCTGCTCCTCCAGCCACCGCTTGCCGGGGACGTCGAGGTAGTTGTCCGGCTCGTCGAGGAGCAGCACCTCGTCGGGGCCGCGCAGCAGCGCCTCCAGCACGAGCCGCTTCTGCTCACCGCCGGAGAGCGTGCGCACCTCGCGGAACTGGGCGCTGTCGTACGGGATCGCCAGCGCGGCCATCGTGCAGACGTCCCACAGCGTCTCCGCCTCGTAACCCTGGACGTCGGCCCAGTCGCTGAGCGCCTGCGCGTAGGCCATCTGGGCGGCCTCGTCGTCCACCGTCAGGATCAGCTGCTCGGCCCGGTCCACGGCCTTCGCGGCCTCCCGGATCCGCGGCTGGGCCACCGACACCAGCAGGTCCCGTACGGTCGTCTCGTCCCGTACGGAGCCGACGAACTGCGACATCACCCCGAGCCCGCCGCTGATGGTCACCCCGCCGCCGTGCGGCTGGAGCTCCCCGGAGATCAGCTTGAGCAGGGTGGTCTTGCCGGCGCCGTTCGCCCCCACCAGGGCCACCACCGCCCCCTCCCCCACGCGGAAGGAGACGTCGGGGAGCAGGACCCGCCCGTCGGGAAGGTAGTACTCCAGGTGGCTGGCTTCGAGATGTCCCATGCCGGGCATTGTCCAGGTCCGGCGGGGCTGGACCCAAACCGATTAGCAGCAGCCCTTGCCGGGGAGGGTCCGCATGTTCCGCGCTTCCTTGCTGCGGGCGGCCAGCAGCTCGTCCGCCGGGTAGCCGACCTCCTCCAGCGTCAGCCCGTGCGGCTTCACCACGTGCACCGAGGAGTCCCGTACGGCCGCGGCCAGCACCTGCCCGGGCCACTCGACCGGCCGGTGGCCGTCACCGACGTGCAGCAGGGCGCCCACCAGGGAGCGGACCATGTTGTGGCAGAAGGCGTCGGCGCGGACGGTCGCGGTGACGATCCCGTCCTCGGCGCGCTCCCAGCTGAGCTGCTGGAGGGTGCGGATCGTCGTCGCGCCCTCGCGCTTCTTGCAGTACGCGGCGAAGTCGTGCTCGCCGAGCAGCGGGGCGGCGGCCCGGTTCATGGCGTCCACGTCGAGGGGCCACTGGTGCCACAGCACGTGCCCGCGGCGCAGCGGGTCGACCCCGCCCTGGTGGTCGCCCACGCGGTAGGCGTAGCGGCGCCAGATGGCCGAGAAGCGCGCGTTGAAGCCCTCCGGGGCCTCGGCGACCTTCCAGACGCGGATGTCGTGCGGCAGGCGCCCTGCGAGGCGGCGCAGCAGCTTGTCGTGGTGCTCGGCCCACACCTCGTCGGCGATGTCGAACTGCGCGACCTGCCCGCGGGCGTGCACGCCCGCGTCCGTACGCCCGGCCACGGTCAGCTCGACCGGTTCCTTGAGGCGCATCACGGTCTGCAGGGCGTTCTCCAGCTCGCCCTGCACGGTCCGCAGCGTGCGCTGCTTCGCCCAGCCGGAGAAGTCCTTGCCGTCGTACGACAGGTCCAGCCGCACCCGGACGTGCCCGGGCTCCACCTCGTCACTCACCCATGAATCCTCTCAGACATGCAGAACGGGCCCGCCCCGGAAAGGGGCGGGCCCGTTCAGAGCCTTTTCAGCGTGATCCCGGAAGGGATCAGGCCTCCTTGGTCTCCTCGGCGGCGGGAGCCTCGGTGGCCTCCGCCTCCTTCACGGCGCGCTTGGTGGCGGCCTCGGCCTCACCAGTGGCCTGCTGGGCGACCGTCAGGGCCTCGACCAGCTCGATGACGGCCATCGGGGCGTTGTCGCCACGACGGTTGCCGATCTTGGTGATGCGCGTGTAACCACCGGGGCGGTTCTCGTAGCGCGGGGCGATCTCGGTGAACAGCGTGTGCACGATGCTCTTGTCCGTGATCGTCTGCAGCACCAGGCGACGGTTGTGGATGTCGCCCTTCTTGGCCTTGGTGACCAGACGCTCGGCGTAGGGACGCAGGCGGCGGGCCTTGGCCTCGGTGGTGGTGATGCGGCCGTGCTCGAAGAGCGCCTTCGCGAGGTTCGCGAGCAGGTGCTTCTCGTGCGCGGCGGAGCCGCCCAGGCGGGCACCCTTAGCGGGACGCGGCATTGTTACTCCTTCAAATCTGCACCGGCCGTGTCAGGTACCGGTGTCAGTTCCCTCAAGCGGTCGCAAGAGGGTGGTGTGGGGGGCGCGAGCCCCCCACAAGCTTTCTCAGTACTGCTCGGTCTCGACGAAACCGGCGTCCGCGTCGTCGTCGGCGCCGAAGGCGTCGGCGGCGGCGGTCGGGTCGAATCCGGGCGGGCTGTCCTTGAGGGCCAGGCCCATGCCGGCCAGCTTCGCCTTGACCTCGTCGATCGACTTCGCACCGAAGTTGCGGATGTCGAGCAGGTCGGCCTCGGAGCGGGCGACGAGCTCACCCACGGAGTGGATGCCCTCGCGCTTGAGGCAGTTGTACGACCGAACGGTGAGCTCGAGCTCCTCGATCGGCAGCGCCAGATCGGCGGCCAGGGCCGCGTCCGTCGGCGAGGGGCCCATGTCGATGCCCTCGGCGTCGATGTTGAGCTCGCGCGCCAGACCGAACAGCTCGACCAGGGTCTTGCCGGCGGACGCCATGGCGTCACGCGGGCGCATGGCCTGCTTGGTCTCGACGTCGACGATCAGCTTGTCGAAGTCGGTGCGCTGCTCGACTCGGGTCGCCTCGACCTTGTAGGTGACCTTGAGGACCGGGCTGTAGATGGAGTCGATCGGGATGCGACCGATCTCCTGGCCCAGCTGCTTGTTCTGGACGGCGGAGACGTAGCCGCGACCGCGCTCGACGGTCAGCTCCATCTCCAGCTTGCCCTTGCCGTTGAGCGTGGAGAGGACCAGGTCCGGGTTGTGCACCTCGACACCGGCCGGGGGCGCGATGTCGGCGGCGGTGACCAGGCCGGGACCCTGCTTGCGCAGGTACATCACGACCGGCTCGTCGTGCTCCGAGGAGACGACCAGCTGCTTGATGTTCAGGATGATGTCGGTGACGTCTTCCTTCACACCCGGCACGGTGGTGAACTCGTGCAGGACGCCGTCCACGCGGATGCTGGTGACAGCCGCACCCGGGATCGAGGACAGGAGCGTACGGCGCAGGGAGTTACCGAGGGTGTAGCCGAAGCCCGGCTCCAGCGGCTCGATCACGAACCGCGAGCGGTACTCGTCGACGACCTCTTCGGTCAGCGAAGGACGCTGAGCGATAAGCATGTCTGTGTTCCTTCATTCGTGGACGCCCACTATTTGACGCCCGACGGGATGCCGTACCGGAGTACGGCTACTGCAAGGGTACGGGCGGCACGCCCCCCGGAGGGGTCGTACCGCCCGGACACTCAAGAACGCAACTGTGCGTCCGCTGCGTCAGACGCGGCGGCGCTTCGGCGGGCGGCAGCCGTTGTGCGGGGTGGGGGTGACGTCCTGGATCGAGCCGACCTCGAGGCCAGTGGCCTGGAGGGAGCGGATCGCGGTCTCGCGGCCGGAGCCCGGACCCTTCACGAAGACGTCAACCTTGCGCATGCCGTGCTCCTGCGCGCGGCGGGCGGCCGACTCGGCGGCCATCTGCGCGGCGAAGGGGGTGGACTTGCGCGAGCCCTTGAAGCCGACGTGGCCGGCGGAGGCCCAGGAGATCACGTTGCCCGAGGGGTCCGTGATCGAGACGATGGTGTTGTTGAACGTGCTCTTGATGTGGGCGTGCCCGTGAGCGACGTTCTTCTTTTCCTTGCGGCGCACCTTCTTGGCAGCGCCCTGACGACCCTTGGGGGGCATCTAAATCTCCTACGGGAGGTGGTCGGTCCTACAGCGCAAGACCGCTGAACAGGACTACTTCTTGCCCGGCTTCTTCTTACCGGCGATCGCGCGACGCGGGCCCTTGCGGGTACGCGCGTTGGTGCTGGTGCGCTGACCGTGCACCGGGAGGCCGCGACGGTGGCGGATACCCTGGTAGCACTGGATCTCGATCTTGCGGCGGATGTCGCCCTGGATCTCGCGGCGGAGGTCACCCTCGGTACGGAGGTTGGCGTCCACGTACTCGCGGATCTTGACGAGGTCCTCTTCGGCCAGGTCACGAACGCGGGTGTTCGGGTTCACGCCGGTGGAGGCGAGGATCTCCTTGGACCGGGTGCGCCCGATACCGAAGACGTAGGTGAGTGCGATCTCCACGCGCTTTTCGCGCGGGATGTCAACACCGGAAACGCGTGCCATTCAATGGCTCCTGTGTGTTCGGGGGTCTTCCGCAGAACCACTCCCGACCGCCGACCACCCGAAGTGGGTGATGGTACGTCCGGGTCCCCGGCCCCCGCCGGAGGTGCCGCCGGCCCCGTGCGGGGCTGGGCGGGTTCTGCGTATGTACGTTTTCTTACGTCGCGCGAAGAACTGCGGAAGGCAGGTCGGTCGGCGTGCGTCAGCCCTGGCGCTGCTTGTGGCGCAGGTTGTCGCAGATGACCATGACCCGGCCGTGACGGCGGATCACCTTGCACTTGTCGCAGATCTTCTTGACGCTCGGCTTGACCTTCATGTTGGTGAGGTTCTCCGGGTCAGTGCCACCACCCGCACCGGGACGGATGCCCAGGCAGGAGTGAGAGCAAGATCTACTTGTATCGGTAGACGATCCGGCCACGCGTCAGGTCGTACGGAGACAGCTCCACAACGACCCGGTCATCGGGGAGGATGCGGATGTAGTGCATACGCATCTTGCCGCTGATGTGCGCGAGGACCTTGTGACCGTTCTGGAGTTCCACCTTGAACATCGCGTTCGGGAGGGACTCGATCACGGTGCCCTCGATTTCGATGGCACCTTGCTTCTTGGCCACGCTTCGCCTTTCGAATCGGCTACCTTGATCGGCTTCGTACGTCGCCATGCAGGCATGGATGTGCACGAGAGCCGACGAGTCAGTCTACGTCAGGGCACCCAGAAAGACGAATCCGGAAAGTTTGCCCCAGAGTCTAGATCATTAACCGAGGGGGTCCGGAGCCGTGGTGACTCCGTACTCCGCCAGCTTCGCCTTGCCGCAGTCCGGGCTGGTCAGGACGATGGGACCGTCCTCCGTCAGGGCGATGGAGTGCTCCCAGTGCGAGGACCAGGTGCCGTCGGTCGTGATGACCGTCCAGTCGTCGGACAGTACCTCCGTCTGGGCGGTGCCCAGGGACACCATCGGCTCGATCGCCAGGCAGACGCCCGGAACCAGCTTGATCCCCTTGCCCCGCTTGCGCGAGACGTAGTTCAGCAGGTGCGGGTCCATGTGCATCTCGGACCCGATGCCGTGGCCGCCGTAGTCCTCGATGATCCCGAACTTGCCGAGGCTGTGCTCACCGGTGGAAGGGCGGGGCTGGCGCTTGATGTACGACTCGATCGCCTTCGAGATGTCCACGAGGCGGTTGCCGAGCTTCATGGCGGCGATACCGGCCCACATGGACTCCTCGGTCACCCGGGACAGCTCGACGAGCTCCGGAGCGTGACCAGTGCCCACGAAGGCCGTGCACGCGGCGTCGCCGTGCCAGCCGTCCACGATCGCGCCGGCGTCGATCGAGATGATGTCGCCGTCCTTGAGGACGGTCTTGTCGTCCGGGATGCCGTGGACGACGACCTCGTTCACCGAGGTGCAGATCGTCGCGGGGAACCCTCCGTAGCCGAGGAAGTTCGACGTGGCGCCGGCGTCCGCGATGACCTTGCGGGCCACCATGTCCAGATCCCGCGTCGTGGCGCCCGGCACGGCCGCCTCACGGGTCGCCGCGTGGATCGCGGCGACGACAAGCCCCGCCTCGCGCATCTTCGCGATCTGCTCGGGGGTCTTGATCTGGACCATGAAAGAACGCCTTCCAGCTTCGGTACGAGTCTTCTCAACAGTACGGCCGCGATGCCCTGGGGACACCGCGGCCGTACTGCACAGCAGTAGAACTACTTGTTGAGGGCGTCCATCGCCCGCTTGGTGATCTCCTGCACCTCGCCGAGGGCGGGGATCGTCACCAGCAGGCCCTGGGCCTTGTAGTAGTCGATGATCGGCTCGGTCTGCGTGTGGTAGACGTCGAGCCGGTTGCGGACCGCGTCCTCGGACTGGTCCTCGCGGACGTACAGCTCGCCGCCGCAGACGTCGCAGACGCCCTCGGTCTTCGGCGGCGCGTACACCACGTGGAAGACGTGCGAGCCGTCGTTGCGGCAGGTACGCCGACCGGCGAGGCGCTTGACGACCTCGTCCTCCTCGACCTCCAGGTCGAGGACGGCGTCGAGCTTCATGCCCTCGGCCTGCAGCATGACGTCGAGCGCCTCGGCCTGCGAGACGTTGCGGGGGAAACCGTCGAGCAGGAAGCCGTTCGCGGCGTCCGGCTGCTCCATCCGGTCCTTGGCCATGTCGATGGTCACCTCGTCGGGGACGAGGTCACCGGCGTCCATGTACGCCTTGGCGCGCCGGCCCAGCTCGGTGTTCTGGCTGATGTTGGCCCGGAACAGGTCGCCCGTGGAGATGTGCGGGATCGACAGGTTCTTGGCAAGGAACGCGGCCTGCGTTCCCTTGCCCGCACCGGGCGGTCCGACGAGGACGATTCGCATCAGCGGAGGAACCCTTCGTAATTACGCTGCTGGAGCTGGCTCTCGATCTGCTTCACGGTTTCCAGACCCACACCCACGATGATCAGGATGCTCGTTCCCCCGAAGGGGAAGTTCTGGTTCGCTCCGAAGCCGGCCAACGCCATCGTCGGCACAAGAGCGATGAGACCCAGGTACAGCGACCCCGGCCAGGTGATCCGGTTGAGCACGTAGCTCAGGTACTCGGCGGTGGGTCGACCGGCACGAATACCCGGGATGAACCCACCATACTTCTTCATGTTGTCTGCAACTTCCTCGGGGTTGAAGGAAATCGCCACGTAGAAGAACGCAAAGAAGACAATCAGGAGGAAGTAGGTCGCGATGTAGTAGGGGTGGTCGCCCTTGACGAAGTGGGCGCTGATCCACTTGGCCCAGCCCGCCTGCGACCCGCTGAACTGAACGATCAGCGCCGGGATGTACAGCAGCGACGAGGCGAAGATGACCGGGATCACACCGGCCTGGTTCACCTTGAGCGGGATGTAGGTCGAGGTGCCGCCGTACGCGCGGCGCCCGATCATGCGCTTCGCGTACTGGACCGGGATCCGGCGCTGCGCCTGCTCGACGAAGACCACCAGGGCCACCATCGCGAGGCCGACGAGGATCACGACACCGAACTCGACCCAGCCGCCGGCGATCTTGCCCTGCTCCTTGATGGCCCACAGGGAGCCGATGAAGCCGGCCGCGATCGAGATGAACATGAGGATGGACATGCCGTTGCCGATGCCGCGGTCGGTGACGAGCTCACCGAGCCACATGACGACACAGGTACCGGCGGTCATGGTGACCACCATGACGACGGTGGTGAAGATCGAACGGTCGGGAACGATCTGGCTGGCGACCGAGCAGTTCTGGAACAGGGCACCCGTGCGCGCGGTGGCGACGAGGCCGGTGCCCTGCAGGATCGCGAGCGCGACCGTCAGATAGCGCGTGTACTGAGTGATCTTCGCGGTGCCGGACTGTCCCTCTTTTTTGAGGTTCTCCAGCTTCGGGATGACCACGGTCAGCAGCTGCAGGATGATGCTCGCCGTGATGTACGGCATGATGCCGAGCGCGAAGATCGTGATCTGCAGCAGCGCGCCGCCGCTGAACATGTTGACCAGACCGAAGAGCCCGCCGTTCTGGCCGGCTGCCTGGTCAACACAGATCTGTACGTTCTTGTAGTTCACGCCGGGGACCGGGATGTGTGACCCGAGCCGGAACAGCACGATGATGCCGAGCGTGAAGAGCAGCTTCTTGCGCAGGTCGGGCGTCTTGAACGCCCGGGCGAACGCGGTGAGCACGGTGCCTCCTGCGACCCCCGCGCTACTGCGTCAGAGGTGACGGTCTGAGGGATCGACGTATACGACAAAGCAAAGGTGCACGCCACCTTACCGGCGAGTGTGCCTCCCGTGGAACGACCAACCGGGGATGCCCCTTATGTGAGGCATCCCCGGTCGGGTTTCGAGCTATTTAGTCACAAGAATTCGTCTTAGACGAGCTCGGTGACAGAGCCGCCGGCAGCGGCAATCTTCTCCTTGGCGGAGGCGGAAACGGCGTCAACCGAAACCGTCAGCGCCACGGAGATCTCGCCCTGGCCCAGGACCTTGACGAGGCTGTTCTTGCGAACCGCGCCCTTGGCGACCAGGTCGGCCACCGTGACTTCTCCACCCTCAGGGTAGAGAGCGCCGAGCTTGTCCAGGTTGACGACCTGGAACTCGGTGCGGAACGGGTTCTTGAAGCCCTTGAGCTTCGGCAGGCGCATGTGGAGGGGCATCTGCCCACCCTCGAAGCGCTGCGGGATCTGGTAACGGGCCTTCTGGCCCTTCGTACCACGACCGGCCGTCTTACCCTTCGACGCCTCACCACGACCGACACGGGTCTTCGCGGTCTTGGCGCCGGGGGCGGGACGGAGGTTGTGGGCCTTCAGCGGGCTGTTCTCAGCCATGATTAGTCAACCTCCTCAACCGTCACGAGGTGGCGGACGGTGTGAACCATTCCGCGGAACTCGGGGCGGTCCTCCTTGACGACGACGTCGTTCAGGCGCTTGAGCCCGAGCGAACGCAGCGTGTCGCGGTGGTTCTGCTTGCTACCGATGTACGACTTCGTCTGCGTGATCTTGAGGCGAGCCATTACGCACCCGCCCCAGCACGCGCACGGAGCAGAGCCGCGGGGGCGACGTCCTCGAGGGGCAGACCACGGCGAGCCGCGATCTCCTCGGGACGCTGCAGGCCCTGGAGGGCCGCCACGGTCGCGTGCACGATGTTGATCGCGTTGTCGGAGCCGAGCGACTTCGACAGGATGTCGTGAACGCCGGCGCACTCCAGAACGGCGCGCACCGGGCCACCGGCGATAACACCGGTACCGGGGGAAGCAGGCTTCAGCAGGACAACGCCGGCCGCCTTCTCGCCCTGGATCGGGTGCGGGATGGTGCCCTGGATGCGGGGAACCTTGAAGAAGTTCTTCTTGGCTTCCTCGACGCCCTTGGCGATGGCCGCGGGAACTTCCTTGGCCTTGCCGTAACCGACACCTACGGTGCCGTCACCGTCACCCACCACGACGAGCGCGGTGAAGCTGAAGCGACGACCACCCTTGACAACCTTGGCGACACGGTTGATCGCGACAACGCGCTCAACGTAAGCGGTCTTCTCGGCGGCAGGGCCACCGTCGCGACCCTTCCGGTCCCGCCGCTCGCCGCCACCGGCACCGCTTCCGCGGCGCTGGGGTCCAGCCATTGGATTACCTCTCTCTGTTACGTCCGTGAGTCCCGGAACCGGGGCTTAGAACTTCAGCCCGGCTTCGCGGGCGGCGTCAGCCAGAGCGGCAATGCGCCCGGCGTATCGGTTGCCACCGCGGTCGAACACGACGGTCTCGACACCCGCAGCCTTGGCACGCTCGGCGACGAGCGCGCCGACAGCCTGGGCCTGGGAGCTCTTGTCGCCTTCGCCACCGCGGATCGAAGCGTCCAGGGTCGACGCGGACGCCAGGGTGTGGCCCTGGAGGTCGTCGATGACCTGAGCAACGATGTTGCGGTTCGAACGCGTCACGACGAGGCGCGGACGCTCCGCCGTACCCGAGACGTTCTTGCGGATGCGGATGTGGCGGCGAGCCTTGGCAGCGCGCTTGTACGCGTCGCCCTTGGCGATCTTCACACCGTATGCCATGGCTACTTACCAGCCTTTCCGACCTTGCGGCGGATGACCTCGCCGGCGTACTTGACACCCTTGGCCTTGTACGGGTCGGGCTTCCGCAGCTTGCGGATGTTGGCGGCGACCTCGCCGACCTTCTGCTTGTCGATGCCCTCGACCGAGAACTTGGTCGGCGACTCGACCTTGAAGGAGATGCCCTCGGGCGCCTCCACCAGGATCGGGTGGCTGTAGCCGAGCTGGAACTCCAGGTTGGAGCCCTTCGCGGCCACGCGGTAACCGACACCGCTGATCTCGAGAGCCTTGACGTATCCCGTGGTCACACCGGTGATCATGTTCGCCACCAGCGTGCGGGACAGGCCGTGCAGGGCCTTGTTCTGACGCTCGTCGTTCGGGCGGATGACGTTCAGAACGCCGTCCTCACCCTTGGCGACAGCGATGGGCGCAGCGACGGTGTGCGTGAGGGAACCCTTGGGGCCCTTCACCGCGACCGTACGGCCATCGATGGTGACGTCCACACCGGCGGGAACCTGGATGGGGAGCTTGCCGATTCGCGACATTGCTTTTCCTCCGTTCCCGACTACCAGACGTAGGCGAGGACTTCCCCACCTACGCCCTTCTTGCCTGCCTGCTGGCCGGTCAGGAGACCGTGGGACGTGGAGATGATCGCCACGCCCAGGCCGCCGAGGACCTTCGGCAGGTTGGTGGACTTCGCGTACACGCGCAGACCGGGCTTCGAGATCCGCTTGATGCCCGCGATGGAGCGCTCACGGTTCGGCCCGAACTTCAGCTCGAGGACGAGGTTCTTGCCGACCTCGGCGTCCTCGACCTTCCAGCCGGTGATGAAACCCTCCTGCTTGAGGATCTCTGCGATGTGCGACTTGATCTTGCTGTGCGGCATCACGACGGTGTCGTGGTACGCCGAGTTAGCGTTACGCAGACGGGTCAGCATGTCTGCGATCGGGTCAGTCATGGTCATGAAGTGGCCTTCGGCCTCTCTCGCCGGGGTTTCCTGTATGCGCCATCCCTCTCCCCACTCAGTGGCGGGACGGGTGCGGTGCGGGGACCTACGGCGTAGTAAGTCGATAGGGCGGCGGACGCCCAACCCCACAAGCCTACGGCATGCGGGCAGGGCGGTCCGCCGACCTGATGCTTACCGAGAGCGTCTGGAAAACCTCAACACCCAAAGGGCGGGAGGATTTACCAGGAGCTCTTGGTCACGCCCGGCAGCTCGCCACGGTGAGCCATCTCACGAAGGCAGACGCGGCACAGGCCGAACTTGCGGTACACGGAGTGGGGACGACCGCAGCGCTGGCAGCGGGTGTACGCACGCACACCGAACTTGGGCTTGCGGGCAGCCTTCGCGATGAGAGCCTTCTTCGCCATCTCGCTTACGCCTCCTTGAAGGGGAAGCCGAGGTGACGAAGGAGCGCGCGGCCCTCAGCGTCGTTGGTCGCCGTGGTGACCACGGTGATGTCCATACCCCGGGTACGGTCGATCTTGTCCTGGTCGATCTCGTGGAACATGACCTGCTCCGTGAGACCGAAGGTGTAGTTGCCACGGCCGTCGAACTGCTTCGGCGACAGACCACGGAAGTCACGGATACGCGGCAGCGCGAGCGACAGCGTACGGTCCAGGAACTCCCACATGCGGTCACCACGGAGGGTGACGTGGCAGCCGATCGGCTGACCCTCGCGCAGCTTGAACTGCGCGATGGACTTGCGGGCCTTCGTGACGGCCGGCTTCTGACCGGTGATCGTCGTCAGGTCGCGGATGGCGCCGTCGATCAGCTTCGAGTCACGGGCGGCGTCGCCGACACCCATGTTCACGACGATCTTGACGAGACCGGGGATCTGCATGACGTTCTCGTAGGAGAACTCCTCACGCAGCTTGCCCGCGATGTCCTCGCGGTACTTCGTCTTGAGACGCGGAGTGGTAGCCATCAGATGTCCTCACCCGTCCGCTTGGCAACGCGGATCTTGTTGCCCTCGTCGTCGAAGCGGTAGCCGACGCGGGTGACGACCTTCTTGCCGTCCTTCTCCACAACCAGCTGAACGTTGCTGACGTGGACCGGGGCCTCGGTGATCACAATGCCACCGGCCTGGTTCTGCGCAGCCTTGGTGTGCTTCTTGACCCGGTTGACACCCTCGACCAGGACGCGGTTGTCAGCGGGGAAGGCGACGATGACCTTGCCCTGCTTGCCCTTGTCCTTACCGGTGATGACCTGAACCAGGTCGCCCTTCTTGATCTTCATGCTTACAGCACCTCCGGCGCGAGCGAGATGATCTTCATGAACTTCTTCTCGCGCAGCTCACGGCCCACCGGGCCGAAGATACGGGTGCCGCGAGGGTCGCCGTCGTTCTTCAGAATGACGGCGGCATTCTCGTCAAAGCGGATGTACGAGCCGTCCTGGCGGCGACGCTCCTTGACGGTGCGAACGATGACCGCCTTGACGACGTCACCCTTCTTCACGTTGCCACCGGGGATCGCGTCCTTGACGGTGGCGACGATGACGTCACCGATGCCCGCGTAGCGGCGACCGGAACCACCGAGAACACGGATGCAAAGGATTTCCTTGGCACCAGTGTTGTCGGCGATACGCAGTCGCGACTCCTGCTGGATCACGTGTATCTCCTGTTTGTCTGCCGGTTCCCGGCGGGGGCCTCACACTCCGAAGAGCGGTGGCCCCCACCGAGCCTGGCGGAACGAACTTGAGGGAAACCCCTCAAGTAATTACTTGGCCTTCTCGAGGATCTCGACGATGCGCCAGCGCTTGCTCGCCGACAGCGGACGCGTCTCCATGATGAGGACGCGGTCGCCGACGCCGGCAGCGTTCTGCTCGTCGTGCGCCTTGAGCTTGTTCGTACGGCGGATGACCTTGCCGTACAGGGCGTGCTTCACGCGGTCCTCGACGGCGACGACGACGGTCTTGTCCATCTTGTCGCTGACGACCAGACCCTCACGGGTCTTGCGGAAACCGCGCTCGGTCTTCTCAGTCACGTTGTTCTCGCTCATCAGGCGCTCTCCACCGTCTCGATACCGAGCTCACGCTCGTGCATCAGGGTGTAGATGCGAGCGATGTCCTTACGGACGGACTTGAGCCGGCCGTTGTTCTCCAGCTGACCCGTGGCCGCCTGGAAGCGGAGCTTGAACAGCTCCTCCTTGGCCTCGCGCAGCTTGCCAACGAGCTCCTCGTTGCCGAGCTCACGCAGCTCGGACGCCTTGGTTCCCGTCGCCATCACGACTCACCTGCCTCGCGCCGAACAATCCGGCACTTCATCGGAAGCTTGTGAGCAGCGCGGGTGAGCGCCTCACGAGCAATCTTCTCGTTCGGGTAGGACAGCTCGAACATGACCCGGCCCGGGTGCACGTTGGCGATCCACCACTCGGGAGAACCCTTACCGGAACCCATGCGGGTTTCGGCCGGCTTCTTCGTCAGCGGGCGGTCCGGGTAGATGTTGATCCAGACCTTGCCGCCACGCTTGATGTGGCGGGTCATCGCGATACGAGCCGCCTCGATCTGGCGGTTCGTCACGTACGCCGGGGTCAGCGCCTGAATGCCGTACTCACCGAACGTGACCTCAGTACCGCCCTTGGCCATACCGCTGCGCTTCGGGTGGTGCTGCTTACGGTGCTTGACCCTACGAGGGATCAGCATGTTGGTCAGGCCTCCGTTCCGGTGCTCTCAGCCGGAGCGGCGGCGGGGGCGTCGGCCTTGGGGGCCTCCACACCAGCAGCCTGCTGCGGCTTGCGGCCACCACGGCCGCCGCGCTCGCCACCACGGCCACCACGGCCGGCGGGACGGTCGCCAGCGCCGGCACCACGGGCCGGGCGGTTACCCGCACGGGCCGCAGCGTTCTCGGCGCGAACCTCGGCGATGTTCTTGACGTCGCCCTTGTAGATCCAGACCTTCACACCGATACGGCCGAAGGTGGTCTTGGCCTCGAAGAAGCCGTAGTCCACGTTCGCGCGCAGCGTGTGCAGTGGCACACGACCCTCGCGGTAGAACTCGGAGCGGGACATCTCGGCGCCGCCGAGACGGCCGCCACACTGGATCTTGATGCCCTTGGCGCCGGCCTTCATGGTGCCCTGCATGCTCTTGCGCATGGCACGACGGAAGGAGACGCGGGAGGAGAGCTGCTCGGCAACGGCCTGGGCAACCAGCTGAGCGTCAAGCTCGGGGTTCTTGACCTCGAGGATGTTCAGCTGGACCTGCTTGCCCGTGAGCTTCTCGAGGTCACCGCGGATGCGGTCGGCCTCGGCGCCACGGCGGCCGATGACGATGCCCGGACGAGCGGTGTGGATGTCCACACGCACGCGGTCACGGGTGCGCTCGATCTCAACCTTCGAGATGCCGGCGCGCTCCATGCCGGACGTCATCATCCGACGGATGGCGACGTCTTCCTTGACGTAGTCCTTGTACAGCTTGTCGGCGTACCAACGCGACTTGAAGTCGGTGGTGATGCCGAGTCGGAACCCGTGCGGGTTTACCTTCTGGCCCATTACCGGGAACCTTCCTTGCTGCTGACGACCACGGTGATGTGGCTGGTCCGCTTGCGGATCCGGTAGGCACGGCCCTGGGCACGCGGACGGAACCGCTTCAGGGTCGGGCCCTCGTCCACGTACGCCTCGCTGATGACCAGCGTGGAGGCGTCCGGGTGGTTGTAGTTGTGTGCGGCGTTGGCAATGGCGCTGTCCAGCACCTTGCCGACCGGCACGCTCGCGGCCTGCGGGGCGAAACGCAGGACCGCCTGAGCCTCCGTGGCATCCATGCCACGGATAAGGTCCACCACTCGGCGGGCCTTCATGGGCGTGACGCGGATGTACCGCGCCTGGGCCCTGGCTTCCATGGTTGTCCCTTCGGTGTAAGTCATAGTCGTAACCACCCCGCCTTTAGCGGCGCTTCGACTTCCGGTCGTCCTTGACGTGGCCGCGGAAGGTGCGAGTCGGCGAGAACTCGCCGAGCTTGTGGCCGACCATCGACTCGGTGACGAACACCGGGACGTGGGTCTTGCCGTTGTGCACCGCGATGGTGTGACCCAGCATGCTGGGGATGATCATCGAGCGACGGGACCAGGTCTTGATGACGTTCTTGGTGCCGGCTTCGTTCTGGACATCCACCTTCTTTACGAGGTGGTCGTCGACGAAGGGCCCCTTCTTGAGACTGCGCGGCATCTAAACCCGCTCCTAGCGCTTCTTGTTCGTCTTGCGGCGGCGGACGATGTACTTGCTCGAAGCCTTCTTCGGCGAGCGAGTACGACCCTCCTTCTGACCCCACGGGGAGACCGGGTGGCGACCACCACTGGTCTTGCCCTCACCACCACCGTGCGGGTGGTCAACCGGGTTCATCGCGACACCGCGGACGGTCGGGCGAACGCCCTTCCAGCGCATGCGGCCGGCCTTGCCCCAGTTGATGTTCGACTGCTCGGCGTTGCCGACCTCGCCGACCGTGGCGCGGCAGCGCGCGTCGACGAGACGGATCTCACCGGACGGCATGCGGAGGTGGGCCATGACGCCCTCCTTCGCCAGCAGCTGCACGGAGGCACCAGCCGAACGCGCGAACTTGGCGCCGCCACCGGGGCGGAGCTCGATCGCGTGGATCGTGGTACCGACCGGGATGTTGCGGAGCGCGAGGTTGTTGCCCGGCTTGATGTCGGCCGTGGGGCCGTTCTCAATCCGGTCACCCTGCTGCAGACCGCGCGGCGCGATGATGTAGCGCTTCTCGCCGTCGGCGTAGTGCAGCAGCGCGATGCGCGCGGTGCGGTTGGGGTCGTACTCGATGTGCGCGACCTTGGCCGGCACGCCGTCCTTGTCGTGACGACGGAAGTCGATCACGCGGTAGGCGCGCTTGTGGCCACCGCCCTGGTGGCGAACGGTCACACGACCGGTGTTGTTACGGCCGCCCTTGCTGTGCAGGGGGCGGACCAGCGACTTCTCCGGCGTGGACCGCGTGATCTCGACAAAGTCGGCGACGCTGGAGCCACGACGGCCCGGGGTCGTCGGCTTGTACTTGCGGATACCCATTTCTCAGTCCTCGTCCGATTCCGGACGACTAGACCTCCGTTAGGAGGCCTGGCCGCCGAAGATGTCGATACGGTTGCCCTCGGCAAGGGTCACGATGGCGCGCTTGGTGTTGGCGCGCTTGCCGAAACCGGTCTTGGTGCGCTTGCGCTTACCCTGACGGTTGATCGTGTTGACCCCGGTGACCTTGACCGAGAAGACCGCCTCGACGGCCTGCTTGATCTGGGTCTTGTTGGCGCCGGGCGCGACGATGAACGTGTACTTGTTCTCGTCCAGCAGCGCGTAGCTCTTCTCCGAGACGACCGGCTTGATCAGCAGGTCGCGCGGGTCGGTGAAGGTCTTGCTGGTAACGGTCGCCTCAGACATCAGGCGTCGCTCCCTTCGGTCTCATCGGCCTTGGGGCCAGACACGAAGGACTCGAAAGCGGCCTGAGTGAAGACCACGTCGTCAGAGACGATCACGTCGTACGTGTTCAGCTGGCCCGGCTCCAGGATGTGAACCTGGGGCAGGTTGCGGGCGGACAGCCACGCGGCCTCTTCGGAGCGGTCGACGACCAGGAGCAGGTTCTTGCGCTCCGAGATCTTGCCGAACAGCGTCTTGGCGGCCTTCGTGGAGGCGGCACCCTCGACCACGCCGGTGACGACGTGGATGCGGGAGTGACGCGCACGGTCCGAGAGGGCACCGCGGAGGGCGGCGGCCTTCATCTTCTTGGGGGTCCGCTGGGAGTAGTCACGCGGCTGCGGGCCGTGGACGACGCCACCGCCGACGAACTGCGGAGCGCGGGTCGAACCCTGGCGAGCGCGGCCGGTGCCCTTCTGGCGGTACGGCTTGCGGCCACCACCACGGACTTCGCCACGACGCTTGGTCTTGTGCGTGCCCTGACGGGCAGCAGCCAGCTGGGCGACAACGACCTGGTGGATCAGCGGAACGCTGGTCTTCGCGTCGAAGATCTCCGCGGGGAGCTCGACGGTACCGGCCTTGTCGCCTGCCGGCGAAAGGATGTCAATGGTGCTCATTACCTCAAGCCCCCTTGGCCGCGGTACGGACCAGGACGAGGCCGCCGTTCGGACCGGGGACCGCACCCTTGATGAGGAGCAGACCCTTCTCCGCGTCAACCGCGTGGATGGTCAGGTTCTGGGTGGTGACGCGCTCGTTACCCATACGACCGGCCATGCGCATGCCCTTGAAGACACGCCCAGGGGTGGCGCAGCCACCGATCGAACCGGGGGAGCGGTGCTTGCGCTGCACACCGTGACCGGCGCCGAGGCCCCGGAAGTTGTGCCGCTTCATGACACCGGCGAAGCCCTTGCCCTTGCTGTTGCCCGTGACGTCAACCTTGACGCCGGACTCGAACACCTCAGCAGTGATCTCCTGGCCGAGCGTGTACTCGCTGGCGTCGGAGGTGCGGAGCTCCACCAGGTGGCGGCGGGGGGTCACGTCGGCCTTGGCGAAGTGGCCCTTGAGGGGCTTGTTCACCTTGCGCGGGTCGATCTCGCCGAAGGCGATCTGGACCGACTCGTAGCCGTCGATGTCGTTCGTACGGACCTGGGTAACGACGCAGGGTCCGGCCTTGACCACGGTCACCGGGACGACACGGTTGTTCTCGTCCCAGACCTGGGTCATGCCGAGCTTCTCGCCCAGGACGCCCTTGATCTGCTTTGCCATCTTCTCGACGCCTCTCAGAGCTTGATCTCGATGTCAACGCCGGCCGGAAGGTCCAGGCGCATCAGCGAGTCAACGGTCTTGGGCGTCGGGTCGAGGATGTCGATCAGGCGCTTGTGCGTGCGCATCTCGAAGTGCTCGCGCGAGTCCTTGTACTTGTGCGGCGACTTGATGACGCAGTACACGTTCTTCTCAGTGGGCAGCGGCACCGGGCCCGCGACCGACGCACCAGTGCGGGTCACCGTCTCGACGATCTTCTTCGCCGAGGAGTCGATGACCTCGTGGTCGTAGGCCTTGAGCCGGATGCGGATCTTCTGTCCCGCCATGGCTACTCCGTAGTCCTGTCTGTATGTGGAACGCTCTGGCCCTCGGGCGGCTGCGGGACGGATCCCGCGGCTTCTCTCCGACCCACGCGGTCGGGCGTGTCGCACTCCCTCTACAGAAAATTCCCATACGGAAATTCCCTCATCCAAGGGGGTGCGGTCCCTGTGACCGCGTTTCGGGGGAGAAACACCCACCGAGTGCCTGGTGGGCACCGTGCTGACACTTCCCAGAAGATTCCCGTACGTCCGCCCCCATTGCTGCCCCGTGAGGCAGATTAAGGACGACGAGTACTGTGGGACTCGCTTCCGGTCCTCCCGGCGGGAGGCGCGCAGCATCGGCACTCAGCCGAGCAACTTGAGTAGTCTGCCATACGAGACACGTACCTGGCCAATCGGGCCGAAGAGAATACCCCGCCACACTGAGTGGTCAAACCATGGCACCCGTGCCGCCCGGGCGGGGTATCTCCCCCGGTCAGGAGCGGGACACCGTCCCGCAGCCGTCCTGGCTGGTCGCCTCGATGCTCTTGCTCCGGTCGTACGGGTCCTCGGGCGTCCCGGAGGGAGTGACTCCGGTCACCGGATCCGCGTCGAACCCCGGGTGCATGTAGCCGTCGTACACCTCGCAGGCGCTGTTGGCGAGGTCGACGCGGTAGTCGGCGAGTCGGAGCCGGCCGGTGGTGACCTGCCACTTGCGCGGGTCCGCGACCATGAAGCTGATCTCGCGGCGCACGATGGTCCGCTCGACCCGGTCCGCGCCCTGAGCGGCCTTCGCCAGCGGGTAGACGAAGGAGTAGTCGACCCGGATCTGGGCCTGACCGGCCTCCTTGCCGGGCTCCACCCACATCCGGCCGCGGACCTTGACCACCTCGCCGACGAGCTTCAGCTCGGCCGGGTTGTACCGGGAGAACAGGTTCATCGGGTCCTGCTGCTTGCCCGGCTGGGCCAGCGACTTCTCCAGGTGCGCGGCCGAGTCGGTGTCCTTGGGGTCCAGCAGGGCCAGGGCCGCCTCGGGCCGCTGCCCCTTCAGCACCGCCGGGTCCAGGTTGGCCGCGACCAGGAACGCCTTGGCGTTCTGGAGGCCCTCCGCGATCTTCTCCTTGGACACCCCGCCGACGGCCTCGGCCGCGGGGAGCTCGATTCCGGCGGCGCCGTCCGCCCACTGGAGGGCCGGGGAGCCGCGGAAAGGCTCCTGCAGCGTCGGGGCGTCCGGATCCGCCGACGGCGGCGGGGCGGTCGGGCGGGCCGTCTCCGGGGCCGGCGGGCCCGCGTTCTTGGCGTCCTCGCGGGCCTGCGTCTTGCCCGTGACGCGGTCGATGACCAGCTCGGGCCGTACGGCGATCAGCGCGATGCCCGCGATGACGACCACGGCCAGCACCGCCTTGAGGCGCCGCTTGCGCCGGCCGCGGCCCTCCCTCTCCTGCCACGTGGGGCCGGTGCGCCACCCCGGCGGCGGGTCCTGCTGGTGCCGCAGCCGCTCGGTCACCATCCGCGCCCGCGCGGACGGCTCCTTGGGAGCGTTTCCGTCCCCCGCGGCCGCCTGCTCCATGAAGCGGGCCCACTCCTCGTCGGAGGGTCCCCGCCCGTCTGTCATGTCCTCGTTCCTGCCCATTCCCCACCCTGGTTCCCCGAACGTGCAAGAGGCCCGCACCATCCGGTGCGGAGCCTCTCACGTGCGGTTTTGTCGCGCTGGTTCACTTGGCGGAATTCCCGGTGACGTCCGGGACCAGACCGGCGAAGGCCTGCCGGGTCATCGCCTCGGCGAGCTGGGCCCGCCAGTCGGCCAGCGGCTCCAGTCCGGCCGCCGACCAGCGGTCGTGGCCCAGCACGCTGAAGGCGGGGCGGACCGCGGGGCGGACGAACGCCTCCGACGTGGTCGGCCGGATCCGCTCGGGATCGAGCCCGGCCAGCCGGTACGCCTCGCGCGCCAGCCCCATCCAGGTGGTCCGGCCGCTCGCGGTGCCGTGGTAGATCCCGCCGGGGGCGCGGCCCTCCAGCGCGGCCCGGCCGAGCTCGGCCAGGCGGCGGGCCAGGGCGCGGGACCAGGTGGGCTGGCCGTGCTGGTCGTCGACCACGTCCAGGGTGTCCCGCTGGGCGGCCAGCTTCAGCATGGTGGCGACGAAGTTCGGGCCGTGCTCGCCGTACAGCCACGCGGTCCGCACCACGTAGCCGTCCTTCGGCAGCAGCTCCGCGACGGCCCGCTCGCCGACGAGTTTGCCGCGCCCGTAGGCGTTGACCGGACCGGTCCCGGCGTCCTCCGGGTACGGCTGCGCGGCGTCCCCCGGCAGCACGTAGTCGGTGGAGACGTGCAGCAGGCGCGCTCCGGTGGCGGCGCACGCCTCGGCGAGGACGCGCACGCCGGTGCCGTTGACGGCCGTGGCTGCGTCCTCGGCGCTCTCGGCGCCGTCCACATCGGTCCAGGCGGCGCAGTTCACGACGACGGCGACGCCCTCGACGGCGGCCCGGACGGCAGCCCGGTCGGTGATGTCGAGATCGGTACGGCCGAGGCCGACGGCCTCGATGCCCTCCTCGCCGAGCACGGCCAGAACGTCCCTGCCGAGCATTCCGGCGGCTCCGGTGACGAGCCAGCGCCCCGCGCCGGGGTTCGCCCTCATCCCCGCACAGCCGGATTCGTCTTGCCGGCGACCTTCGTGAAGCCGCCTCCGCCGATCACGAAAATGCACATAATACGAGGAGTCTAGAGGAGTCTGGCGCACCTCGGAATCGCGTACCCCGCGCCCAACTCCGCCCGTGCTCCTCTCACTTAGGGCTGATCCATGCGTGGAATCCTCTTAGCCGGCGGCACCGGATCAAGGCTCTGGCCGCTGACCCGGGCAGTCTCCAAACAGCTGCTGCCCGTCTTCGACAAACCGATGGTCTACTACCCCCTGTCCACGCTGGTGATGGCCGGGATCAGCGAGATCCTGATCATCACCACCCCGGACGACCGCGACCAGTTCGAACGGCTGCTCGGCGACGGTTCGCAGTTCGGCCTGCGGCTGGAGTACGCCGTCCAGGAGCGCCCCGAGGGCATCGCCCAGGCGTTCCTCCTCGGCGCCGACTTCATCGGCGACGAGTCCGTCGCGCTGATCCTCGGCGACAACATCTTCCACGGCAGCGGCCTCGGCACCCGCCTCGCGGAGCACACCGGCGCCAAGGGCGGCCGGGTGTTCGCCTACCCGGTGGCCGACCCCACGGCGTACGGCGTCGTCGAGTTCGACGCGAAGGGCCAGGCCATCTCCATCGAGGAGAAGCCGGACAGGCCCAAGTCCCGCTACGCGGTGCCGGGCCTGTACTTCTACGACAACCGCGTCGTGGAGATAGCCCGCGACCTCAAGCCCAGCGACCGCGGCGAGCTGGAGATCACCGCCGTCAACGACGCCTACCTCCAGGCCGGCGAGCTGCACGTGACCGTCCTGGACCGGGGTACCGCCTGGCTCGACACCGGCACCTTCGTCTCGATGGTGCAGGCCTCCGAGTTCGTCCGCGTGATCGAGGAGCGCCAGGGCTTCAAGATCGGCTGCGTCGAGGAGACGGCCTGGCGGGCCGGACTGATCGACTCCGCGCGCCTGCGCGCGCTGGCCGAGCCGCTGGCGAAGAGCGGCTACGGCGACTACCTGCTGCAACTGCTCGCCGAGGAGGACGCCCGGTGAAGTTCCGCGAACTCTCCATCGAAGGCGCCTTCGAGGCCACCCCGCAGCTGCACGGCGACCCGCGCGGCCTGTTCACCGAGTGGTACCGCTTCGACCGCCTCGCCGAGGCCGTCGGCCACCCGCTGCACCTGGCGCAGGCGAACCTCTCCGTCTCCTCGGCCGGCGTGGTCCGCGGCATCCACTTCGCCGACGTACCGCGCGGCCAGGCCAAGTACGTGACCTGCGTGCGCGGCGCCGTGCTCGACGTCACCGTCGACCTGCGCGTCGGCTCCCCCACCTTCGGCCGGTGGGAGGGCGTCCGCCTCGACGACGTGGACCGCCGCGCGGTCTACATCCCCGAGGGCCTGGGGCACGGCTTCTGCGCGCTGACCGACGACGCCACGCTCGCCTACCTCTGCTCCGAGACCTACAACCCGGCCGGCGAGCACGCCGTGCACCCGCTCGACGCCGAGCTCGGCATCGAGTGGCCGGCCGAGGTCCCGCTGCTGTCCCCCCGGGACGAGGCCGCCCCCTCCCTGGCCGAGGCCATCGCGACCGGGCTGCTGCCCGACTACGCGGCCTGCGCGGAGTTCACGGCGTCGCTCCGCGTGAGCTGACCCGCCGCCCCACGGAAGAGGGCCGCACCCGGTGCGCACGGGGTGCGGCCCTCCGCGCGTCAGTGGACCACGGAGAAGCTGCGCCACGGCAGGCTGCCGGTGGCCGTCACGTTCGAGGTGGAGGTCGGGATGTAGATCCCCTCGGCCCTCTCCGACTTCTGGCAGTTCGGCGTCCGGTACAGGATCACGTCGACCAGCGTGTTGTTCTCCACGTGGGCCGCACCGTGCGGGAGCCGGATCTTGTGGCAGCCCTGCACGGGGGTGTTCGAGTACGTGAGCACGACCGGGGAGTCGTGGGCGCGGAAGCTGAGCGTGCCCACGGTGGTCTTGCCGGCCGAGCAGGCCGTGGCCGTGGCCGTGAGCAGCAGCGCCGCCCCGGTGATGACGCCGGCGTGCCGGAGCTGGAGCTGGAACATGACGCGGTCCTCGTCTGTGCGGTGCTGCCTGCGGTGTCTGCCCGTGACCGCAGCATGGCCCGCCGCGCGGCGGGAGGCATCCGCAGCGCATCCGATGGGATGACGACCGGACGGGTGAGGCCCCCCGGAACGCCGAAGGGCCCCGCCCCACCGCCGAAGCGGTGGGCCGGGGCCCTCCAGTGGAACTTGGTGCCCGCCTCAGCGAGCTACCAGGTCAGAACACGAATTACTTCGTGATCTTGACGACCTGGCCGGCGCCCACGGTACGACCACCCTCACGGATGGCGAACTTCAGGCCCTCCTCCATGGCGACCGGCTGGATCAGCGCGACCGACATCTCGGTGTTGTCGCCCGGCATGACCATCTCCGTGCCGGCCGGCAGGGTGACGACACCCGTGACGTCCGTGGTACGGAAGTAGAACTGCGGACGGTAGTTGTTGAAGAACGGGGTGTGACGGCCACCCTCGTCCTTCGACAGGATGTAGGCCTGGGCCTCGAACTCGGTGTGCGGGGTGACCGAACCGGGCTTGATGATGACCTGGCCGCGCTCGACGTCCTCGCGCTTGATGCCACGGAGGAGCAGACCGACGTTCTCGCCCGCCTGGCCCTCGTCGAGGAGCTTGCGGAACATCTCGATACCGGTGACCGTGGTGGTGGTCTTCTCTTCCTTGATACCGATGATGTCGACGGTCTCGTTGACCTTCAGGACACCACGCTCGATACGGCCGGTGACGACCGTACCGCGACCGGTGATCGTGAAGACGTCCTCGACGGGCATGAGGAACGGCTTCTCGGTGTCACGCGGCGGGGTCGGGATGGCCTCGTCGACGGCGTCCATCAGGCCGAGGAGCTTGTCGCCCCACTCCTTGTCGCCCTCGAGCGCCTTCAGCGCGGAGACGCGGACGACCGGCAGGTCGTCGCCCGGGAACTCGTACTCGGAGAGCAGCTCACGGACCTCGAGCTCGACGAGCTCCAGGATCTCCTCGTCGTCCACCATGTCGGCCTTGTTCAGGGCGACAACGATGTACGGAACGCCGACCTGGCGGGCCAGGAGCACGTGCTCCTTGGTCTGCGGCATCGGGCCGTCGGTGGCGGCGACCACGAGGATCGCGCCGTCCATCTGCGCGGCACCGGTGATCATGTTCTTGATGTAGTCCGCGTGACCCGGGCAGTCGACGTGGGCGTAGTGACGCGCCTCGGTCTGGTACTCGACGTGCGCGATGGAGATGGTGATACCGCGCTGGCGCTCCTCAGGAGCCTTGTCGATCTGATCGAAGGCCGAGGCCGCGTTCAGGTCCGGGTACTTGTCGTGCAGCACCTTGGTAATGGCGGCCGTGAGGGTCGTCTTACCGTGGTCAATGTGACCGATGGTGCCGATGTTGACGTGCGGCTTAGTCCGCTCGAACTTCGCCTTCGCCACGGGGGTCCTCCTGAGAGTGGTTCTGTACGCCTTGATCGTCGGCGCCAGGTGATCTTTGCTGGATAGCCGGCTCCCCCGGGGCAACGGGAGGGTTACTCCTGTTGCCCCAGAGGTTCCGGTGGCAAGCCTAAAGCGTGAACTCGGAAGAGTTACTCGCCCTTGGCCTTCGCGATGATCTCCTCAGCGACGTTCCGGGGAACCTCGGCGTAGGAGTCGAACTGCATCGAGTAGCTGGCGCGACCCGAGGTCTTGCTGCGGAGGTCGCCGACGTAGCCGAACATCTCCGAAAGCGGCACGAGGCCCTTCACGACGCGAGCGCCGTGACGCTCCTCCATGGCCTGGATCTGGCCACGGCGGGAGTTGATGTCGCCGATGACGTCACCCATGTAGTCCTCGGGCGTGGTGACCTCTACGGCCATCATCGGCTCGAGGAGCACGGGAGAAGCCTTGCGCGCGGCCTCCTTGAAGGCCTGCGAACCGGCGATCTTGAACGCGAGCTCGGAGGAGTCGACCTCGTGGTAGCCACCGTCGAGAAGCGTGACGCGAACGCCCGTCATCTCGTACCCGGCCAGGATGCCGAACTGCATGGCTTCCTGCGCACCGGCGTCGACCGAAGGGATGTACTCCTTCGGGACGCGTCCACCGGTGACCTTGTTCACGAACTCGTACGCCGGACCATCGGTCTCGGTGATGGGCTCGATCGCGATCTGCACCTTGGCGAACTGACCGGTACCACCGGTCTGCTTCTTGTGCGTGTAGTCGTGGCGCTCGACGGCCTTGCGGATCGTCTCGCGGTACGCGACCTGCGGCTTGCCGACGTTGGCCTCGACCTTGAACTCGCGCTTCATACGGTCGACCAGCACCTCGAGGTGCAGCTCGCCCATACCGCCGAGGATGGTCTGGCCCGTCTCCTCGTCCGAGTGAACGTGGAAGGAGGGGTCCTCCTCCGCGAGACGCTGGATGGCGACACCCAGCTTCTCCTGGTCACCCTTGGACTTGGGCTCGATGGCGACCTGGATGACCGGGGCCGGGAAGTCCATGGACTCCAGGATCACCGGGCTCTTGTCGTCACACAGCGTCTCACCGGTGGTGGTCTGCTTCAGGCCCATGACGGCGACGATGTCACCGGCGCCCACCGCGTCGATCTCTTCACGCTTGTTGGCGTGCATGCGGTAGATCTTGCCGATGCGCTCCTTCTTGCCCTTGACGGAGTTCAGCACCGCGGTGCCGGCCTCCAGGCGGCCCGAGTAAACCCGGACGAAGGTGAGCTTACCGAGGTGCGGGTCGCTCATGATCTTGAACGCGAGCGCGGCGAGGGGCTCCTCGTCGGACGGCTTGCGCTTCACGACCACCTCGGCGTCGCGGACGTCGTGGCCCTCGATGGCCTCGATGTCCAGCGGCGACGGCAGGTAGCGGACGACGGCGTCGAGCAGGGGCTGAACACCCTTGTTCTTGAACGCCGTGCCACAGAACACCGCAGTGATCGTGGGCTCGCCCTTGCCCTTGCCGGAGCCGAGGATGATGCGACGGACGGCGGCGTGCAGCTGCTCGACGGAGGGCTCGTTGCCCTCGAGGAACAGCTCCATGATCTCGTCGTCGTTCTCGGCGACGGTCTCGACCAGCTTGCCGCGCCACTCTTCAGCAGCCTCGGTGTGCGTGGCCGGGATGTCGACGATGTCGTACATCTCGCCCTTGGTCGCCTCGGCGGACCAGACGAACGCCTTCATCGTGACGAGGTCGACGACACCCTGGAAGTCGGCCTCGGCACCGATGGGGAGCTGCATGACGATCGGAACCGCACCGAGGCGGTCCTTGATCATGTCGACGCAGCGGTGGAACTCGGCGCCGGTGCGGTCGAGCTTGTTGACGAAGCAGATGCGCGGCACGCCGTAGCGGTCCGCCTGACGCCAAACGGTCTCGGACTGCGGCTCAACGCCGGCCACACCGTCGAAGACGGTGACGGCGCCGTCGAGGACGCGGAGCGAACGCTCCACCTCGACGGTGAAGTCGACGTGACCGGGGGTGTCGATGATGTTGATGGTGTGGTCAACATCTTCGAGCGGCCAGTGGCAGGTCGTAGCGGCAGACGTGATGGTGATACCACGCTCCTGCTCCTGCTCCATCCAGTCCATCGTGGCGGCGCCGTCGTGGACCTCACCGATCTTGTACGACACACCGGTGTAGAACAGGATGCGCTCGGTGGTGGTCGTCTTGCCCGCGTCGATGTGGGCCATGATCCCGATGTTGCGGACCTTGGCCAGGTCAAGCGAAGTGGTAGCCATAAGGCTTCGGTCTTCTCTCGGTCTCGATGTGGGGTGGGACTACCAGCGGTAGTGCGCGAAGGCCTTGTTGGACTCGGCCATCTTGTGCGTGTCCTCGCGCTTCTTGACGGCAGCGCCAAGACCGTTGGAGGCGTCGAGCAGCTCGTTCATCAGGCGCTCGGTCATGGTCTTCTCACGACGGGCGCGGGAGTAACCCACGAGCCAGCGGAGGGCCAGGGTCGACTGACGACCCGGCTTGACCTCGACGGGGACCTGGTAGGTCGCGCCACCGACACGGCGGGACTTGACCTCGAGGGACGGCTTGACGTTCTCCAGCGCGCGCTTCAGCGTGATGACCGGGTCGTTGCCGGTCTTCTCGCGGAGGCCTTCCATGGCGCCGTAAACGATGCGCTCGGCGGTGGAGCGCTTGCCGTTCAGGAGGATCTTGTTGATGAGCGAGGTCACCAGAGGAGATGCGTAGACCGGGTCGATGATGACCGGGCGCTTCGGGGCGGGGCCCTTACGAGGCATTCTTACTTCTCCTTCTTGGCGCCGTAGCGGCTGCGGGCCTGCTTGCGGTTCTTGACAGCCTGGGTGTCAAGCGCACCGCGGATGATCTTGTAACGAACACCCGGCAGGTCCTTCACACGGCCACCACGCACGAGCACGATCGAGTGCTCCTGCAGGTTGTGTCCCTCACCCGGAATGTAAGCGGTGACCTCGATGCCGGAGGTCAGACGCACACGCGCGACCTTACGGAGCGCCGAGTTCGGCTTCTTCGGGGTGGTCGTGAACACACGCGTGCAGACACCACGACGCTGGGGCGAAGCCTCGAGCGCGGGGGTCTTTGTCTTCTCGACCTTGTCCTGCCGGCCCTTACGGACCAGCTGCTGGATCGTAGGCACTACTTCTCCGGTTTCTGTGTGCCGTGTAGTGAAGCTAACCTGGAACTTTGCCGACCCACGCGGTCGGGTGTGTCGGATCCTGCACGCCTTCACCGAGGTGAAAGAGGGCGCGGATCGCGGTGTGGTCTTCTCGGCTCACCGCGGGGTCTGAAGCACACGCGGGAGCCCAGGGCACACCCCAGGCACAAGGTCAGAGCGTACCTACCTCACAGAGGTAGGTCAAAACAAATGCCCAGCACGAAAACACACCGGGCGCAAGGCGGAAGCACCGGCCACTTCGGCCCGGCGGGCCGCCCCACACCGGCGACCTAAAATGGCGGCTTGCCTTCGAGCACGTCGAGCACGTCGAGCAGCAGGGAGCAGGACATTGGGGACCGTGGCACCGGAGCCGACCACAGTCGACTCTCCTCCCCCCGGCCCGACCCGGCCCTCCCGCCGCCGCACCGCCCGGCTCTACGGGCCCCTGCTCGCCTTCCTCATCACCTCGGCCGCGTTCTGCACGGCCTGGGTGGCACGCGGCACGTTCCCCTTCGGCAACACCGGCCGGGCCATCAACGACCAGGCCAACCAGTACATCCCCTTCCACCGGGCGCTGTGGGACCTGGTCCACGGCCAGGCCGCCGGTGACGTGCTCTTCACCTGGCGGGGCGGCTTCGGCCAGCAGTTCCTGTCCGACTACTACACGTACCTCGGCAACCCCTTCTCCTGGCTGACCGTCCTCGTCCCCCGGGCCCACGTCGACCTGGCCGTCTTCGCGATGACGCCGCTGACGATGGGCACCGCCGCCGCCCTGATGGCGGTCTACCTCGGCAAACTGCAGCCCGGCCCGTGGTGGCAGCGGGGCGTGCTCGGAGCCACGTACGGCCTGTGCGGGTGGGCGCTCAGCGACGCCTCCTACATCCCGATGTGGCTGTGGGGCCTGGTGGCGCTGCCCATGCTCGGCATCGCCGTCGAGTGGTGCCTGGAGGAGCGCCGCTGGCCGGGCGTAGCCCTGCTCGTCGGGCTCGCCTGGTTCGGGAACTTCTACACCGCGATGATGGCGACGATGGCCGCCTGCGTCCTGCTGGCCATCCGCCTGATCACCCGCGACATGACGGGAGCCCAGCGACTGCGCGCCCTGTGGCGGGCCGCAACCGCCGCGGCGACGGGCATCCTGCTCACCCTCCCGCTCCTGCTCCCGTCGTTCCTCTCCAGCGGCTCCGCGCAGCCCACCAAGGCCGGCGCCTTCGACCCGGTCCGGATCGAGATCTTCCTCTCCGGCATGCTCCCGGCGACCCACCTGTGGGGCGGCCGGCCCCGCCTGTACATCGCCTCGCTCGGCCTGATCCTGGCCGGCTCCTTCCTCCTGAACACGCGCATCGCGATGAAGACCCGCCTGGTCTGGGCGGCGGCGACGGTCCTCGTACTCGTCTCGTTCCAGTTCCCGCCCACCCAGTACGCGTGGCACGGCCTGGCCGTCCCGAACGGCAACCCGTACCGCGAGGCCTTCGTCTTCAGCGGCATGGTGGTGATCGTCGCCTGGCTGGCCCTGGCCAACCGGCCGCGCCCCCTGCACCTGGCCCTGGTCGCCGCCCTGCTGGTGCTGGCCGCCTTCGTGCTGCGCCGCACCGACGACTTCGGCGGCTGGACCTGGCCCGCCGTCCTGGGCGGCGGCGCGGTCTCCCTCCTGGCCCTGGTGCTGCTCGCGCTCGGCGAGAAGCGCCGCCACCTGGTCCCGGTGGCCGCAGTCCTGATGGTCGGCGTGGTCTTCGCCGAGTCCGCGGCGGCCGCCGTCAACGCGGACTCCCGCCGCGCCCGCGAGCGCTGGGCGAAGCCCGTCGCCACCTCGAACGAGTCGATCAACAACCACTTCGACGCCGTCCGCGACGTGGACGGGTGGCCCGCCTACCGGACCGACTCGGGCGCGCCGCAGACCTCGTACAACGACGCCCTCGCCCTCCGGGCGGAGGGCCCGCAGTACTACAGCAGCTACCTCCCCGAGGCCACGTACCAGGCCCTCGAACCCCTCGGCTACGGCTTCAAGAACGACGGCCGGACCTTCTTCGGCGCCGACAACCCGGTGCTCGACGCGATCTTCTCCATCGGCGCCCGCGTCCGCCCCGGGACCGCCCCGAACTCCTGGACGGGCTCCACCTTCCCCGCTCCCCCGCTGGTCACGGTGCGCACCGCCCCCTACGCCTCACCCAATCCGGCGGACAGCGTCTTCGCCCGCCAGGAGAACGTCCTCGGCGCCACCGTCTACCAGGTCCCCGAGGTCACCCGCGGCGGCAGCCCGCAGACCCAGACGTACGAAGCCCAGTGCACCCCCGGCTCCGAGGCCTTCTGGTACTCCCCCGACCTCTACGGCACCCTCACCGCCAACGGCACCGGGAAGACCCTGGAAGACCAGATGACCGGGGTCATCCCCCTCGGCCCGGTCCCCGCCTCCGGCAAGCTCGGCATCACGGTGGACACGAAGACCAAGGACGCCACGGCCGGCTCCCACCCCCTGGGCTGCCTGAACCGCGCGGCCCTCGACCGGACCGTCAGCCGGCTCACCACCACCGGAGCGACCGGGGTCGACACGGGCGGCCACACGATCACGGCGACCCTCCCCCAGGGCAGCAGCGGCACCGCCGTCCTGGCGATGACGAACGTCCCCGGCTGGCAGTGCTCGGCCCCGATCCGCGACTTCCACGGGCTGGTCTCCCTGGACCTCCCCGCGGGCACCACGAAGCTCTCCTGCACCTTCACCCCGAAGGGCCTGACCCCCGGCCTGGCCGGCGGCGCCCTCGCCCTGCTGACCCTGGCCTCCGTCACGATCGCGGGCCGCCTGCACCGCCGCCGCGCGAACCCGGCCCGGTAGGGTCTCAGCCCGCAAGGCCCCGGCCCGGTAGGGCGTGTCCCGCCCGGCCTTCCGTACGGTTTCCGGCCACTTTCCGCCCAGGCCCGCCGCACGCTGGGTGATCGTCCGTGGTCAATCCTGCGGTTCCCGGGCAGCGCCCCGCCCCCGGTCGCTACATTGACCGCCCGGACGGATCTGGGGGACCGCATGCCTTTGGAGAACCTCCCCGGCGACGGAGGGCTGGACGACCGCGTCCCCTTCCTGGCCCGGCTGGAGCAGGAGGACAGCACCGCGTTACGCGCGCTCGGCCGCACCATGGAGTTCGCGCCGCGCGACCCGCTGATCCACCAGCACGAACCCTCCTCGCACATCCTGCTGGTCCTGCACGGCTGGACCAAGGTGACCGTCGCCGCCGCGAACGGATACCGCGCACGCCCCCGAGCACCCCGACGGCCAGGACCAGCCGGAGACCCCCGCCGCGCCGGCCGCCGCGGCCGCGGGCGCCTCCGAGGAGCCCTCGCCCCAGAACGCCTACGACGCCCGCCGCGACCTGCTGCGCGGCATCCCCGAGACCATGCGCGGCGGCGTCTCCGGCGGCACCTTCGCGGGCGGCTCCACCCACGGCATCAGCGGCGGCGCCTTCCAGGGCAACACCTTCAACTTCCACGCCGGCGGCCCCGGCACCACGCACGCCGCGGGCGAGATCCCCCGGGCCACCCTCACCCACCTCGACGAGGTGTTCGTCGACACCGGCAGCAACTTCGAGGACCTGCTCGGCCGGCTCCGCAAGGAGCGCGTCCTCGTCCTGACCGGACCCCGCTTCACGGGCCGCCGTACCGCCGCCCTCATGCTGCTGCACCGCCTGGGCGTCGCGTCCGTCCACGCCCTGGACCGCGGCACCTCCCCCGACCGGCTCGCCGGCCGGCTCACGGGCGAGACGGCCCGCGGATACGTCCTGCTCGACCCGATCACCGAACGCGGCCGGCCGCTGCGCGACACGGACCTGCTGGCCGCCCGCGACGAGCTCGGCGAGCACGGCCTCCTGGTCATCACCGCCGACCCGTACGCCCACCTCGACGGCATCGACGGCCGGCCGTGGCAGCCCCCCGCCATCGAGGCCGTCCTGCACTCCTCCCTCTCCGCTGTGGTGACCGACGGCGCCGAGGTGGACCGGCTGCTGTCCCTGCCCGCCGTCACCACCTTCCTGGGCCACCACCACCAGCTGCGGGAGGCCGCCCGGTTCGCGATCGCCCTGGGCCGCTACTCCCGGCACGGCGGTGACCCCACGGAGGTCGAGTACTTCTCCCAGGGCGCCCTGGAACTCCAGATCCAGGACTGGTTCGAGGACGGCGACGGCACCCTGGACCTGCGCGACAAGGCCTTCCTCGTGGCCCTCGCCGCCTTCCACCGGGGCCCGTACGCCCTCACCGCGGAGCTCAGCGACCTCCTGTTCGGGCTCCTGCAGCACACCGAGGACCCGGACCGGCCGCCCGCGGTCCCCGTCTTCGGCACCAACCCCGCCAAGCGCCTCCAGCTGGCCCGCGCCGTCCGCTACCCGCAGGAGGAGCAGACCGAGTGGGGCCCGGTCACCCAGTCCATGGCCCGGTTCGCGGACGACCGCGCCGCCGCCGTCCTGCTCCGCGAGGTGTGGACCGGACACCCCTCCGCCCGGCCCGCCCTGGTCGGCTGGCTGAAACTGCTCGCCGCCGACGGACGGTCCTTCGTACGCACCCGGGCCGCCTCCACCGCCGCCCTCCTCGCCCTGCACGACCTGCCCTCCGCGATGGCCCTGGTCATCGAGGACTGGGCCCGCTCCGACCGCCCGTGGCTGCGCATCGGCGCAGTCAACGCCCTCGCGCTCGCCCACTTCGTCGGCACCCCGAACATCCCGCGGATCATCGACCGCTGGTGCGCCGACACCGGCGGGCCCCCGCACCTGCGCTGGGCCGCGATCCGCGTCCACGGCCTGATCGGCGACGAACGGCCCGTGGAGACGATCACCGCCCTGCGCTCGGCCGTCCGCGCACCCGGCGGCGACGATCCGGCCATGCGCGGCGAACTCGCCCAGTCCGTCGAACTGATGCTGCTCTCCGACGCCCGCGACGCCGTCCTCGACGAACTGCTGCGCACCCTGCCCGAGGACCTGGGCGCCGTCCGCGACCTGACCCTCGACGGCTTCCTGCGCGCCTGCGCGCACACCGAGGACGACGAACCGTACGGCCGCCCGCTGGTCCTGGCCTGGTACGCGCGGGCCGCCACCGACCGGCCCTCCTCCTCCCGGGGCATCGCCACCCTGTGGCGGGCCGCCCTCGACGGCCCCGGCAACCAGCCCGCCCTCGACCTGCTGCACGGCTGGGTGGCGGCCGCCGACCGCGACCGCGACACCGAATGGGCGCTCGCCGCCCTGCTCCCCGCCCTGGTCGCCACCGACAACGAACGCAGCCGACTGGCCCACCTGCTGCGCTCCCGGCTGCACGGCGAGGTACCCGCCGTCGCCGCACGCCTGCTGACCGTTCTGCCGCACCACTGAACCGAGGAGAACCCGCGTCATGTCCGATCCCCGCAGATTCGTCCAGTGGGAGCAGCCCGCCGGCCGGCACACGCAGCTGATCGACCCGGTGATCAGCGTGCAGCAGCTCGGCGGGCGCTTCGAGGTGTTCCGCAAGCTCCAGTCCCGCGTCGACCACGCGCTCGTCTTCGCCACGACCAAGGGCGGGTACGTCGCCTTCCTCCCGCCCGACCGCCCCGGCAACACCCGCGGATACACGGCGGCGTACGAGGTCGACATGCGCGTCCACCACGTCGCCGCCGACATACGGCTCCCCAGCGACAACGACGCCTACGAGTTCACGGTGGCCGTGGAGATCAACTGGCGTGTCGAGGACCCGGCCCGCTTCGTGGCGGGCGGCCACCGCGACGTCCCGCGGCTGCTGCTCGGCGAACTGGAGCGGACCGCCCGGCCGGTGGCCCGCGGCTTCGGCATCGCGCAGAGCGCCGACGCCGAAGCCGAACTCTTACGGGTCCTCCCCGCCGCCACCCCGCTCGGCTCCGAGAACGGCATCCACACCACCTGGACCGTGCGGCTGCGCCGCGACCAGGAGAACATCGACCACCAGCTGCGCCTCCAGGCCATCCGGCACGACAGCACCGAGAACATCCTCACCGAGGAGCTCGGCATGGCCTACGACGTACGGCTCGACGAGCGCGCCCGGCAGCAGGACGCGCTGACAGCGGGCCGCGCCATGGCCTACGGCGGCGCGCAGCACGAACTCGCCCTCCAGCAGCAGCAGTGGCAGCACCAGCAGCGCATCGAGCTGAGCCGCCAGCAGGCGGAGCTCCAGCGGGTGGAGGCGGAGAAGATCGCCTTCTACCAGTGGCACCTCCAGCAGGGCGGGGTGCACGCGTGGGCCATGCACCTGGCGCAGCACCCCGAGGACTCCGCGCTGGTCATGCGGACCATGCGGGAGGACCAGCTCCAGCTGATCCGGGACCAGATGCAGCTGGTCGGCCAGCTCCTCACCGACGGCGGCGCCGAACGCCACGAGCTGGAGGGCCCCAAACAACTCGCCCTCCGAGCGGTCAACGACATCCTCAACCAGCGCCTCCCCGGCGTCCCCCACGACCCGCCCCCTCCGTACGAAGCCCAGCCCACCCCCGCCATCCCGGGCGCCCCCCAGCCCCCGTACGGCGCTCCCGCCCAGACCCCGTACGCCGCGCCCCACCAGCCCCCCGGCCAACCCACCCCGGGACCGACCATTCCCCACACCCCGTACGGCCCTCCCGCCGAAACCCCCGCATCCCAGGCCCCGTACGCCGCGTCCCCACAGCCCCCCGGCCAGCCCGCCCCGACCCAGCCCCCGGGAGCCCCCACCCCGGGCCCGACCGCTCCCCAGGCCCCGTACGACCCCGGCCACACCCCCTACGCCCCGTACGCCGCACCCCCGCAGCCGCCCGGCCAGCCCGCACCGGCCCAGCCCGCCGGCGCCCCCGCAGGGCCGCCGCCGACCTTCGCGCAGTGGGAGCCGCCGCCCGGTTACGGGGCGGTGCCCTTCCAGGGGCCCGCACCGGAGCCGGGGCCGGAGTCCAGGACCGAGCCCGGGGCTGACGGGACGGAGCAGCAGTGACGACCACCCCGACCGCGCCTCCGCCCCCGCCCGGCGGCGAGGCCGCCACCCGGCTCCTCGCCGACCTGCGCGCCGAAATAGCCCGGGCGGACAGCAAGGCCTCGGTACTGGTCGCCGCCCTCGGCATGACGGCCGGGGTGGTCAGCGGCCTGCTGGCCGGCAAGGGCTGGCGGCCCGGGGACCTCTCCACGGCGGCCGCGGCCGTGTGGTGGACGGGGGCCGTCGCGCTCGCGCTGGCCCTGCCCGCCCTGCTGCTGGCGGTGCTCCCCCGGTACGGCTCGGCCGAGTGGCAGCCGGGCTCCCCGCTCTCGTACTTCGGCGACATCCGGTCGGCCGTCCGCCAGGGGCGGCTCGCCGAGGCCCTCGCCGACACCGACCGCGACCCCGCCGCCTCGCTCAGGGCGGCGATCGCGGAGAACAGCGTGATCGCCGCCCGCAAGCATCAGTGGATCAGGACCGGCCTGCTCGCCTTCTGCGCGGGCGCGGTCCTGCTCCCCACCGCCCTGCTCATCGGCTGACGTCCCCAGACACCGAAGGATCACCGTGAACCAGCCACCCGAACCGGAGTACCCCGAGTACCCCCAGACCCCACCGGGTCCCCCCGGGCAGCCCCCGCAGACCCCGCAGCCTCCCCAGTACCCGCAGACCCCGCAGACCCCGCAGCCTCCCCGGTACCCGGCGTACCCGCAGACCCAGCAGCCCCCGCCCCACCCGCAGAGCGCGCCGTTACCGCAGGACCCGCAGCCGCCGACCTACCCGCAGCCCTCCCAGTACCCGCAGTACCCCCAGTCCCCGCAGGCCCCGGCCTACCCGCAGTCCCCCCAGTTCGCGCCCCAGGCCCCCGCCTACCCGGCACCCCAGCCGCCCGCGCCCCAAGCCCCGGCCTACCCGGCGGCCCAGCCCCAGCCCCAGCCCCCCGCCTACCCGCTGGCCCCGCAGGCCCCGCAGCAAGGCCACGCCTACCCGCAGGCCCACCCCGCGGCAGCGCCCCCGCAGGGGCCGGTCGACGACCTCGAGTACCAGATCGCCCCCGGCACCCGCGTCCACCTCAAGGCCAACCAAAGGGGCACCGACGCCACCGCGTTCGGGCAGCTCGCCCTGCACGTCCCCGGGTTCCTCATGAGCCTGATCGTGGTGCTGCTGGTCGCCACCATCCTGGAGGCCCTGACCGGCCTGCCCTACTGGATCCCCACCCTCCTCTGGGTGGCCTCCGGCGCCCTCGTCTTCCACCGCCCCAGCGAGGACTTCTTCGCCCGGCACCTGCTGCGCCTGCACCGCCCGCTCCCCCACGAGCTGGCCGCGCTCACCCCGGTCTGGCGCGAGGTCACGGCCCGCGCCGGGGTCGACGGCAGCCGCTACGAGCTGTGGATCGAGGACAGCGAACACCTCAACGCGTACGCGGCCGCCGGCCACATCGTCGGCGTCACCCGCTACGCCCTGGACAAGCTGCCCCGGGCCCAGCTGGCCGCCGTACTCGCGCACGAGCTGGGCCACCACACCGGCGGCCACGCCTGGTCCGGCCTGCTGGGCTGGTGGTACTCCCTGCCCGGCCGGATCGCCTGGCAGGTGATCCGGGCGGTGACCCTCGTCCTCATCAGCGTCACCAGCTTCTTCTCGTACCTGGCCGCCGGCGTCCTGATCATCGTCGTCGCCGTGATCAGCCTCGCGACCATCACCGCGACGTACGGGCTCCCGCTGATCCTGCTCGTGATGCCCTACCTGACGGCGGCCGTGGGCCGGAAGGCCGAGCTCCGCGCCGACGAACACGCCGCCGTACTCGGCTTCGCGCCGATGCTCGCCCAGATGCTGCACGGGGTGATGGCGGCGGAGGAGCACGAGAAGCAGGCCGTGCTCGCCGCGACCGGGAAGCCGTTCACCGAGCCCGGCACGCTCTCCCGGCTGCTGTCCACGCACCCCGACCACCGGACCCGGCTGCACCACCTCCAGCCGTACCTCCAGCCCACCGGGCGGTAGGAACGCCTCAGGGCGGCCACCCTCTCGGGTGACCGCCCTGCGGTTACTGCCTGTATCCGACTCAGCCGTTGTAGGGGCCGTAGTCGTAGTCCTCCAGCGGGACAGCCTGGCCGGAGCCGGTGCCGAAGGGCGAGTAGTCGATGTCGTCGTAGCCGACGGCCGAGTACATCGCGGCCTTCGCCTCCTCGGTGGGCTCCACCCGGATGTTGCGGTAGCGGGCGAGGCCCGTACCGGCCGGGATGAGCTTACCGATGATGACGTTCTCCTTGAGGCCGATCAGGGAGTCGGACTTGGCGTTGATCGCCGCGTCCGTCAGGACCCTGGTCGTCTCCTGGAAGGAGGCCGCCGACAGCCACGACTCGGTTGCGAGCGAGGCCTTGGTGATACCCATCAGCTGCGGACGGCCGGAGGCGGGGTGACCGCCCTCGGTGACCACACGACGGTTCTCGGTCTCGAACTTCGACCGCTCGACCAGCTCGCCCGGCAGGAGCTCCGCGTCGCCGGACTCGATGATCGTCACGCGGCGCAGCATCTGCCGGATGATGATCTCGATGTGCTTGTCGTGGATCGACACGCCCTGCGAGTTGTAGACCTTCTGGACTTCGCCGACCAGGTGGACCTGGACGGCACGCTGGCCGAGGATGCGCAGCACGTCGTGCGGGTTGGTGGCACCCATGGTGAGCTTCTGGCCCACCTCGACGTGGTCGCCCTCGTGCACGATGACCTTGGCGCGCTTCGAGATCGGGAACGCCGTCTCGTCGCTGCCGTCGTCGGGCGTGATGACGATCTTCTTCGTCTTCTCGGTCTCCTCGATCCGCACGCGGCCGGCGGCCTCGGAGATCGGGGCGACACCCTTCGGGGTACGGGCCTCGAAGAGCTCGACGACACGCGGCAGACCCTGCGTGATGTCGTCACCGGCCACACCACCGGTGTGGAAGGTACGCATCGTCAGCTGGGTACCGGGCTCACCGATGGACTGGGCGGCGATGATGCCGACCGCCTCACCGATGTCGACCAGCTTGCCGGTGGCGAGCGAGCGTCCGTAGCAGAAGGCACAGGTGCCGACCGCGGACTCACAGGTCAGGACCGAGCGGGTCTTGACCTCCTCGACGCCGTTGGCGACCAGGGCGTCGATGAGCACGTCACCGAGGTCGACGTTGGCCGGCGCGATGACCTTGCCGTCGATGACGACGTCCTCGGCCAGCATGCGGGCGTAGATCGAGGTCTCGACGTCGTCGGCCTTGCGCAGCACGCCGTCCTCGCCGCGAACGGCGATCTTCAGCTTCAGGCCGCGCTCGGTGCCGCAGTCCTCCTCGCGGATGATCACGTCCTGCGAGACGTCCACCAGACGACGGGTCAGGTAACCCGAGTCGGCGGTACGCAGGGCGGTGTCAGCGAGACCCTTACGGGCACCGTGCGTGGAGATGAAGTACTCCAGAACGGTGAGGCCCTCACGGAAGGACGCCTTGATCGGACGCGGGATGGTCTCGTTCTTCGCGTTCGACACCAGACCACGCATACCGGCGATCTGTCGCATCTGCATCATGTTTCCTCGGGCACCCGAGTCAACCATCATGAAGATGGGGTTCGTCTTGGGGAAGTTCGCGTTCATCGCCTCGGCAACCTCGTTGGTCGCCTTGGTCCAGATCGCGATGAGCTCCTGCGTGCGCTCGTCCTTGGTGATCAGACCGCGCTCGTACTGCTTCTGGACCTTCTCGTCCTGCTCCTCGTAGCCCTTGACGATGGCCTTCTTGGCCTCGGGCACGACGACGTCGGAGATGGCCACGGTGACGCCCGAACGGGTCGCCCAGTGGAAGCCGGCCGCCTTCAGGTTGTCGAGCGTCGCCGCCACGATGACCTTGGGGTAGCGCTCCGCCAGGTCGTTGACGATCTCGGAGAGCTGCTTCTTGCCCACCGAGTAGTCGACGAACGGGTAGTCCTCGGGCAGCAGCTCGTTGAAGAGCGCGCGGCCCAGGGTGGTCTTCAGACGGAAGCTGTCGCCCGGCTGGAACTCCTGCTCGCCCTCCTCGGCGACCGGCGCCACCCAGCCGCGCGGCGGGATGGTGCCCACCGGGAAGCGGATGTCGACGGACGACTGGAGCGCCAGCTCGCCGTTGTCGAACGCCATGGTCGCCTCGGCCGTGGAGCCGAACGCGCGGCCCTCGCCCTTGGTGTCACGGAGCTCACCGTCGGTGGTCAGGAAGAACAGACCCAGGACCATGTCCTGCGTCGGCATCGTGACCGGACGGCCGTCGGCGGGCTTGAGGATGTTGTTCGAGGACAGCATCAGGATGCGGGCCTCGGCCTGCGCCTCCGCGGAGAGCGGCAGGTGCACGGCCATCTGGTCACCGTCGAAGTCCGCGTTGAACGCGGTGCAGACGAGCGGGTGGATCTGGATGGCCTTGCCTTCGACCAGCTGGGGCTCGAAGGCCTGGATGCCGAGGCGGTGCAGCGTGGGCGCACGGTTCAGCAGAACCGGGTGCTCGGCGATGACCTCTTCGAGCACGTCGTACACGACCGTGCGGCCGCGCTCGACCATGCGCTTCGCCGACTTGATGTTCTGCGCGTGGTTCAGGTCGACCAGGCGCTTCATCACGAACGGCTTGAAGAGCTCCAGCGCCATGGCCTTCGGCAGACCACACTGGTGCAGCTTCAGCTGGGGACCGACGACGATCACGGAACGCGCGGAGTAGTCCACGCGCTTGCCGAGAAGGTTCTGACGGAATCGACCCTGCTTGCCCTTCAGCATGTCGCTGAGGGACTTCAGGGGACGGTTGCCGGGACCGGTCACCGGGCGACCACGACGACCGTTGTCGAAGAGGGCGTCGACGGCCTCCTGGAGCATGCGCTTCTCGTTGTTCACGATGATCTCGGGGGCACCGAGGTCGAGAAGGCGCTTCAGGCGGTTGTTGCGGTTGATCACACGGCGGTACAGGTCGTTCAGGTCGGAGGTCGCGAAGCGGCCACCGTCGAGCTGCACCATCGGACGGAGGTCCGGCGGGATGACCGGGACGCAGTCCAGAACCATGCCCTTGGGCTTGTTGCTGGTCTGCAGGAACGCGGAGACGACCTTGAGGCGCTTGAGCGCACGGGTCTTCTTCTGGCCCTTGCCGGTACGGATGATCTCGCGGAGGCGCTCGGCCTCCTCCTCCAGGTCGAAGGACTCGAGACGCTTCTGCAGCGCGGCGGCGCCCATGCAGCCGTCGAAGTACGTGCCGAAGCGGTCACGCAGCTCGCGGTACAGGAGCTCGTCGCCCTCCAGGTCCTGGACCTTGAGGTTCTTGAAGCGGGCCCACACCTCGTCGAGGCGGTCGATCTCGCGCTGGGCGCGGTCGCGGAGCTGCTTCATCTCGCGCTCGGCACCTTCGCGCACCTTGCGGCGCACGTCGGCCTTCGCACCCTCGGCCTCGAGCTCGGCCAGGTCGCTCTCGAGCTTCTTGGCACGGCCTTCGAGGTCCGCGTCACGGCGGTTCTCGATCTGCTGGCGCTCGACGGAGACGTGGGCCTCCAGCGACGGCAGGTCGCGCTGACGGCGCTCGTCGTCGACGAACGTGATCATGTACGCGGCGAAGTAGATGACCTTCTCGAGGTCCTTCGGCGCGAGGTCCAGCAGGTAGCCAAGGCGCGACGGGACGCCCTTGAAGTACCAGATGTGGGTGACGGGAGCGGCAAGCTCGATGTGGCCCATCCGCTCGCGGCGCACCTTGGCGCGCGTGACTTCGACGCCACAACGCTCACAGATGATGCCCTTGAAGCGGACACGCTTGTACTTGCCGCAGTAGCACTCCCAGTCCCGGGTAGGACCGAAGATCTTCTCGCAGAAGAGTCCGTCCTTCTCGGGCTTGAGGGTGCGGTAGTTGATGGTCTCCGGCTTCTTGACCTCGCCGTGCGACCAGGTTCGGATGTCGTCCGCGGTGGCAAGGCCGATCCGCAGCTCGTCGAAGAAGTTGACGTCGAGCACTGTGCGTCAATCCCTCTTTCGGGGTCGAGTCTCAATCATGGTCTGAACGGTCCCGGGGCGGCCGGGGGATCACTCGGATCCCCCGGCCAGGCCCGTCAGACCTCTTCGACGCTGCTCGGCTCGCGCCGGGACAGGTCGATACCGAGCTCCTCCGCCGCGCGGAAGACGTCCTCGTCGGTGTCGCGCATCTCGATGGACATGCCGTCCGAGGACAGCACCTCCACGTTGAGGCAGAGCGACTGCATTTCCTTGATGAGCACCTTGAAGGACTCGGGAATGCCCGGCTCGGGGATGTTCTCGCCCTTGACGATGGCCTCGTAGACCTTCACGCGGCCGGTCACGTCGTCGGACTTGATCGTCAGGAGTTCCTGGAGCGCGTAAGCGGCGCCGTATGCCTCAAGCGCCCACACCTCCATCTCACCGAAGCGCTGACCACCGAACTGCGCCTTACCACCCAGCGGCTGCTGCGTGATCATCGAGTACGGACCGGTCGAACGGGCGTGGAGCTTGTCGTCGACCAGGTGGTGCAGCTTGAGGATGTACATGTACCCGACCGAGATCGGGTCCGGGAACGGCTCGCCGGAGCGGCCGTCGAACAGGCGCGCCTTACCGGTCGGGAGCACCATGCGCTCGCCGTCGCGGTTCGGGATGGTGTGCTGGAGCAGGCCGGCCAGCTCGTCCTCACGCGCACCGTCGAAGACGGGGGTGGCGACGTTGGTGCCGGGGGCGACCTGGTCGGCGCCGATCGCCTGGAGGCGCTGCGCCCACTCGTCCGCGAGGCCCGAGACGTCCCAGCCGCGGCTGGCGAGCCAGCCGAGGTGGATCTCCAGGACCTGTCCCGGGTTCATTCGGGACGGGACACCCAGCGGGTTCAGGATGATGTCGACCGGCGTGCCGTCCTCAAGGAAGGGCATGTCCTCGATCGGAAGGATCTTGGAGATGACACCCTTGTTGCCGTGGCGGCCGGCGAGCTTGTCACCGTCGGTGATCTTGCGCTTCTGGGCGACGTAGACGCGGACCAGCTGGTTCACGCCCGGGGGAAGCTCGTCGCCCTCCTCGCGGTCGAAGACGCGGACGCCGATGACCTTGCCGATCTCACCGTGAGGGACCTTCAGCGAGGTGTCACGCACCTCGCGGGCCTTCTCACCGAAGATCGCGCGGAGCAGGCGCTCCTCCGGGGTCAGCTCGGTCTCACCCTTGGGCGTGACCTTGCCGACCAGGATGTCGCCGGCGACGACGTCCGCACCGATGCGGATGATGCCGCGCTCGTCGAGGTCCGCGAGGACCTCCTCGGAGACGTTCGGGATGTCCCGGGTGATCTCCTCGGGGCCGAGCTTGGTGTCACGGGCGTCGACCTCGTGCTCCTCGATGTGGATCGAGGAGAGGACGTCGTCCTGCACGAGGCGCTGCGACAGGATGATCGCGTCCTCGTAGTTGTGGCCTTCCCACGGCATGAACGCGACGAGCAGGTTCTTGCCGAGGGCCATCTCGCCCTCTTCGGTCGCCGGGCCGTCGGCGAGGACCTGCGACTCGACGATGCGGTCGCCCTCGTTGACGATCACCTTCTGGTTGACCGAGGTGCCCTGGTTCGAGCGGGAGAACTTCGCGACGCGGTACGTGGTGTACGTGCCGTCGTCGTTGGCGACGGTGATGTAGTCGGCCGAGACCTCCTGGACGACACCGTCCTTCTCCGCACGGATCGAGTCACCGGCGTCGACCGCACAGCGGTACTCCATGCCGGTGCCGACGAGCGGGGCCTCCGCCTTGATGAGCGGAACGGCCTGGCGCATCATGTTCGCACCCATGAGGGCACGGTTGGCGTCGTCGTGCTCGAGGAAGGGGATCATCGCGGTCGCGACGGACACCATCTGGCGCGGGGAGACGTCCATGTAGTCGACGTCGTCGCCGGCGATGTAGTCGATCTCGCCACCACGACGGCGAACCAGGACGCGGTTCTCGGTGAAGCGCATCTCATCGTTCAGGGCGGCGTTCGCCTGGGCGATGACGAAGCGGTCTTCCTCGTCGGCGGTCAGGTAGTCGACCTCGTCGGTGACGACGCCGTCGACGACCTTGCGGTACGGGGTCTCGACGAAACCGAACGCGTTGACGCGACCGTAGGACGCGAGCGAGCCGATCAGACCGATGTTCGGGCCTTCAGGGGTCTCGATCGGGCACATGCGGCCGTAGTGCGACGGGTGAACGTCACGGACCTCGAAGCCGGCCCGCTCACGGGACAGACCACCGGGACCCAGAGCCGAGAGACGACGCTTGTGCGTCAGACCCGACAGCGGGTTGTTCTGGTCCATGAACTGCGACAGCTGGCTGGTGCCGAAGAACTCCTTGATGGAGGCGACGACCGGCCGGATGTTGATCAGGGTCTGCGGCGTGATCGCCTCGACGTCCTGGGTGGTCATGCGCTCGCGCACGACGCGCTCCATACGAGCCAGACCCGTGCGGACCTGGTTCTGGATGAGCTCGCCGACGTTGCGCAGACGACGGTTGCCGAAGTGGTCGATGTCATCGGTCTCGACCACGATCGAACGGCCGGACTCGCCGGTCGTCTCGGTCTCGCCGGCGTGCAGCTTGACCAGGTACTTGATCGTCGCGATGACGTCGTCGGTGGTGAGCACACCGGCGTCGAGGGGCTCGTCGGCGCCGAGCTTCTTGTTCACCTTGTAGCGGCCGACCTTCGCGAGGTCGTAGCGCTTGGGGTTGAAGTAGAGGTTCTCGAGCAGCGTCTGAGCGGCCTCACGGGTCGGCGGCTCGCCCGGGCGCAGCTTGCGGTAGATGTCGAGCAGCGCGTCGTCCTGACCCTGGGTGTGGTCCTTCTCCAGGGTGGCGCGCATGGACTCGTACTCGCCGAACTCCTCGAGGATCTGCTCGGTGGTCCAGCCGAGAGCCTTCAGGAGGACGGTGACGGACTGCTTGCGCTTGCGGTCGATGCGGACACCGACCATGTCGCGCTTGTCGATCTCCATCTCCAGCCAGGCACCCCGGGAGGGGATGATCTTGGCGGAGAAGATGTCCTTGTCGGACGTCTTGTCGATGGAGGAGTCGAAGTAGACACCAGGGGAACGGACAAGCTGCGACACGACGACACGCTCGGTGCCGTTGATGACGAAGGTGCCCTTGTTGGTCATGAGCGGGAAGTCGCCCATGAAGACCGTCTGAGACTTGATCTCTCCGGTCTCGTTGTTCGTGAACTCGGCCGTGACGAACAGCGGAGCCGCGTACGTGAAGTCGCGCTCCTTGCACTCGTCGACGGAGTTCTTCGCCGGCTCGAAACGGTGGTCGCGGAAGGTCAGCGACATCGACCCGGAGAAGTCCTCGATCGGCGAGATCTCCTCGAAGATCTCTTCCAGACCGGACTTGGTGGGGACGTCCTGTCCACTCTCAAGCGCCGACTCGACGCGAGACTTCCAGGCGGCATTGCCGAGCAGCCAGTCAAAGCTCTCGGTCTGCAGCGCCAGGAGGTTCGGAACCTCGAGCGGCTCCTTGATCTTTGCAAAGGAGATGCGCAGCGGGGCAGTGCTGGCACCGGTGTTCGTATTGGTCGAGGCGTTGCGCGAGGCGGCCAAGAGGGGGTCCTTCCGAGGGCTCGGACTCACTACGCGCGTACCGGTCCCAGCCGACACATAAGACCAACCCCCCGATCCGGCTAAAAGGCCAGGTCAGGACGGTTCAACCAAGTGTGCTTCAGCGTGGGCATGTCCCTGGCGACGGGCAGGGGACAGCTAACAGGCAGCGCAAAGGGTCAGTGTAGCCACTCGGCTCACTGATGTCCAGACCAGGTTTCCGGAAACCGGCAACAGGCCTTCCCCATGTCGTAACGTCGCGACCCTCGCACAGAGAGTGCGTATCAGTACTGCCCTCTTCGAAGCCGATCCATGCCTCGGATCTCGGATCGAGGCGGTCGAGCTGCCGACGGGACTGAGAATTGCGCGCCTGGTCCCGTTCGTCAAGGCCCCCTGCTCCGTGCGGATCATCTTCGGACCCTGCTGCGGGGCAACGATGATCACCCTACTCCCCAACGACGCACGGGCAAGTCAGGCACTGCGGATACGCCAAAGGGCGACCACCCTTACGGGTGATCGCCCTTGGCTGGGGCCTCAGAGGGCCCCAGAGGTGTTACTTGACCTCGACGGAGGCACCGGCACCCTTGAGGGCCTCGGCGGCCTTGTCAGCGGCCTCCTTGTTGACCTTCTCGAGGACGGGCTTCGGGGCACCGTCAACGAGGTCCTTGGCCTCCTTCAGGCCCAGGGAGGTCAGCTCGCGCACGACCTTGATGACCTGGATCTTCTTGTCACCGGCGCCGGCGAGGATGACGTCGAACTCGTCCTTCTCCTCCGGGACCTCGGCGGCGGGGCCACCGGCGGCGGGACCGGCAACGGCGACGGCCGCGGCGGCGGTGACGTCGAACTTCTCCTCGAAGGCCTTCACGAACTCGGAGAGCTCGATGAGGGTCATCTCCTCGAACTGGGCGAGGAGGTCGTCCTGAGAGAGCTTCGCCATGATGGGCGATCCTTCCACTAATTCGGCAGGTGCCGATGTGTCTATAGAGGCGGGCGTAACGGCCCGCTACGACCCGCGCACTAGGCGGCGCGGATCAATGCGCGAGCCGAATTACTCGGCACCGCCCTGCTCGGCGAGCTTGACGCGAAGCGCTTCCGCGGTGCGGACGAACTTCGACGGCAGCGCCTGGAAGAGCGAGGCAGCCTGAGACTGCTTGCCCTTGAACGCGCCGGCCAGCTTGCTGAGCAGAACCTCGCGGGACTCGAGGTCCGCAAGCTTCTTGATGTCGTCGGCGGAGAGAGCCTTACCGTCAAGGACACCGGCCTTGATGATGAGGTTCGGGTTCTCCTTGGCGAAGTCACGCAGGGCCTTCGCCGACTCCACCGGGTCACCGGTGATGAAGGCGACCGCGGTCGGACCAGCGAAGTGCTCGTCCAGCGCGGTGATCCCGGCCTGGTTGGCCGCAATCTTGGTCAGCGTGTTCTTCACCACGGCGTACTGGGCGTTCTCACCGAGGGAGCGACGCAGCGTCTTGAGCTGCGCGACGGTGAGACCCCGGTACTCGGTCAGCACGGCGGCGTTCGAGCTCTGGAACGCGTCCGTGAGCTCGGCTACCGATGCAGCCTTGTTGGGCGTCGGCATGGTGCGTTCGCCTCCTTCCGGGTGATGAGGACCGCTCAGAAGGGGCTGACAAACAAAAACGCCCCGGCGTAGGCGCCAGGGCGTAGCTCAACCGAACAGAGTCCGGGAACTTTCCACAGTCACCTGCGCGGGTCGTCCGTAGTCAACGGATCCTTCGGCCACCACACCCTTGCAGGCACGGCAACGACCAGCGGTCTTTGGCTTCTGGTGAAGCGTACGCGAAGGGTTCCGTTCGAGGCAAATCGCCTCCGAGGCCCTCCGAAGCCCCCGGTCCCCCCACGGACGACGGGCCCCCCGCCACCCCGGTGAAGGGGGGCGAGGGGCCCGTTCAGCCATGCAGTGAGCGCTCAGGCTCAGACCGCGGCCGGGTCTTCCTCGACGAGGAGGTTCCGGGTGCGGTTCGGGTCCAGCTGGATGCCGGGGCCCATGGTGGTGCTCAGGGCGGCCTTCTTGATGTAGCGGCCCTTCGCGGCGGACGGCTTCAGACGAAGGATCTCGTCCAGGGCCGCGCCGTAGTTCTCGACCAGCTTGTCATCGGAGAAGGAGACCTTGCCGATGATGAAGTGCAGGTTCGAGTGCTTGTCGACGCGGAACTCGATCTTGCCACCCTTGATCTCGGTGACAGCCTTCGCGACGTCCATCGTGACGGTGCCGGTCTTCGGGTTCGGCATGAGGCCACGGGGACCGAGCACGCGGCCGAGGCGGCCGACCTTGCCCATGAGGTCCGGGGTGGCCACAACGGCGTCGAACTCGTTGAGGCGGTTGCCCTTGGCGATCTCGTTGATGAGCTCGTCGTCGCCGACAATGTCGGCGCCGGCGGCTTCCGCGGCCGCAGCACGGTCACCGGTCGCGAAGACCAGGACCCGGGCGGTCTTGCCGGTGCCGTGCGGGAGGTTCACGGTGCCGCGGACCATCTGGTCGGCCTTGCGCGGGTCGACACCCAGGCGGAAGGCGACCTCGACGGTGCCGTCGAACTTGGTCGTGGAGGTCTCCTTGGCGAGACGGACGGCCTCGAGCGGGGCGTACAGCTTCTCCCGGTCGACCTTGGCGTCCGCAGCGCGGAGAGTCTTGCTGCGCTTCACTTCTGCTCCTGTGTTTTGGCTTCAGGCATGGAGTCGTGGTGCGGACCAGCGCTTGGTCCTACCACTGGTGGTGCTGGGGGTGGCTGGATCAGCCTTCGACCGTGACGCCCATCGAACGCGCGGTGCCGGCGATGATCTTCATCGCGGCGTCGACGTCGTTGGCGTTCAGGTCGGGCATCTTCAGCTCGGCGATCTCGCGGACCTGGGCGCCGGTGAGCTTGGCGACCTTGGTCTTGTGGGGCTCGCCGGAGCCCTTCTCGATGCCCGCGGCCTTGAGGATCAGGCGCGCGGCCGGCGGAGTCTTGGTGATGAAGGTGAAGGTGCGGTCCTCGTAGACCGTGATCTCCACCGGCACGACCATGCCACGCTGCGACTCGGTCGCGGCGTTGTAGGCCTTGCAGAACTCCATGATGTTGACGCCGTGCTGACCGAGCGCGGGGCCGACCGGCGGAGCCGGGTTGGCCGCACCGGCCTTGATCTGGAGCTTGATAAGCCCCGTGACCTTCTTCTTCTTGGGAGGCATTGCTCTCTCCGGGTCCTAGTGAGAGTTTTCAGCCACCCATCCGGTCATCCGGATGGAGGCATACCGCACCACGATAACGGGTATTGGTGCGGGGCTAAAAACCGAGCAGGTCAGACCGCCCTTCGAGAGGCGATCTGACCTGTCCGGAAGCTGTTTGCCCAGAAGATCAGTTCTTCTGGATCTGGTCGAAGCTGAGCTCGACCGGGGTCTCGCGGCCGAAGATCTCGACGAGACCCTTGACCTTCTTCGAGTCCGGGTTGATCTCGTTGATCGTCGCCTGCAGCGTCGCGAACGGACCGTCGGTGACGGTGACCGAGTCGCCGACCTCGAAGTCCAGGACCTCGATGGTGCGCTTGACGGCGGGAGCCGGCAGGCCGGCAGCCTCGGCAGCGGCCTTGTCGGCCTTCTCCTTGGCCTCCGGCGCGAGCATCTTGACGATCTCGTCCAGGGTCAGCGGGTACGGGTCGTACGCGTTGCCGACGAAGCCGGTGACACCGGGCGTGTTGCGGACGACACCCCAGGACTCGTTCGTCAGATCCATGCGGACGAGAACGTAACCGGGCAGCTTGTTCTGCCGGACGTTCTTGCGCTCGCCGTTCTTGATCTGGACGATCTCTTCCTCGGGCACCTCGGCCTGGTAGATGAACTCCTCGACGTTCAGCGAGACGGCGCGCTGCTCCAGGTTGGCCTTCACGCGCTTCTCGTAGCCCGCGTAGGTGTGGATCACGTACCACTCGCCGGGGAGCAGGCGGAGCTCGTCGCGCAGGGCCTGAATGGGGTCGACGGGCTCGGCGGGCTCGACCTCGGCGGCCTCCTCGGCCTCCTCGTCGGCTGCGTCCTCGACCTCGGCGTCGCCCTCTTCCTCGGCGTCGTCGGCAGCCGGCTCGACCTCGGCGTCGTCCTCGACCTCAGCCTCGGCGTCGACCTCGTCCTCGACGTGCAGCGCGGCCTCTTCGGCGGCGACACCCGCCTCGGCGTCGGCGAGCTCGGCCTCATCGGGGTCCACAGCGTCTGCCGCCTCGACGATGTCGAGCTCGTCCTCGACGGACTCGACGGAGTCGTGGCTCGCGTTCAGGTTCGGGTCAGACACGGTGGCTGCTTCTTCCTGGATACAAAAGGTGGTGGAACATGCGAAAACGGGCGGCACCCATCAAGGCGCCGCCCTCCGCGGGGATCAGCCGAAGACGAACTTGATGGCTTCCTGGAACCCATAGTCAATCACGGTCACCAGACCGATCATGATGACCACGAAGACAATCACCACGGTGGTGTACGTCGTGAGCTGGTTGCGAGTGGGCCAAACAACCTTGCGGAGTTCCGCGACGATCTGGCGGTAGAACAGCGCGAGCCGGCCGAAGAGGCCCTTCTTGCCGCGCTTGCCGCCCTTGCGGGTCTTCTTCTCGCGCGTCTCGTCCTCGGCGTCAGGCATGTCGATGGAGCCCAGGGCGTCCGTCACGTCTCTCACCTGAATCCGGGTCGTGGCCGTACCGCGCCCGGTTGCGCCGCACGGCGTTGCATCGAAGTACGTACCTGCGCACACACGTCCCAGAAAGGAGTGTGGAGCAGGGCCGGAGGGACTCGAACCCCCAACCGCTGGTTTTGGAGACCAGTGCTCTACCAATTGAGCTACGACCCTTTGCGTCCCCCAACCTACCGCATCCGGGCGAGTGCACGGAGTGCTCACGCTCTGCAGCGGTCGGCGAGGTCCAACGACAGGTGAGTGTACGTGAACCACGCCCTGACGTCGAACAGCACCGGACCGTGGGCACTCCGGCCATGCTCCGGTCCGGTAACTGAAACGGTGTGCGGCGCCTGTTTGCCGTCTGGGACGATTGCCCGCATGACCTCTGCAACGCCTTCCTCCGAGCGCCGCGTCTCCGCCCGTATCGGCGCCATTTCCGAGTCCGCCACCCTCGCCGTCGACGCCAAGGCCAAGGCCCTCAAGGCCGCCGGGCGCCCGGTGATCGGCTTCGGTGCCGGCGAGCCCGACTTCCCGACCCCGGACTACATCGTCGAGGCGGCGGTCGAGGCCTGCCGCAACCCCAAGTACCACCGCTACACGCCGGCCGGCGGCCTGCCCGAGCTGAAGGCCGCAATCGCCGCCAAGACGCTCCGCGACTCGGGCTACGAGGTCGACGCGTCGCAGGTCCTGGTGACCAACGGTGGCAAGCAGGCGATCTACGAGGCCTTCGCGGCCATCCTCGACCCGGGTGACGAGGTCATCGTCCCGGCTCCGTACTGGACCACCTACCCGGAGTCCATCCGTCTCGCCGGCGGTGTCCCGGTCGAGGTCGTCGCCGACGAGACCACCGGCTACCGCGTCTCCGTCGAGCAGCTCGAAGCGGCCCGCACCGAGCGCACGAAGGTCGTCCTCTTCGTCTCCCCGTCCAACCCGACGGGCGCGGTCTACACCGAGGCCGACGCCGAGGCGATCGGCCGCTGGGCCGTCGAGCACGGCCTGTGGGTCCTCACGGACGAGATCTACGAGCACCTCGTCTACGGCGACGCGAAGTTCGTCTCGCTGCCCGCGATCGTCCCCGAGCTGGCCGACAAGTGCATCGTCGTCAACGGCGTCGCCAAGACGTACGCGATGACCGGCTGGCGCGTGGGCTGGATCGTCGGCCCCCGCGACGTCGTGAAGGCCGCGACCAACCTGCAGTCGCACGCCACCTCCAACGTCTCCAACGTGGCCCAGGTAGCGGCGCTGGCCGCCGTCTCCGGCAACCTGGACGCCGTCCACGAGATGCGCACCGCGTTCGACCGCCGCCGCCAGACCATCGTGCGGATGCTGAACGAGATCGACGGCGTCATCTGCCCGACCCCCGAGGGCGCGTTCTACGTGTACCCGTCGGTCAAGAACCTCCTCGGCAAGGAGATCCGCGGCAAGCGCCCGCAGACCTCCGTCGAGCTCGCGGCCCTGATCCTCGACGAGGTCGAGGTCGCGGTCGTCCCGGGCGAGGCCTTCGGCACCCCCGGCTACCTCCGCCTGTCCTACGCCCTGGGCGACGAGGACCTGGTCGAGGGCGTCTCCCGCATCCAGAAGCTCCTGGCGGAGGCCAAGGCCTAGGCCTGGCGCGGCCCGCAGCAGCCCTGAGCGGCGCCCTCCCCCACCGGGAAGGCGCCGCTCAGGCGTTCCCGGCCCAGTCCCGGCGGGGCCGGATTGCCCGCAGGGCAACTCCAGCCTCGCCGGCGTTTGAGGCGCGGGGCCGGGCAGAGCCCGGGAGGCTCCGCGCAGCGGCCCGACCCCCCGCGCGCACGTTCGGGCAAGCCCCCAAAAGGTAAAACCCCCTCCCGCCCAGCGCAGCGGTACGGCAGGATCGCCAAATGGAGCACGCACGCGATCTCACGCTTCTGCCCAAGGCACACCTCCACCTGCACTTCACCGGCTCGATGCGCCCATCGACCCTCCTGGAGCTGGCCGACAAGTACGGCGTCCGGCTCCCGGAGGCCCTCACCGCCGGCGAGCCGCCCAAGCTCCGCGCCACCGACGAGCGCGGCTGGTTCCGCTTCCAGCGGCTCTACGACGCCGCCCGCTCGTGCCTCCGCGAGCCCGACGACATCCAGCGCCTCGTCCGCGAGGCCGCGGAGGAGGACGTACGGGACGGCAGCGGCTGGCTGGAGATCCAGGTGGATCCCACCTCCTACGCCCCCCTCCTCGGCGGCATGATCCCGGCCGTCGAGATCATCCTCGACGCGGTGGACACAGCCTCCCGCGAGACCGGCCTCGGCATGCGGGTCCTCATCGCCGCCAACCGCATGAAGCACCCCCTCGACGCCCGCACCCTCGCCCGCCTCGCCGTCCGCTACGCCGACCGCGGCGTCGTCGGCTTCGGGCTCTCCAACGACGAGCGCCGCGGTATGGCCCGCGACTTCGACCGGGCCTTCGCCATCGCCCGCGAAGGCGGCCTCCTCGCCGCCCCGCACGGCGGCGAGCTCACCGGCCCGTCCTCGGTGCGGGACTGCCTCGACGATCTGCACGCCGCCCGCATCGGGCACGGCGTACGGGCCGCCGAGGACCCCCGCCTGCTCAAGCGGCTCGCCGACCGGCAGATCACCTGCGAGGTCTGCCCGGCGTCCAACGTCGCGCTCGGGGTGTACGAGCGGCCCGAGGACGTGCCGCTGCGCACCCTCTTCGAGGCCGGGGTCCCCATGGCCCTCGGCGCGGACGACCCGCTGCTCTTCGGGTCCCGGCTCGCGGCCCAGTACGAGATCGCCCGCCGCCACCACGGCTTCACGGACGCGGAGCTCGCCGAGCTGGCCCGCCAGTCGGTGCGCGGTTCGGCCGCGCCCGAGGACGTACAGGCCAAGCTGCTGACCGGAATCGACCACTGGCTGGCGGCCTGACGGCCTGATCAGCGGGTGAGCCGCAGGTCCCCCTCGTAGCAGTCGGCGCGCACCCGGCCGCCGTCGGGGAAGCCGATCTCCAGGTGGGTGCGGCCCTGTTCGGGCAGCGCGAACTCGGCGACCGAGGCGACGGTCTCGCCGAGGTGGCGCAGGAAGGGGTGGTCGCCGAGGTCCTCACCGACCTCGATGCGGCCCCACTCCCCCATGTCGTAGGGCTCGTGCGGCGGGGCGGACTCCACGATCAGGCACTGGTCGGAGCCGGTGGTGATCCGGATGGAGTCGCCGACGCTGTCGATCAGCCAGACGTCCAGAGGGGCCTCGGAGCGCTCGCCGTCGCTGATGTGCCAGGACGCGACGACTCGGCTGAGCGTGCGCCCCACGAGGCGGGTGGGGTCCGTACCGGCGCCGTGCAGGGGACAGAGCATGGGCGGCCGGGACTCCTCAGATGCTGACGCCGACCGTCACCGGTTCGTTGACCAGGGTGACGCCGAAGGCCGCGTGGACGCCCGCGACGACCTCGCGGGCCAGGGCGAGGAGGTCCTCGGTGGTGGCCTCGCCCCGGTTGGTGAGGGCGAGGGTGTGCTTGGTGGAGATGCGCGCGGGGCCGGTGCCGTAGCCCTTGGTGAAGCCGGCCTTGTCGATCAGCCAGGCCGCACTGGTCTTCGTACGGCCGTCGCCCGCGGGGTAGGCGGGCGGGGCGGTGTCGGTGCCGAGGCGGTCCTGGACGCGGGCGAGGAAGGCCGTGTAGGCGTCGTCGGTCAGGATCGGGTTGTGGAAGAAGGAGCCGGCCGACCAGGTGTCGTGGTCGGCGGGGTCGAGGACCATGCCCTTGCCGGCGCGCAGGCGCAGAACGGTCTCGCGGGCGGTGGCGGCGGGGACCCGGTCGCCGGCCTCGACGCCGAGGGCGCGGGCCGTCTCGGGGTACTTGATCGGTGCGGAGAGCCCGCCCGCGTCTTCCAGGGCGAAGCGCACGCGCAGGACGACGTAGCGGTCGGGCTGGTCCTTGAAGGTGCTGTTGCGGTAGCGGAAGTCGCACTCGGAGGCGGTCAGCGTGACCGTTTCGCCGCTGGTGCGGTCGTAGGCGACGACCTCCGTGATGGTGTCGCAGACCTCCTGGCCGTAGGCCCCGACGTTCTGGATCGGGGTCGCACCGGCGGAGCCGGGGATTCCGGCGAGGCATTCGATGCCGGCGAGGCCCGCCTCGACGGTGCGGGCGACGGCGTCGCTCCAGTTCTCGCCGGCGGCGAGCTCCAGGGTGGTGCCGTCGAGGGTGAAGCCGGTGGTCGCGATGCGCAGGGCGGTGCCGTCGAAGCCGCGGTCGCCGATGACCAGGTTGCTGCCGCCGCCGATGACCAGGAGCGGGGTGCCGCTCTCGTCGGCGGCGCGGACGGCGGCGACCACCTCGGCGTCGGTGGTCGCGGTGACCAGGCGCCGGGCGGGGCCGCCGAGGCGGAAGGTGGTCAGCGGGGCGAGGGGGGCGTCGTGGAGTTCCTGCACGTGGACAAGAGTACGGTCCGTGCCCCTCGCATCCCTGCGGGGCCACGGACCGCGGCTCAGTGGTTCGGCTGTTCCGCCTGCTCGTCCGCCTGCTCGGCGAGGCGGCGCTCGGCCTCCTCCCAGCTGATGGGCAGCTCGGAGGCCCGTACGGTCCAGAAGGTGAAGGCCGATTCCTTCATGTACGCGCTGGCCGCGCGCGAGCTGGTGCGGTGGGGCTCGCTGCGGGCGAAGCGGTAGAGCGCGTCCCGGTCCTCCCAGGCGGAGAGGGTGAGGAAGGTCCGGCGCGGGACCCGCGCCCGCAGGGCGGCGCCGTGGGCGCCGGTGGCCTTGCGGATCTGGCCGATGATGCCGGGGGACTTGAGGAAGAACCTGACGGCGCCGATGAGGGTGGCGGTCTCGAAGCGGGAGGCCATGACGTAGACCTCGGCGTCGGGGGCGGCGGGCGGGGTGGGGGTCAACCAGGGGATGTCGGGCACGGCGATCACTCCTTAGTCCGGATCACGCGATGGTAATGGTCTAACTCACATTTCGACTACTACATTTCAGCTGGCCGCGGGGACCTTGTCCGGGACCGGAGCGGCAGCGGCGACGCCCGGGGCGCCCGCCGCCCTGCGCGGCATCAGCAGGGCGACGACGGCGGCCAGGGCGACCACGGCGGCGCCGATCCAGAGGGCCGGGATCGTGCCGTCGGTGAAGGCCTGCGGGGACTCGTAGCCGCCCTGGGCGGAGAAGACGGAGGCCAGAACGGCCACGCCGAGGGCCCCGCCGACCTCGCGGAGGGCGTTGTTCGTCCCGGAGGCCTTGCCCTGGTCGGCGGGGGCCACGGTGGACATCAGGACGTTGACGGCGGGGGCGAAGTACATGGCCATGCCGATGCCGCTGAGGATCAGCGCGGGCAGCTGGGCCGCGTACGAGACGTCGGTGCCGAGGATCATCGCGAACCAGCCGAGGCCGACGGCCTGGAGCGCCAGCCCGGCGGCGACGACAGGACGGCCGCCGATCCGGTCGGAGAGGATCCCCGCCAGCGGGGCGACGATCATCGGCATACCGGTCCAGGGGAGCATGCGCAGCCCGGCCTGGGTGGGCGTGTAGCCGGCGACGCCCTGGAGGAACTGGGCGAGCAGGAAGATCGAGCCGAACATGCCGAGGAACATCAGCAGGCTGGCCACGTTGATCCCGAGGAAGCCCCGGTCCCGGAAGAGCCGCATGGGGAGCATGGGGTTCGCGTTGTTGAAGCCGTGGTGGATGAACCCGCCGACGAGCACGGCTCCCGCGATCAGCCCGGTCAGGACGGGGGCGCTGGTCCAGCCCTCGGAGTTGGCGTTGACCAGGGCGTAGACGATGCCGAAGAGACCGCCGCTGATCAGCAGGGTGCCAGGGATGTCGAGGCGCGCGCCGGGGACGGTGGACTCGGCGAGGCGCAGGCGGGCGAGCGGGATCAGCGCCACCCCGATCGGGACGTTCAGCCAGAAGATCCACTGCCAGGAGATGTGCTCGGTCAGACTGCCGCCGATGAGGGGGCCGCTGGCCACGGCGATACCGCCCGCGGCGCTGAAGATGCCGAGGGCCACGCCCCGACGGGCGACCGGAACGGCGGCGGTGAGCAGGGTCAGGGTGAGCGGCATCATGATCGCGGCGCCGACGCCCTGGACGGCGCGGGCCGCGATGAGCGCGTCGATCCCGGGCGAGAGGGCGGCCGCGGCGGAGGCGCCGGTGAACACGGTGAGCCCCGCGATGAACAGCCTCCGCCGCCCGAACCGGTCACCGAGGGCGGCACCGAGCATGAGGAGGACGGCGAAGGTGAGCGTGTAGGCGTTCACCGTCCACTCCAGGTCCTCCAGCCTGCCGCCGAGGTCCGCGCGGATGGCGGGGAGGGCGGTGGTGACGACGAGGTTGTCGAGGGCCGCCATGAAGCTGGCGACGCCGGTGATGACGAGAGCCCAGACGGCGGGCCCGCGGAGCCTGGCGCCCGCGTCCGTCCCCTGCGCGTTCCCGATCTGCGTGCTCACGATTCCCCCTGCGGGTTTGTTAGTTATCAATGACTAACTTTCGAAGCCATGGGCATGCACGCCGGCCGACCGGCGCGCTCTCTACTTCCCCAGACGACCCTTGACCCGAGCCTCGGGGTACAGGCCCTCCCAGACCCGGTGCTCGGGCGGGAAGCCCATGGCGGCGAGGGTGTTGATCAACATCCCGTGCGCCATGAAGGTCGTGGTCTCCTCCACGTTTCCACCGACGGGCACGTTGACCGTGTCCCAGAGCTCCATCCACCCCCTCCGGACGAGCTCGCCGAGCTCGCGATCCCCGGCGGCCTCGGCGGCGGCGACGGTGGCGTACATCTGGAGCTGCATCTGAAGCTTGTCGGGATCCTCGGAGATGAGCCTGGTGTACGCGTTCGCCATGGCGCTCGTGGCCTCCTCGCCGTGCAGCCCCTCGGAAGCGGCACCGAGGACTTCGAGGGTGTCCTGCATGCAACGCTCGGAGGCGGCGAGAAAGATGGCGAGCTTGTTCGGGAAGAGCCGGAAGAGGTACGGCTGGGAAACCCCCACCCGCTTGGCGATCGCCTCGGTGGAGGTCCCGTAGTACCCCCCGCGGGCGAACTCGTGCATCGCCGCACGAATGACGCTCTCACGCCGCTCTTCTGCGCTCATCCTTGCCATGCGGCAAAGTTAGTGCTCAATCACTAACTACGTCAAGGGGTGGTGGTGGGTGGGGGTGGGGGTGGGGCGTGAGGGGGCGGGCGGGGGCCGTAAGGAGGCGGGTGGGGGCCATAAGGAGGCGGGTGGGGGCGGTCGGGTAAAGCGGGGTGCACGACGGGGGTGCAGTGGGGCCTGCACGCAGGCCGGGCGGGGTCGGGGTTGGCCGGGGCCACGCTGACCGGAATCAGAGATGTCCTGGGGGGTTTCCCGTCAGTCCCATAGTCCTTCCGTGTCGGGCCGGCCTGTAAAGGGCGCTCACTTCGTTCGCGTCGCTTCGCGATGGCCTTCGGCCACCCTTGACAGTGAGGATGGTGGTGGCACCGTTCGGGGGTCTGACCCGTCCCTTGACTGACGTCCCT
>NZ_JBFBFP010000036.1:0-80787 GCF_040684275.1 Streptomyces sp. NPDC091371
CCGGGCTGGTCTCAACCCGGCTAGTGCTGATCTTGTAAGACCTGCCACCTGCTAGGTGCCAGGCAAAGTGAGCTAGGAATCCCCTCCCTTCAGGGAGGGGAGGCTTCAACGGGCGTCCGTTCCCTCGCCGGCGAAGCGGGGGACGGAGGGCGCGTCATCGGGGAGCCCGCTGCCCACCGCGGCTCCCGGCCGGCCCTTGCGGAAGACCGCGCAGGCCAGGGTGACGGCCGAGCCGAGCACCGCCCAGCCGGCCAGCACCAGCATCGGGCCGCCCGCGCCGTTGCCCTGGAAGTACGAGATGGAGCGCGCGGCGTACGTACCGGCCCCCGGCGGCAGGGCCGGGCCGATGGCGCTCCAGAACGGCGGCAGCAGCGGGTACGGGTAGGCGCCGCCCGCGCTCGGGTTGCCGAGCACCACGACCAGCAGGATCGCGAGGCCGATGCCGACCACGCCCGCCAGCCCTTGGAAGGCGAGGGTGATCGCGCCGACCGCGAAGACGACCAGGGTGCCCAGTCCCCACAGGGGCATGATGCCGCCGGGCAGCGCGTCCAGGACCGGGCCCGCGATGACCGTGCCGAGCAGTCCGGCGGCGATGGAGTACAGGAGCAGCGCGCCGAGCCGGATGACGGCGCGGGCGGAGTTCGCGGGCCGGGCGCCGGCGCTGATCGCGAGGATCGCGGCGCACAGGTAGCCGCCCACGCACCAGCCGATGACCAGGTAGAAGGAGCTCAGGCCGCGGGCGTCGCCCTTGTCGGCCGGGGCCACGTCGGTGACCTTGAGGGAGCGCCCCTGGGCCTTCTCGACGAGGCCCACGACCTCCGTCAGGGCCTGGGAGAGCGAGGCGCCGGCGCCGGAGGCGACCAGCAGCTCGTCGGTGGTGCCGGCCGGGTTGACGATCAGCGCGCCGTCCACGTCCCGGTTCTGGATCTGCTCGGTCGCGGCCGCCTTGTCCGCGGCCGCACGGGCGTCCAGCGGCTTGCCGGGCAGGGCGTCGAGCTGCTGCACGGTCCGGTCGGTGAGCTGCTCGACCGGGGCGGCCACGGCGATCGGGATCTCGCTGGGTTCGGGGTGGTGGAAGGCCCCGATGTACGAGGTGATGAAGGCGAGCTGGAGGGCCAGCACTCCCAGGACCAGCAGGGCTGCCCGGGTGGTGACGGCGTCCTTGATCTCGGCGAGGAAGCCGCCGGACGGGCCTGCGTCGCTGTTCTCGGTGCGCTGGGTCATGCCCCCACGCTCTGTGTGGCGGGGGTGGGTCGCAGCAGGGGTGGGCCGAACGGATGACCTCCGCTTGGAGAGTCGAACAAGTGTTTCGCACGGATATTCGAATTGCTCTATGGTGGAGACGGGGGAGGTGTTCAAACGATCGAAGCTGGAGGCCGCGGGTGCCTGGTTTTACGCATCTGCACACCGTTTCGGGGTTCTCCATGCGTTACGGAGGCTCGCACCCGGAACGGCTGGCGGCACGTGCCGCCGAGCGGGGCATGGACGCCCTCGCCCTGACGGACCGCGACACCCTGGCGGGTGCGGTGCGGTTCGCGAAGGCGTGCGCGAAGGAGGGGATCCGGCCGCTGTTCGGCGCGGACCTGGCCGTGTCGCCTGCGGCGGGCTCGGCAGGTCTGGGTGGGGGCGGTACGGGTGGCTTCCGCCGTGCGGGCTCGCCTGCGGCGGGCTCGGGCGGGCCCGGTGCTGCGGGGCCGGCCGGGTCGGGGGGCTCGGCCGGCTTCCGGCCGGGCGGGTCGGGCTTCGGCTCGGGCTCGGGCGGGTCCGGTGCGGCCGGCTTCGGTGAGGCCTCGTACCGGCGGCGGACCCCCGTCAAGGGCGGGGCCTTCGTCGACGAGTCCGCCGCGCGGGCCGTCTTCCTCGCCCGGGACGGGGCCGCCGGGTGGGCCGAGCTGTGCCGGATGATCACCGCCGCCCACGCGGGGCCCTTCGGGGGCGCGGGCGGAGACGGCGCCGCGGGCGCGGCCGGTCCGGGCGGCGGCCTGGCCGGGTCCGGGGGTGCCGGTGGCCCGGGCCGGTCACCGCTCGCGCTCGGGGCCGACGGCTCCGGGTGGGCCGGGGGCGGGCCTTTCGTACGGGACGCGGGCCGGCAGCCCGTGGTGCCCTGGGAGGCGCTCCGCGGGGAGGGGCTCTTCGTGCTGCTCGGGCCCGGGTCCGACGTGGGGCGGGCCCTTGCGGCCGGGCGGCCCGACCGGGCCGCGCGGCTGCTCGCGCCCTGGCGGGAGGTGTTCGGGGACGCGGTCCGCCTGGAGGCCGTCCACCACGGCCGCACCGGCACCGGCTCCGGCTCGCTGCGGCTGGCCGCCCGTACGGTCGGCTTCGCCGCCGAGCACGGCGTCCCGGCCGTGCTGACCAACGCCGTCCGCTACGCCGACCCCGGCCAGGGACCGGTCGCAGACGTCCTCGACGCGGCCCGCCGGCTGGTCCCCATCGACCCCCGCGGGCCCCTCGACACCGGCGAGCGCTGGCTCAAGGACCCCGCCGCCATGGCCGAGGCCGCCGACCGGATCGCCCAGGCCGCCGGGCAGCGCCCCGCCGACGCCCGGCGGCTCCTCGCTGAGACCCGGCGCACCGCGGACGCCTGCTTCGTGGACCCCGAGGACGACCTCGGCATCGGCTCCGTGCACTTCCCCGAGGCCCGGCTCGTCGGCGCCGCCCACCGCACCGCCCAGCGGGTCCTCGCCTCCCGCGCCTCGGCCGGCATGGTGCTGCGCGGCTACGCCGACGACCCCGCGTACTGGGAGCGGATGCACCACGAGCTCGACATCATCGCCCACCACGGCTACGCCTCGTACTTCCTGACGGTCGCCCAGGTCGTGGACGACGTACGGGAGATGGGCATCCGCGTGGCCGCCCGCGGCTCCGGCGCCGGCTCCCTCGTCAACCACCTCCTCGGCATCGCGCACGCGGACCCCGTCGAGAACGGCCTGCTGATGGAGCGGTTCCTGTCCAAGCGCCGCCGCGTCCTGCCCGACATCGACATCGACGTGGAGTCCGCCCGCCGGCTGGAGGTCTACCGGCGGATCATCGGACGGTTCGGCGCCGAGCGCGTCGCCACCGTCTCCATGCCCGAGACCTACCGGGTCCGGCACGCCATCCGCGACGTCGGCGCCGCCCTGTCCATGGACCCGGCCGCCGTCGACCGGCTCGCCAAGGCCTTCCCGCACATCCGGGCCCGCGACGCCCGCGCCGCACTGGAAGAACTCCCCGAACTGCGCGACGTACGCGGGGAGTCGTACGGGCGGCTGTGGGAGCTCGTCGAAGCGCTGGACGCGCTGCCGCGCGGGATCGCCATGCACCCGTGCGGGGTGCTGCTCTCCGACGCCTCCCTGCTCGCCCGCACGCCCGTCGTCCCCACCAGCGGCGAGGGCTTCCCCATGTCCCAGTTCGACAAGGACGACGTGGAGGCGCTCGGGCTGCTCAAGCTCGACGTGCTGGGCGTGCGGATGCAGTCCGCGATGGCGCACGCGGTCGCCGAGATCCGGCGCGGCACGGGGCGGGAACTCGACCTGGACGACCCGGCGCAGGTCCCGCCGGGGGACCGGGCCACGTACGAACTGATCCGCTCGGCCGAGACGCTGGGCTGCTTCCAGATCGAATCCCCGGGCCAGCGGGACCTGGTCGGGCGGCTCCAGCCGTCGACCTTCCACGACCTGGTCGTCGACATCTCCCTCTTCCGGCCCGGGCCGGTGGCCGCCGACATGGTGCGGCCGTTCATCGAGGCCCGGCACGGGCGGGCGCCGGTGCGCTTCCCGCACGAGGACCTCACGGACGCACTGCGCGAGACGTACGGGGTGGTGGTCTTCCACGAGCAGATCATCGAGATCGTGCACGTCATGACCGGCTGCGGGCGGGGCGAGGCCGACCGCGTGCGGCGCGGGCTGTCCGACCCCGATTCGCAGGGGCGGATCAAGGCCTGGTTCGCGGCGACGGCGCGGGAGCGCGGCTACCCGGCGGAGGTGATCGCCCGGACCTGGGAGATCGTGGAGGCCTTCGGCTCGTACGGCTTCTGCAAGGCGCACGCGGTGGCCTTCGCCGTGCCCACGTACCAGTCGGCGTGGCTCAAGGCGCACCACCCGGCGGCCTTCTACGCCGGGCTGCTCACGCACGACCCGGGCATGTACCCGAAGCGGCTGCTGCTGGCGGACGCGCGGCGGCGGGGCGTGCCGGTGCTGCCGCTGGACGTGAACCGGTCCGCGGTCGCCCATCGCATCGAACTGGTGTCCGATGGGTCGTCCCGCGAGGTGTGGGGGCTGCGCCTCGGCCTGTCCGACGTCCACGGCATCAGCGGCGCCGAGGCGGGCCGGATCGAGTCCGGGCAGCCGTACGCCTCCCTGCGCGACTTCTGGGAGCGGGCGCATCCTGGACGTCCGATCGCCGAACGGCTCGCGCAGGTCGGTGCGTTGGACGCGTTCGGCGCCAACCGCCGTGACCTGCTGCTGCACTTGACGGAACTGCACGGCGCGCAGCGGGCCGCCAGGGTGCGCGGCGGGGGCCGTGGCGGAGCCCAACTCCCGCTGGAGGGCGGCCGGTCCACGGCCTCCGTCGGGCTGCCGGACCTCTCCGACGCGGAACGGCTCAGCGCCGAGCTGGGCGTCCTCGGCATGGACGCCTCGAGGCACCTGATGGCGGACCACCACGCCTTCCTGGCCGAACTGGGAGCGATCCCGGCGCGGCGGCTGCGGGACACCCGGCACGGGCAGACCGTCCTGGTCGCGGGCGCCAAGGCGGCCACCCAGACCCCGCCGATCCGGTCCGGGAAGCGGGTCATCTTCACGACCCTGGACGACGGCACGGGCCTGGTCGACCTGGCCTTCTTCGACGACAGCCACGAGCGCTGCGCGCACACCGTCTTCCACTCCTTCCTGCTGCTGGTGCGGGGCGTCGTGCAGCGGCGCGGCCCGCAGAGCCTGAGCGTGGTCGGGTCGGCGGCGTGGAACCTGGCCGAACTGGTCGAACTGCGGGCCGCGGGCGGCCTGGACGCGGTGGCGGCCCGCCTGGCCGCCGCTGCCTCCGGCGGGGACGGCGACGGGGACGGCGGCGGTGGCGGTGCGGCGGACGAGCAGGGCTCCGGCCGCCGGATCCGCATGTCCACGGGGTACGAGATGAACGCCTGGGCCGACCTCCAGCCGCCGGGCGAGGGCCCCGCGACCGGCCGCAAGCTGTGGCACTCCAGCCCCGGTTCAGCGGGCTGAGCCGTAACCGGAGGGAGGTGGAAGGAATTTCGGGCGACAGGACGGCCGCCGTCGCCGACGATGGCGGCCGGTGACGAGCGGGACGACGTACGGGTGAACGGGATGACGATGACGGGGATGTCGCTGGAAGCGCTGGACGCCGTGGTGTGGGACGGACTCGAGACGTGCGACCCGTCCCTGCCGGTCGAGGACGTGCCACGGGCGCTGCGCCGGCTCGCCCGCGCGGGCGCGAGGGCGACGGAGGGCGACTGCGACCCGCTGTACTCCCTCGTCGCGCGGGACGGGCGCGAGACCCCGTCCGCGATGGCGGTCGCCCTGCCGTTCGTCGTCGCGCTCGCCGCCGACCCCGGCATGGGCGCGCGGGTCACCCTGGTCGAGCTGCTCGTGGCCCTGGACGCGCCGGGCCGGGTGGGGGAGGACTGGGACCGGGCGCGGTCCCTGCTCGCGGATCCGGATCCGGCGGTGCGGCGGGCGGCGATTCCGCTCGCGCGCGGCGTCGACCGGCTGCTGGGCCGGTGGCGGGTGGAGACCGACCTGACGGTGCGGTTGCCGGTGCTGCTCGCGCTCGGTGAAGCCGCGGCCGATCCGGCGGCGGACCGGGACGCCGTCGAGGCGGTGCGGGCCGTGCTGGCGGACGTGCTGGGCGGGGACGATCCGGTGATGTGGGTCGGCGCCGTCCACGCCTCCCGGGACAGTGAACTGGCGATCCGTCACCTCGACCGGCTGGTCGAGGTGTTCTCGGACCTCGCGGTGCGGCCGCGGTTCGCGGAAATGTGGTTCGTTCCGACCGTCGACGGCCCCTGTGAGCGCGAGGACGTGCTTTGGTGGATCGAGCGGGGGTTCGAGAGCGACCCGGAGGTGCGGCTGTCCTTCGTCACCCGGCTGATCGAGGCGGCGAGGTGGGCCGGGGACGCCCTGCTGTGCCGGGAGGCGATGGACCTGGCGTGGCGGATGCTCCTCGAACGACGCTCCGTGGCAGCCGTGTTGCTGCCGCTTGCGGGCGGGCTGCTGGACGATCCGGACGGGGCCGTCCGGCTCCGGGCGGCGAACATGCTCGCGGCGCTGGGCCCCGCGGCGGCCCCGTACGCCGACCGGCTCGCGGAGCTGCTCGACGACGACGGAGCCGACGCGTACCTGGACGGAACGGTCCGCGAGATCGCCCGGTGGGCGCTGGCCCGGATCGGCGACCCGCGTGCGCTCCCGGGCCTGGTCGAGCAGCTCCGGGCGCAAGAGGAGGAGCAGGGCCGCGGCTACGGCAATGCCGACCCGAGGCGGCCGGACGTCACGGACGTGCTGATCCCGCTGCGGGCGCACACGGACGTCCTGCTGCCCGCGCTGCGGGAGGCGATCCGGCAGGGCGGGGCCCGGGGCGGCGCCACCCGGGCGTTCATCGCGGTGCTGGAGGCATGGGGGGAGGCTGCGTTGCCGGCCCTGCCGGACCTCCTGCCCCTGCTCGCCGACACCTGGACCTCCATGCACGTGGTCGGTGTGCTGCGCACGCTGGGCCCGGCCGCCCGCGCGGCCGGGCCGGCCCTGCGCACCTGTGAGGTGCTGGATTACCCGGGGAACCATTGGGCGGTGACCTGGACCGCCATGTGCATCAGCGGGGACCGTGCGGCGGAGCTCCGGCTCGTCGGCGACGCGGTCCTGGCCGCGGAGGAACGTGGGTTCGGGCCGTCCGTCGGCGGGCTGGCCCAGTTCGGCCGCGACGCCGCGCCGTACGCCGAGCGGGCCCGGTCCGCCATGGAGAACGGCACGGGGTGGCCGCGGCTCGAAGCGGCGATCACGCTCTGGTCGATCACGGGCCGGGTGGAGCCGACCATGCGGGTCCTGGAGGAGTTCGTGTTGCCGGTCGCCGCCGGTGGTGACGGCTTCAGGTTCTTCCACGAGGCGCTCCGGACCCTGATCCGCATCGGCGCGATCAGCCCGGCGATCCGGGCCGCACTGCAGGCGGTGCGGGAGTCGGACCACCGCCTGTCCGGCCTCAGCGGCTACCAGGGGATCCTCCAGGACGAGGAACTGCGCGCGCTGATCGAGCAGGCCCTCGCCTGCGCCGTGGCCGCGCCCGGACGGGACCCGGGGAGCACGGGATGACCTCCGGTCGGGGTACGGGCGGGCGGGGCGGGTCCGGCACGGCCGCAGCCGCGGGAGCCGGCGCCGGCGACGGCCTGCGCGGGCCGGGCTCCGGACCTGCCCTCCTCGGCCCTGCGGCACCGGGCTCGCGCGGGGCGGGGGCCGGGACTGGGCTTACCGGCCCGGATGCGCCGGGCCCGCGCGGGGCGGCTTCGGGGGCCGGGGTTGCCGGTCCGGGCACGGCCGGGGGTTTCCCGGCTTCCCCGCGGGCGGCGGCAGGGCGGGCGGCGGCAGGGCGGGCGGCGGCGGGGCGGGCCGTGATGTGCCTGCGGCTGTATCCCGTCGGCGGGGGGCCGCTCGGGGCCGAGGCGTACGCCGGGGTGCTCGCGCTGCTCGGCGGACTGACCCCGGCCGTGCAGGCGCTGGCGCCCGACGCCGCCCTCGCCGATGTCCGGGGCGCGCTGCGGTACTTCGGCTGTGACGCCGTGCAGCTGGCCGCCGTGATCCGGGTGCGGGCCCTCGCCCTGTACGGGGTGGACGCCGCCGTCGGCGTGGCCGGCAACCCCATGCTGGCCCGGGCGGCGGCCCGCGAGGCCCGCCCCGGGGGAACCCTGCTGATCCCCGACGAGCCCGCCGCGGTACGGGAGTTCCTCGCCGGCAAACCCGTCGGCACCCTCGACGGGGTCGGCGCCAAGGCCGCCCGCACGCTGTGCTCCTACGGTCTCGACTCCGTCGGCCGGGTCGCCGCCGCACCGCCCGCGGCACTGCGGCGGATCCTCGGGGCCCGGCTCGGCCGGGAGGTGCACGAACGCGCCCTGGGCATCGACCGCACCCCCGTCCGGCCGGGATCCGCCGCCCGGACCATCGCCGCCGAGCGCGCCTTCGACCTGGACGAACTGGATCCGGCACGGCACCGGCGGGCGCTGCTCTCGCTGACCGAGGAACTCGGCGCGCGGCTTCGTACACAGGAACAGGGCCGGGGCCAGGTCTGCCGCACCCTCTCGCTCACCGTGCGCTGCGCCGACCGCACCACCCTCACGCGGACCCGCACGCTCGGCGAACCCACCGCGCACACCCCCACCCTGACCGCCACGGCCTACGCCCTGTACGAGGGCCTCGGCCTCCAGCGGGCCAGGGTCCGCGCGCTGTCCCTGCGGGCCGAGGACCTGGGCCCGGCCGAAGGGGCCGCGCGGCAGCTCAGCCTCGACCCCGACGACGAGAAGGCCCGCAGGCTGGAGGCCGTCACGGACCGGGTCCGCGCGCGCTTCGGGCCGCACGTCATCGCGCGGGGCACGCTCGCGGCGTGACGGGACGCCCGCCGGAGGCCGGCCGTGCGCCGCTCGACACGCGATTTTTTACCGACGCGTAACTTCCAAGTTTTGCTACTCGCCCGTAATTTGACGGCAGCAGCGCCCCCTTGTGATCCGGATCACGGGACGAACCCCCACGCCCATCCCCTTGAGTCGAACCGCAAGGAGATCACACGATGCTGCCCTGGAGACGACTGCTCCGCCAGCTGGCCGTCCTCGCCCTCACTGCCGCCGCGCTCGTCGCCCCCACCGGCGCCGCGCAGGCCTCGACGGCCCCCACCAGCGGCTGGAACGACTGGTCCTGCAAGCCGTCCGCCGCGCACCCGCGCCCCGTCGTGCTCGTGCACGGCACCTTCGGCAACTCCTGGGACAACTGGCTCGGCCTCGCGCCGTACCTCGTGCACCGCGGCTACTGCGTCTACTCCCTCGACTACGGCCAACTGCCGGGCGTGCCCCTCTTCAACGGACTCGGGCCGATCGACAAGTCCGCCGAGCAGCTCGACGTCTTCGTCGACAAGGTGCTCGCCGCCACCGGCGCGGCGAAGACCGACATCATCGGGCACTCGCAGGGCGGCATGATGCCGCGCTACTACCTGAAGTTCCTCGGCGGAGCCGAGAAGGTCAACGCCCTGGTGGGGCTCGCCCCCGACAACCACGGCACCGACCTGCTCGGCTTCACCAAGCTCCTCCCGTACTTCCCCGGCGCCGAGAACCTGGTCAGCACCGCCACGCCGGGCCTCGCCGACCAGATCGCCGGATCCGCCTTCCAGCAGAAGCTGAACGCGGGCGGGGACACCGTCCCCGGCGTGAAGTACACGGTGATCGCGACCAAGTACGACGAGGTGGTGACCCCGTACCGGAGCGCCTTCCTCGACGGCCCGAACGTCCGCAACGTCGTGCTCCAGGACCTGTGCTTCCTGGACCTCTCGGAGCACGTCGCCATCGGACTCACCGACCGGATCGCCTGGCACGAGGCGCTCAACGCCCTCGACCCGGCACACGCCGAACGGACCACCTGCGCCTCGGTCTTCGACTGAGCGACTAGCGTCCGTGGCGGCCCGTCGTCGACGTACGGCGGCGGGCCAGTCCGAACAGCACGGCCGCGCCCACGGCGAGGACGCCGGCCCCGGCGATCGCGATCGTCGGGGTGGCGCTGTTGCCGCCGGTCTCCGCGAGGTTGTTCGTGCCGCGCGTCGGGGCCGGGGTGGTGGCGGTGGGAAGCGTGCTCGCCTTCCCGTTCGTCTTCGGGTCGTTGTCGCCGTGGCCGTTGTGCTCCACCGTGGACTTGTCCGCCCCGGCGGCGATCTGCTGGTCGGTCGGCGCCGACGGGGCGGAACTCGCCTCGGCCTTCGCGGTCGGCTTGGTGCTGGGCTTCGCACTGGGCGTGCTGCCGTTGCCGGCGTTGCCGGCGTTACCGCCGTCGTCCTTGCCGAAGACCACGTCCGAGCAGGTGTAGAAGGCCTCCGGGCTGTCGGAGCGCTGCCAGATGCTGTAGATCAGGTGGCGGCCGGACTTGTTCGGGACGGTGCCCGAGAACACGTAGTCGCCGTTCTGCATGCCGGGGTCCGTGGCCTTCGCGAACGGCGCCGGCTCCAGGTCGGACCACTTCAGCGGCTTCGAGGGGTCGTAGCCGTCCTTCGTCACGTACAGCTCGAAGGAGCCCTTGTGCGGGGCGGTCCCCTTGTAGCGGAAGGTGTGCGCGCCCGCCGTCATCGGGCTCGCCGGCCAGTCGGCCCGCGCCAGGTCCAGGCCCTGGTACTTGTCGTTGCCGGCCGAGCACAGCTGGCCGTTCGGGATCAACGCCCGGTGGTTCCCGGCCGCGTTGGCGATGTTCACCGCGTTCCAGTCGTAGAACGCCTGCGCCCCGCTCGCCGCGACGGCCGCCTTGCACGCCGCGGACTTCGGGGACTCCGGCCCCTCCGCGTAGCACGCCGCCACCCGGCTGACCGGGTCCGTCATCGAGCCGTGCGCGGCCGCGGGAGCGGCGGCGTACGCGGCCACCGCGAGCGGGGCCAGGGCGACGCCGGCGATACGGGTCACGGTACGGCGACTGGGTGCGGGCATGGCTGGGTCTCCTTAGGGCACAAGGCAGGGTGCGCCAGGGACAAGGGCCCGGGCTGAGCGGCGTCGCCCCCCGGCGACGCCGCTTCCGGCCCTCCCTGGCCCAGCCAAACTAACGGCCCGCACACCGCGTTCCGCCGCCTTCGGGCCCCTGGAGGGGATCCTTAGGGTCCGCTTAAGGAAGCACTAAGCGGGGCCACAGAAAGGGCCCCCTCGGGCCTCCCCGCGCGGCTTCCGGGCGCCGCTAGGAGAGGAGCCCGGGCAGGCCGGCCGGGGTGCGGGCCTGCTCGTCCAGGGTGTCGAGGGCGCGGACGGCCTCGGCCGCCGCCTCCGGGTCGGTGGCGGCCAGGCCGCTCTCGGCGAACTCGTCCTCGTCCAGGCGCAGTACGGAGGCTCCGTCCGCGGAGACCCACAGGTCGAGGTCCAGGTCCTCCACCGTGATCTCCCCGTCGCGCACCACGGCCGGGCGCGTGACGTCGCAGTACCAGCCCTTGAGGACGCCGTCGCCCGTCCACACCTCCTTGACCGCGTACCAGCGGGTGCGCCAGAAGTGCTCGACGAACACGTCGCCCGGCTCGAAGCGCACGAACCCGAAGTCCCGTACGCCCTCGGCCGCCCAGGGTGCGCGCACCGAGACCCGGTCGCCGTCGTCGGCCACCCGCGCCGCCGGGTAGCGGATCTTCTCCCGTCCGCCCTTGACCAGGACCACGGTCAGCTCCTGCACGCTCACTCTGACTCCAGCTTCTTCACGTGGCGCGTCTCGGTCGCGCAGATCTCGTATCCGAACCACCTGTTGACGGCGAGCATTGGGCCGTTGCCGGTGTCGTTGCCGGTGACGGCCTCCGTGAACCCCGCCGCGCGGGCCCGGTGCAAGGAAACGAGCTTGGCGAGCTTGGCCAGCCCGCGGCCGCGGAAGGCCCGCCGGGTGCCGGTCATCATCGTGCCGTAGCGGGTGGCGCCGTCGGTCCGGGCGGCGGTGAAGGTGGCCACCTCGCCGTCGACGAGGACGACGGTGGTCAGCTCCTTGTCGAGGCAGGGGTAGTGCCAGGTGTGCGCGAGCCAGTCCTCGTAGTCGTCGAACTCGGCGCTCACGTCGCCCGGCTCGTCGGAGGTCGTCTCCGCGTCGGCGAGGAACAGCGGACGCGGGTCCGCGGCGAAGGCGGAGGCCGGGCGGATCTCGACTCCGGCCGGGAGGGCCTCGGGGAGCGGCGGCAGGGCGGCCGCCGCCAGGTCCAGGCGCAGGAAGTGCGCGGAGCGGCTCGGGCGGTAGCCGCGCCGCTCGGCGAAGCCGCGGTGTGCGGGCTCGTCGAGCACCCAGGCGTACGTCTCCACCGCCCCCTGGGCGGCGAGGTGCTCCTCGGCCGCGCGCAGCAGCCGGCCGCCGGCGCCGAGGCCGCGGTGGGCGGGGTCGACGTAGGCGTTGACGGACGACCGGCCGGGCTCGGGGCTGTCGTGGGCGATGCCGACCTGGGCGGTGCCGACGATGCCTGCGGCGGTTTCGGCGACCAGGATCCGGTAGTGCTGGGCGGGGTGGGCGGAGGAGAGCTCGTGGGCCACGCTGTCGACGGTGGAGATCATGAAGGGCATCGCGCGGTGGCGTACCCGTACGACGGACTCCGCGTCGGAACGGTCGTCGGGGCGGAGGTCGCGGATCAGGACGGTCATACGGCCGACGCTACGTGCGGGCCGGGTGCGGACGCCCCCCAATTAACCGGCGATGGGGGACAATCACCCGCGTGACCTCGACGAACCTGAAGATCACCATCGACGTACGGACCGGCTCGGCCGCCCCGTACGAACAGCTGCGCACGCAGATCGCCGACCGGGCCCGGTCCGGGAAGCTCCCGGCCGGCTTCAAACTGCCGACCGTGCGGGGGCTGGCGGAGGAGCTGGGGCTGGCCGCGAACACCGTCGCGAAGGCGTACCGGGTGCTGGAGGCGGACGGGGTGATCGAGACGCGGGGGCGGAACGGGACGTTCGTCGCGGCGGCGGGCGAGGGAGCCTCCCGCGAAGCGGCGTCCGCCGCGCAGGCCTATGCGGAGCGGGCGCACCGGCTGGGCCTGACCGAGGCCGAAGCCGTCGCGGCCGCCGCGGAAGCCCTCCGGGCCAGGTACGCCCAGTAGTTCGCGGGTGCGGCACCGTTGCCGCCGCCAGGTGCGGCTGGATCGCCCGCAGGCGCGCACTTGCAAGCCGACGCGAGCGAAACTCAGCCCCTCCGGCGTTTGAGGAGCGGGGTACGGGGCGGAGCCCCGGATCCTTGAGCCGCGCCACCGATCGCCCGCCCGCCGGAAGCTAGAGGTACAGCCCCGCCTCCGAGTGGGCCTGCGGCGGCAGCATGGCCGGGCCGCCCGTTCCGCGCCGCAGGGCGAAGAGTTCCGCCAGGCTCGCCCCCTCGCGGGACACGCCCTCGTCCGTGCCCAGCCAGTCCACGGCCTCGCGGTGCGTCAGCCGGCCGACCTCGATGCGGGCCAGGCAGCGGCCCGGGCGGACCACCGCGGGGTGGAGGCGTTCGAGGTCCTCGTTGGTCGTGACGCCGACCAGGACGTTGCGGCCCTGCCCCAGCAGCCCGTCCGTCAGGTTGAGAAGGCGGGACAGGGCCTGGCCCGCCGTGTGCCGGGCCTCGCCGCGGATCAGCTCGTCGCAGTCCTCCAGCAGCAGCAGCCGCCAACGGCCCTTCGCCGTGCCCTCGTCCTCGCCGATCGCGATGTCCATCAGGTAGCCGACGTCGTTGAACAGCCGCTCCGGGTCCAGGACGCAGTCCACCTGGCACCAGTCCCGCCATGACCGGGCGAGGGTGCGCAGTGCGGAGGTCTTGCCCGTCCCCGGCGGCCCGTGGAGCAGCAGCAGCCGGCCCGCGATGTCGTCCGGGTCACCTTCATCAGCCGGTCCATCGCCCCCGCCACCGGCGCCGTGTAGTTCGGGCGCACCTCCGCCCAGGTCCCGGCGGCGATCTGGCGGGTCGTCCGGTACGGGCCGCGGCGCGGGGAGACGTACCAGAAGCCCATCGTGACGTTGTCCGGCTGCGGTTCGGGCTCGTCCTGCGCGCCCTCCGTGGCCTCGCCCAGCACGCTCTGCGCGAGCTCGTCGCTGACCGCCGTCACCGTGACGTCCGCGCCCCGGCTCCAGCGGGAGACGAGCATGGTCCAGCCCTCGCCCTCCGCGAGGGTGGCGCTGCGGTCGCTGTCGCGCGCCGAGCGCAGGACGGTGGCGCCGGGCGGCAGCAGGGTCGCCTCCGCCTTCACCCGTTCGATCGACAGGCTGTGCGAGTACGGCTGTTCGCCGGTCGCGAACCGGCCGAGGAACAACGCGTCCACGACATCCGACGGCGAATCGCTGTCGTCGACATTGAGCCGGATCGGCAGCGCGTCATGCGGGTTGGCTGGCATGGCGCCCATGATCCGGCACACCGTGCCCTCATGCACCCGTGTTTCGCCGGTTCGGGTGCCCAAGTTCCCTCTTCAAACGCATCGGAGGTGAAGATTCGGCCCGCAACTCTGCTCCGAAAATTCTTGGCATGAACACTTCCAGCAGACCTCGGCTCCTTGTACCACGGACTCAGCAGTAACTCCGGAGTAACCCCCACAAGGAGCCGCATCTCCATGAGCATGAGAATGACGCGTTTCGCCGCCTTGACGTCCTCGCTGTTACTCGCGGCGGGCGCCGCCCTGTTCGGCGCGGGCCAGGCGGCCGCCGCCCAGGCCGACTTCGGCTACGTCGCCCTCGGCGACTCGTACTCCTCCGGTGTCGGCGCCGGCAACTACGACAGCGCCAGCGGCAACTGCAAGCGCACCACCCGCGCCTACCCGGCCCTCTGGGCCGCCTCCCACGCCCCGCAGACCTTCTCCTTCGCCGCTTGCTCGGGCGCTCGTACGGGTGACGTCCTGTCCGGCCAGCTCGCCCCCCTCAACTCCGGCACCGACCTGGTCAGCATCACCATCGGCGGCAACGACGCCGGATTCTCGGACGTCATGACGACCTGTGTGCTCCAGTCCGAGGCCACCTGCGTCGCCCGCGTCAACCAGGCCAAGGCGTACGTGGACTCCACCCTCCCCGGCCAGCTCGACCAGGTGTACAGCGCCATCTCCGGACGGGCGCCCGCCGCGCACGTCGTCGTCCTCGGCTACCCCCGCTTCTACAAGCTGAACGGCACCTGCACCACGGGCCTGACCGAGGGCGAACGCTCCGCCATCAACGGCGCGGCCGACCACCTCAACGCCGCCATCGCCAAGCGCGCCGCCGACCACGGCTTCACCTTCGCCTCGGTCGCCGGAGCCTTCACGGGCCACGAGATCTGCTCGGGCAGCGCATGGCTCCACAGCGTCAACTGGCTCAACATAGGCGAGTCCTACCACCCGACCGCCGCCGGACAGTCCAGCGGCTACCTGCCCGTCTTCACGAACGCCGCCTGACCGGCCGCTCAGGGGCTCGGCGTCGGACCCGGTGACACCGGCGACGGGCTCGCACCGGGGGAGGAGGCCCCGCTCGTCGGGGTCTCCTCCTTCTCGCACGTCACGGAGATGTCCACCCACTGCGTGGCCACCTCCGCAGGGCCCCGCACCTCCAGCCGCACCGCGTCGTCCCGGTCCGCGCCCGGTACGTGCGTGAGCTCGGTGTGCTCCAGCCGCCGGTTCCGCGGCCCGCCCTCCTCGTACATGACGGACTGCCAGCCGGGACCGGAGCTCTTCCCGCTCCGCGTGGCCCACCGGTACTCCAGCGTCACCGGGGTGCGCTCCACCTCGACCGTGGCGGTGAAGGCGGGCGCCCGCTCCGCGGGCGGCGGGCAGGGGCCGGTGTAGGAGGAGCGCACGGTGTCCACGTACGCGACCACGTGCTGGCCCGCCGCCCCCGACGGCGATGCCGACCCGGACGCCGGGCCCGAAGCGGACGGCCCCGCCGAGGGCTTCCCCGTGGCGGTCGGCGCGGTGGTCGCCGGGCCCGTCGGGCCCGCGCCCCCGCTGCCGCCGCCCGAGTCCTCGCGATCCTTCAGCACCAGCCACCCCAGCAGGGCGATCGCCGCGAGCAGCAGCACGATTCCGGCGGCCAGCACGGCCCCCGCGGCCGTGCTGCGCGGCGCCGGTTCGGGTTCGGGGCGGGGCAGCGGCGCGGTGGGGGGCTGCTGCGGAGCGTGGGGGTGCCGGTGCTGCTGGTCGTGGTCGTGCGCGTGGTGCGCGACGGCCGTCGGCGAGTCCGGCCCCGACACCGGCCCGCCCGAGGCCCGTACGGTCCCGCCCGCGCCCACCACCCGCAGCATCCGGGCGGCCTCCGCCGCGGGCAGCCTGACGGCCGGGTCCTTGCGCAGCAGCCCCTCCAGTACGGGCTCCAGCGGCCCCGCCCGGCGCGGGGCCGGCAACTCCCCGTCCACCACGGCCCGCAGGGTGTCCAGCGGGGTCTCGCCCCGGAACGGGGACACGCCCTCGACGGCCGCGTACAGCATGACCCCGAGCGACCACAGGTCCGACTCCGGGCCGGGCTCCTGCCCGAGGGCCCGTTCCGGGGCCAGGAACTCGGGGGAGCCGACCACCTCGCCCGTCATCGTGATCGCCGAGGAGCCCTCCAGGCTGGCGATCCCGAAGTCGCTCAGCACCACCCGGCCGTCATTGGCGATCAGCACGTTGCCCGGTTTGACGTCCCGGTGCAGCACTCCGGCCTCGTGCGCGGACCGCAGCGCGGCCAGCACCTGCTCCCCGATGTGCGCGGCGCGCTGCGGGGGCATCGGCCCCTCGGCCTCCAGTACGTCGGCCAGCGAGAGGCCCCGCACCAGCTCCATCACGATCCAGGGCCGGCCGTCCTCGGAGGCCACGTCGTAGACGGTGACGACCCCGCGGTGCGCGACGCGGGCCGCCGCCCAGGCCTCGCGCTCCAGGCGCCGGTACATCCGCCCGAGTTCGGCGGCCTCCATCCAGGCCGGCGCGCGTACCTCCTTGACGGCGACGTCCCGGGCCAGTACCTCGTCCCGGGCGCGCCACACGACGCCCATCCCGCCCCGGCCGATGGGTTCCAGCAGCCGGTACCGCCCGGAGATGACACGATCGGAGTGCGATTCCCCACCCACGTCAGCCGGTTCACCCACGTTCCCACTCACGCGAGCCTCCCAAGTGTCATCAGGCGATCACTCCAAGTTAGCGCAGAGCGTGCGAAGTGGCCCCTGTTGTGACGTGACTCGCGGCTGGGCGCCCCCAACCCGGCCAGCCAGTGCGGAGAGTGACGGTCGACTCCGCTGAGTAATCGTCAACTCCCCGTCGCCACAGGGGTAATTCACACCACCGGGATACCCGAGGGCGTTGCGGGGGCGATAGGGTTAACCTGCCCGGGCCGGGTGCCCTCGTACGGGTGGGGAGAGATCATGGAACAGATAGCAATGCGCAGCAGGCCGCCACGCGTGCCTGCCATCACCTGCGGCAGCAGCGCGACCAGCTCGCGCCTCGACCGTCACCTCGCCGTGCTGGGCGGACCCGCCGTCCCGCACCGGGAGACCGCCGAGGCGACCCTGCTGATGCGCGAGCTCACGTCCCGCGACCACACGCACCGCCTGCGGAGCCGGAGCGCGCGCGTCTCGCTCTTCGCGCCGCTGCGCCGCCTGCGTCGCACGCTCTTCGGCAGCCGCCGCTCGTAACCGTCCCCACCCGCACCGCGGCCGTCCGCCGTCCAGGCCTCGGCTTCCCGGCCCTACGCGGGCACGCTCCACCCGGGCGTGCCCGACGCGAGCACCTACGCGACCACGCCGTCCCGGCGCAGTTCCGAGATCTGCGCGTCCGCCATCCCCAGGGCGCGCAGCAGGGGGCCGGTGTGTTCGCCCAGCGCGGGCACCGCACCCATGTGCGGTGCCGCGCCGCCCGGCAGCCCGATCGGCGGCAACAGGGCCCGCAGCGGACCGGCCGGTGACCCCACCTCCCGCCAGCGGTCCCGGGCGGCCAGCTGCGGATGCCGGGCGAGCTGCGCCACCGAGTTCAGCCGCGCGCAGGCGATGCCCGCCGCCTCCAGCCGTCCGATCGCCTCGTCCGCGCCCAGCCGGCCCAGCGCCTCGGCCACCACCGCGTCGGTCTTCTCCCGGTTCCCGGTCCGCGCCGCGTTCGTCGCGTACGCCGGGTCCTCGGCCAACTCGGGCCGCTCCAGCACCTGCCCGGCCAGCCGCCGCCACTCGCGGTCGTTCTGCACGGACAGCAGCACCCGGTCCCCGTCGGCCGTCGCATAGGCGTCGTAGGGCGCGATCACCGCGTGCGCGAGCCCGGTCCGTACGGGCTGCTCCCCGCCGTGCATCGTGTGGTGCAGCGGGTGCCCCATCCACTCGGCGAGCGCGTCCAGCATGGACACCTCCACCCGGCCGCCGCGCCCGGTGACCCCGCGGCGCAGCAGGGCGGCGAGCACCCCCGAGAAGGCGTACATGGCCGCCGCGATGTCGGCCGCCGGGATGCCCGCCTTGACGGGCTGCTCCGGGGTGCCGGTCACCGAGACCAGTCCCGCCTCGCACTGGACGAGCATGTCGTAGGCGCGCTTGTGGGCGTACGGTCCCTCCGCGCCGTAGCCGGAGACGTCCACGGCGACCAGCCGCGGGTAACGCGCGCACAGTGCGGCGGAGTCGATCCCGAGCCGGGCGGCGGCCCCCTGCGCGAGGTTCTGCACGAACACGTCCGCGCCGGCGAGCAGCCCGTGCAGGATCTCCAGGCCGCGCGGGTCCTTCAGGTCGAGCGCGAGGGACTCCTTGCCGCGGTTCGCCCACACGAAGTGCGAGGCGAGGCCCCGCGCGGTGGTGTCGTAGGCACGCGCGAAGTCGCCGCCGTCGGGGCGCTCGACCTTGATCACCCGTGCGCCGAGGTCGGCGAGCTGGCGGGTGGCGAAGGGGGCCGAGACGGCCTGTTCGACGGCGACGACGGTGACGCCGTCCAGCGGGAGGGGTTCGGGTGCGGCGCTTTCGGAGTCCATGGCACCGATGCCTATCCCGTACGACCCCGCCCTGTCACCCCCCGGGGGCGGTCAGCCCGCCGTACCCCGGGCGAACCTCCGGGTCGCGAGCGGCGCGAACACCGCGAGCAGCAGCGCCGACCAGGCCAGCGCCCCCGCCACCGGGTGCGCGGCCGGCCAGGCGGCGCCCGCCGCGGCATCGGTTGCTGCGCCTCCGGCGTTTCCGCACAGTTCGCGTACGGCGGTGGCGACGGCGCTGATCGGGTTCCACTCGGCGACCGTGCGCAGCCAGCCCGGCAGCCCGGCTGTCGGCAGGTACGCGCTCGACAGCATGGGCAGGACGAAGGTGGCACCGCCGAGCTGGCCCGCGGCCTCCTCGCTCTTGCTGAGCAGGCCGAGGTAGGTGCCGACCCAGGCGGAGGCGAAACGGAACAGCAGGAGCACGCCCAGGGCCCCCAGCGCGCCCGGCAGGCCGTTCTCGACCCGCCAGCCCATCGCCAGCCCCACCAGCATCAGCGGCACCATCGAGGCCGCCGTGGTGAGGAGGTCGGCGGCGGTCTGCCCGAGCGGGACGGCGGCGCGGCTCATCGGCAGGGTCCGGAAGCGGTCCATCACCCCGCGGTGGGCGTCCTGCGCCGCCGTGAACAAGCCGGTCATCAGGCCGTTCGCGGCGGTGGCGGCGAGCAGCCCGGGGACCAGGAACTCGCGGTACTCGGCGCCCGGCATGGCCAGCGCGCTGCCGAAGACGTAGCCGAAGAACAGCAGCATCGTGATCGGCATGGTCTGCGTGAGGATCAGCAGCGCGGGGGCGTGCCGGGCCTTCTGCAGCTGGCGGGTCAGGACGGCGCCGCCGTCGGACAGCAGGGTGCTCATGCGGCGTTCTCCTTCAGGGTCGAGGCGGTGCCGGTGAGGCGCAGGAACACCTCGTCGAGGGTGGGCGGGCGCAGGCTCGCGTCGGTGACGGGGACCGCGGCGGTGTCGAGCTCGCGGATGATCCGCGGCAGGGTCAGCCCGGAGTCGAGGACGGTCACCCCGACGGTGAGGCGCTCCTCGTCCAGGACGGGCCGGCCTCCGGTGACCCGGTCGAGCACGGCGGCCGCGCCCGCGAGGGCCCGCGGTTCCGCGACGGTCACCTCGGCGTGGGAGCCGATCCGGACCTTGAGCTCGGCGGGGGTGCCGTGCGCGACGGCGCGGCCGCGGTCGACGACCACGACGTCGTCGGCGAGCCGGTCGGCCTCCTCCAGGTACTGGGTGGTGAGCAGCACGGTGGTGCCCTGCCCGGCGAGTTCTCGTACGGCGGTCCAGATCCCCTCGCGGGCGGCCGGGTCCAGGCCGGTGGTGGGCTCGTCGAGGAACAGCACGCGGGGGCGGGTGATCAGGCCGGCGGCCAGGTCGAGGCGCCTGCGCATGCCGCCGGACCAGGTGGAGGCCACCCGGTCCGCGGCCTCGTCGAGCCCGAAGCGCTCCAGCAGCCCGTCGGCGCGGGTCCGGCCGGCGGCGCCGCGCAGTCCGGCGAGGCGGGCGAAGAGCCGCAGGTTCTCGCGGCCGGTCAGGTCCCCGTCGACGGAGGCGTACTGCCCGGTCACCCCGATGGCGCGGCGGACGGCGGCGGGCTCGCGGGCCACGTCGTGACCGGCGACGAGGGCGCGGCCGCCGGTGGGTGCGGTGAGGGTGGTCAGGATCCGCACGGCGGTGGTCTTGCCCGCGGCGTTGGGGCCGAGCAGACCGCAGACCGCGCCCCCGGGCACGGCGAGGTCGAGGCCGCGCAGGGCATGGACCTTCCCGTAGCTCTTCTCCAGACCCTCACTAAGTACAGCGTACGTAGTAGTCATGTGCGGCACCCTACCCCACTACGTACGGCGTACGTAACTAAGATGGTGGGCGAGACGACGAGGTGATCCGAGAGATGACAGCCGGCGGCCGACCCGCTGAACCCGAAGTGATCTGGTCCCGCCCGCAGCGGGCCGGACGCGGCCCCCGGCCCGCGCACAGCCGCGAGTCGATCGCGGCCGAAGCGGTGCGCATCGCCGACGCGGAGGGGATCGAGGCCGTCTCCATGCGGCGCGTCGCCGCCGGGATCGGCGCCGGGACGATGTCCCTGTACAACTACGTGCCGCGCAAGGACGACCTGTACGAGCTGATGGTCGACGCGGTCAGCGGCGAGTACGCGTTCACGGAGCCGACCGGCGACTGGCGGGCCGACCTGCTCGCGCTGGCCCGCCAGACGCGGGCCCTGATGCACCGCCACCCCTGGCTGCCGCGGCTGCTCAGCCCCGTCCACGGCTTCAGCCCGAACGCGCTGGCGTACCTGGAGCACAGCCTGGGCTGCCTGGCTCCGCTGGACGCGCCGGACGGCGAGAAGCTGGAGCTCGTCGCCGCGGTCAACGGCATGGTCTCCGCGTACGTGGCGAGCGAGCTGGCGCTGGCCGAACGGGCCCGCTCGCTGCCCTGGAGCGAGGCCGCGGAGGCGGGCGTACGGGCCGCCTGGCTCGGCTCCCGGCTGGCCACCGGGCAGTACCCGCGGCTGGCGGCGGCCCTCACGGGCGGCCCCGCACCGGTGCCGGACGCGGGGCTGGACATGGCCGCCGTCTTCGACCGGTCGGTGTCGCGGCTGCTGGGGGCGTGGGGTGCGTAACCCCCGCACCCCCTAGAGCAGCGCGAACTGCCCGCCCGGGCCCTCCTCCTGGTGGTCCAGCACCGAGGCGGGCCGGCGGGACCAGCGCGGCGGCGGCAGCACCCCGGCCGCCCGCAGCTCCGCCGCGGACGGGCCCCGGCCCGGCTCGAAGGCGGCCCGCTCCGGCGCCAGCCCGGCCAGCAGCGACAGGGTCGTCACCAGCGCCAGCAGCTCCGAGGTCCAGGCCTGCGGCCACTCGGCCGGGCCCAGCGCCGCCAGCCCCTCGGCGTCCGGAGCGCGGTGCGCGACACGGGCCGCGAACCAGGCCTCCAGCACCCGGACGCCCTGGGCCTCGTACTCCCAGGCCCCGGCGGGCACGGGGGAGACCGTGCCCGTCCCGAGGCTCAGGGTCTCGCTCTCCGCGTCGTACGCCAGCCCGTGCGGCCACGCCCCGACCGCCGAGCGCACGTACGGGCGGCGCCCGCCCGGCAGCCGGGGCGGCTCCCCGCCGCGCGCGCCGCGCAGCTGGACGGTGAGCAGCCGGTGCCCCAGCTCCAGGCCGGCCCGCCAGCGCTCGGGGTCGGCCGCCAGGGGCACCTCGTACCCCCGCGGCCCCGGGCGGCCCGCCGCCAGGATCCAGCACAGCAGGTCCTCGGGGGTGACCCAGCCGCCGTAGCGTTCGCCGAGCAGGGGGAGCAGGCCGGGGGCGACGTTGGGCTCCGCGCCGCCGGGGCGCCGGTGCAGGGGGCGGATCCGGCCGAGCCGGCCGGCCGGGAGGTGCGCGCTGACCAGCAGCCCGGGGGTCTCGACGGCGAACAGCTGGTGCTCGTCCAGGACCCGCCACAGCTCCGGGCGGGCCGAGTCGATGAGCCGCTGGTCGGGCAGCAGCCACTGCTCGTCGAAGGGCTCGCGGAGCACCCGTACGGGCTCGGGGCACGGGCCCGGCTCGTCCGCGAAACGGGCCGTGGCCGCCGAGCGCTGACCCGGCAGCGCGGCCGCCCCGGCGGCGGGCGTACGCAGCCGGCTCGGGCGGAACAGCCGTTCCCGGTCGGCGCCTTCGGCACCGGTCAGGGCCGCCCAGCGGGCCCGCAGGGCGGCGGCATCGGGCGCGGCCACCCAGTCCCGGCCCAGCCGCAGGCCGCCCACGGACCAGGGCATCAGATCGTCCAGCAGCGGTACGTCTTCGCTCACGCCGCCGATGGTAGCGACGGGGCCCGGCGGCCGGGCTGCGCCCAGGCCGACGAGCTACGCTCCTTATGTACGCGCATGACGGCTATGCGCCGAATCGACCGAGGAGACGTCATGAGCCAGTACGACGAGTACTCGACTCCGTCGCAGGCCGAGGGAGAGCGGCTCGACGAGGACATGGACGAGAGCCAGATGAAGCAGACCCACCACCCGCAGACCATGCGCACCACGCCCTCCCAGGCCGAGGGCGAGCGGTCCGCGGAGGACGACGAGAAGTAGCGGGCACCCGGCGCCGTGCTCAGTGCGCGTCGACCGTCACCGTGAAGGAGAACCGGTCGCCGCGGTAGCGGATCCGCGCCACGTCCACCACCCGGCCGTCCTCGTCGTACGTCACGCCCGTGTAGTGCAGGATCGGGCTGAGCAGCGGGACCTGGAGCAGCTCGGCCGTCTCCGGGTCGGCGAGCCGCGCCTCGACCGTGTCCGTGATCCGGCTGATGCGCACCCCGACGACGTCCCGCAGCACCTTCGTCATCGGCCACCGTTCGAGGTCGGCGAGCTCCACGGACTCGGCGAACTCCGGAAGGACCGCGTTCTCGACCCAGTTGCTCGGCTCGCCGCTCTCGCGGTCGTGGCGCAGCCTGCGGTACGTGACCACCTCCGGGGTGTCCGGGAAGTGCTCCAGCAGCTCCCCGGACACGGCCGTCCGCCCGTGCCCGAGGATCGTCGTCCGCTCACCCGACTGCTGGGCCACGATCGCGTCGACCGAACCCAGCAGCCGCACCGGGGCGGCCCGCAGCGCCCCCGGCTCGATGAAGGTGCCGCGCCGCCGGTGCCGGCTGATGAGCCCCTCGCCCTCCAGCTCCTTGAGCGCCTGCCGCATGGTCAGCACGCTCACCCCGTAGTGCTCGGCGAGCTGCTCCTCGGTGGGCAGCCGCAGCGAGGCGTCCGGTGTGCGCCCGAGTATCGAGGCGCGCAGCGACTGCGACACCTGGTACCAGAGCGGCAGTTTCCGGTTCAGGACCAGCGAGTCGGGGGCGAAGGCGGTCACGGGGGTCACGGGTGCGGTCTCCGTAGGGCTGACAGGGGCGGTGTCCTGCGCATATTAGGCGCGGAAGTGGCGCTGGAGACCCTCCCAGACGTCGTCGTATCCGCGCTGGAGGTGGTCCGCGCCGGCCGCCTGGGCGGTGGCGGTGATCGGCCAGCGGGTCTCGAACATGAAGGCCAGGCCGTCGTCGATCTTCTGCGGCTTCAGCTCGGCGGCGCTCGCCCGGTCGAAGGTCTCCCGGTCCGGACCGTGCGCGGACATCATGTTGTGGAGCGAGCCGCCGCCGGGGACGAAGCCTTCGGCCTTGGCGTCGTAGGCGCCCTCGATCAGGCCCATGTACTCGCTCATCACGTTGCGGTGGAAGTAGGGCGGGCGGAAGGTGTCCTCGCCGACCAGCCAGCGCGGGGCGAAGACCACGAAGTCCACGCCGGCCAGCCCCGGGGTGTCGGTGGGCGCGGTCAGCACGGTGAAGATCGACGGGTCCGGGTGGTCGTAGCTGATGGTCCCGATCACATTGAAACGGCGCAGGTCGTAGACGTACGGAACGTGCGTGCCGTGCCAGGCGACCACGTCCAGCGGGGAGTGGTCGTAGGTGGCCGACCAGAGGTTGCCGCAGAACTTGTTGACCACCTCGGTCGGGCGCTCGACGTCCTCGTACGCGGCGACGGGGGCCCGGAAGTCCCGTGCGGCGGCGAGGCCGTTGGCACCGATCGGGCCCAGGTTCGGCAGCTCGAAGGGCTGGCCGTAGTTCTCGCAGACGTAGCCGCGGGCGTCGTCCCCGAGGAGCTCCACGCGGAAGCGCACGCCGCGCGGGATCAGGGCCATCTCGCCGGGGCCGGCACTGAGCAGGCCGAGCTCGGTGCGCAGCAGCAGCCCGCCGCGCTCGGGGACGATCAGCAGCTCGCCGTCGGAGTCGCTGAACACCCGGTCGGTCATGTCGGCGTTGGCGGAGTAGAGGTGGACGGCCATGCCCGTGCGCTGGGCCGCGTCGCCGTTGCCGCCCAGGGTCCACAGGCCGGCCAGGAAGTCGGTGCCGGGGGCCGGGTCGGGCAGCGGGTTCCAGCGCAGCCGGTTGGGGTCCGGGACGGCCTCGGTGAAGGGCGCGGTGCGCACGGCCCCGTTGTCCACGCGGGTGAAGGGCGGGTGCGCGGCCGAGGGGCGGATCCGGTACAGCCAGGAGCGGCGGTTGTGGGTGCGCGGCTCGGTGAAGGCGCTGCCGCTGAGCTGCTCGGCGTACAGGCCGAGCGGGGCCCGCTGGGGCGAGTTCCGCCCGAGCGGCAGTGCGCCGGGCACGGCCTCCGAGCTGTGCTCGTTCCCGAAGCCGGTGAGGTACTCCAGCGCCTCCGCCGTCTTCCTGGCCTGCTCGCTCATCTGCTGCTCCCGCTCCGTCGAAGGAATCCTATGGTCGACAGTAGGATTCCGCGGCCCGCGCGTCAACGGCGGACGGGGGGAGACCGGATCCGCGAGGCAGGAGACCGGATCCGCGCGGACGGGGACCGGATTCGCGCGGAGGGGGATCGGATTGGCGCGGAGGGGGCTCCCAAAAGATGAACAATGCTCTACTCTCACGCGCATGTCGTGGACCCGCAGGTTTCCTGCCGTGCCGGCGGCGTTCCTCGCCGCCCTCCTCGCTCTCCTGTCCCTCCTCGTCGCCGCGCCCGCCGCCAGCGCACACGAGGAGCGCCCCGTCACCTTCCCCGACGGCACCGGATCCGTACCCGAATACCGCAAGGCGGAGCCCGACCTGGTGGTCTGCAAGACCGACCGGCCCGACTTCGAACGCCGGATATCCGGCTTCCCGCAGGAGCTCAAGCAGCGCAACCTCGCCCTCTTCGAGCGGTGCGAGAAGAGCGGGTACCGCCACCTCCAGCAGGCCGTCGACGCCGTCGACCGGCCGGGCATGAACATCGCGATCCTGCCCGGCCTGTACGAGGAGGAGCCCTCACTGGGCAAGCCCACGGGGGAGTGCGCCGCGCTCAAGGCCCCGAACTCCTCGCTCGGCTACCAGATCCTCAGCTACGAGCAGCAGCTGGCCTGCCGCCACAACCAGAACCTCGTCGCCATCCTCGGCAAGACGAACCTGCAGATCGAGGGCACCGGCGCCTCCCGCATGGACGTCGTCATCGACGCCAAGTACCAGAAGCTGAACGGCATCCGCGCCGACAAGTCCAACGGCATCTACTTCCGCAACTTCACCGCCCAGCGCACCACCTTCAACTCGCTGTACGTCCTCGCGGGCGACGGCTTCGTCATCGACGACGTGCTGACCCGCTGGAACGACGAGTACGGCTTCCTGACCTTCGCCAGCGACCACGGGCTCTACAAGAACTGCGAGTCGTACGGGAACGGCGACTCCGGCATCTACCCCGGCAGCGCCTCCAACATCAACGACGGCCGCGGCTACGACGTCCCCCGGTACTCCATCGAGATCACCGGCTGCCACAGCCACCACAACATGGTCGGCTACTCCGGCACCGCGGGCGACTCCGTGTGGGTGCACGACAACGAGTTCGACCAGAACATGGGCGGCGCCTCGATGGACAGCGCCTTCCCCGGCCACCCCGGACTCCCGCAGAACCACGCCAAGTTCGAGCGGAACCTGATCCACGACAACAACCAGGACTACTACGGCCACGTCGCCGACGGCACCTGCGCCAAGCCGCCGATCGAGCGGGGCTACGAGCGGGGCGTGGTCTGCCCGCAGATCTCCATGCCGCCGGGCACCGGCATCATCACCGCGGGCGGCAACTGGAACCTCTACGAGAACAACTGGGTGTACGGGCACCAGCGCGCCGGCTTCTTCCTCAGCGCCGTCCCCGCCTTCATCCGGGGCGAGGAGGAGTGGTCCAAGCAGGCCGACACCTCCCACCACAACCGGTACGCGGGCAACGTCCTCGGCAAGGACAAGACCGGCGCCGCCCGCCCCAACGGCATGGACGTGTGGTGGGACGGCCAGGGCCGGGGCAACTGCTGGCAGGACGGCCCCGACGGCTCCACCCCCGGCACCGTCCCGCAGTGCGGCGGGACGCGCGGCGATCTCTCGGGGGCCTCGGCCCGGCTCGTCGGCGAACCGGTCAAGCTGGTCCAGCTCCTCGTCTGCGCGGACTACAACGTCCAGGCCCGCAAGCTCCCGGCCGGCTGCGACTGGTACGGCGCACGCGGCCTGGAGCGGGTCGAGACCCAGATCGCGCTGGCCGTGGCGGCGGTCCTGCTCCTGGTCGGCGGGGTCCTGTGGTGGCGCCGCCTGCGCACCTCCCGCCTGGGCACGGTCGCCTCCCTCCTCGGCCTGGCGGGCCTGGCCCTGGACGTGGCCGGCTCCACCATGCCGCTGACCGCGACCTTCGTCCCCGCCCTCGCCCTCCTCCTGCTCGGCCTGTGGTGGACGGGCGTGGGCATCGCCCTGCGCCCCACCCGCCCCTGGCTGGCCCGCCTGACCCTGCTGCTGGCCGGGCTGACCCTGCTGGACGCCTTCGACAAGGCGGTCCTGATGATCCCCTGGACCCCCCTGAGCCCCGCCTGGATACGGGCCCTGGTGGCCGTGGTCTGGGTCCTCTGGGCGGTCGTCGCCTCGGCCCGCCCCGGCACCCCGGCCCACCCCGCCGGCCCGGGCGGCGACCCGGCCGGCGACCGAGCCCCGGTCCCGGTGGGCCCCTCCCCGTCCCTGGGCGCGACAGCCCCCGAACCCCCGTCCACCCCGGAGGCCACCGCATGACCCACCACGCCACCGGCACCCCCGCCGAGCGCGAGTGGATCCGGTGCGACGTCTGCGCGGCCCCGCCCAGCGGGCCGCGCAGGCGCGGCCGGACCGCCCGGACCGCGGCCCTGCTCGCCCTCGTCCTGCTCCTGGCCGGCGGCGCGGCGACGGGCTGCGGCGGGCGGGCGACCACCCACCACAAGCCCGGCACCAGCCACGAACAGGCCTCCGGCAGCGCGGGCACCCTGCTCACCGCCGACGACGGCGCGGGCCACCGCCTCCGGGAGGTCCCCGCCGAGGGCGCGCCGGAGGTCCAGCTCACCGCCCGGCCGGACTCCGAGGACGGCTGGAACCTCCAACTCGCGGTGAAGAACTACCGCTTCACCCCCGACAGCACCGGCGGCGCAGCCCTCCCGGGCGCCGGCCACGCACACCTGGAGCTCGACGGACGCAAGATCGCCCGGCTGTACGGCCCCTGGTTCCACCTGCCCGCAGCGCAGGTCCCCGAGGGCGCGCACACCCTGACCGTCCGCCTCTACGCGGACGACCACACCGCCTGGGCGGTGTCCGGCAAGCCGGTCCAGGGCGCGCTCCAGCTCACCGCCGCCGCCCCGGGGCAGCCCGGCGGCCACAGCCACACCCCGCCGCCGTCCCCGGCGCAGCCGGAGCCGGCAGCGGACCGCACGGTCACCGTCACCGTCCGGGACGGCAAGGTCAGCCCCGCCCCCGCCCGCACCGAGCTGCGGCGCGGCGAGCGAGTCACCCTGCGCGTCACCAGCGACCGCGCGGACACCCTGCACGTCCACGGCTACGACAAGGAACTCACCCTGCCCGCGGGCCAGGAGGCCACCCTGACCCTGACGGTCGACCGTACGGGCCTCTTCGAGGTCGAGACCCACGAGTCCGGCCTCGTCCTGACCCAGCTCCTCGTCCGATGAGCCGGCACCCGCACTCGCACCGGCACCCGCACCCGCAGCCGCCGCTCCCCGGACTCGGGCCCGAGTCCGGGACGCCCGGCCGCGCCTGCGGTGCACCACCGACCCCGGCCGGCCGGTGGTGAGCCCCGCCGGGCCGGGACCCGTCCCGGGCGCGGGTGGCGGTGGCGCCGGCCAGGGCGTGGTCCTCCACCCGGCCGATCCGCTCACCGCACTCGCGCACGGCATCGGCTCCCAGCACGACCTGCCGATCTCTCCCTTCTACGCGTTCGCAGGTGCCTTCGCCGCACTCTTCGTCTCCTTCCTCGCACTCGGCCTGCTCTGGTCGACCTCCCGCTTCCGCGGAGACCGGTCGGGGCTCGCCCTCCCCGCCGCCCTCCAGCGGGCCGTCGACGCGCCGGCCACCCGTACCGCACTGCGCGCACTCGGCCTCGCCGCCGCACTCGCCGTCCTGCTCCACCTCCTCCTCGGCCCCGACGACCCCGCGCGCAACCCCGCTCCCGGCGCCGTCTACGTACTGCTCTGGGTCGGACTCGTCCCCGCCTCCCTCCTCCTCGGCCCCGTCTGGCGCCCGCTCAACCCGCTCCGCACCCTGCACCGCCTGCTCTCCCGGGCCCTGCGCCGCCCGGGCCCCGGCCGCCCCCTTCCCGCCCGGCTGGGCCAATGGCCCGCCGCCGCCGGACTGTTCGCGTTCACCTGGCTCGAACTCGTCGCTCCCGATCCCGCATCCACCACCACCCTCCTGATCGCCCTCGCCCTGTACTCCACCGCACAGCTGCTGCTCGCCGCCCGCTACGGCGAGCGCTGGTTCGACGACGGAGACGCCTTCGAGGCGTACTCCGCCCTCCTCGGCCGGCTCTCCCCCCTCGGCCGCCGCACCGACGGCCGCCTCGTCCTGCGCAACCCCTTCCACGGACTCGACGCGACACCCGAGCGGCCCGGACTCGTCGCCACCGTCTGCGTCCTCCTCGGATCCACCGCCTACGACGGCTTCTCCGACAACCCCTCATGGATCGACACCCTGCAGACCTCCCCCCTCGGCCGTACCCCCACGGCCACACTCGGACTACTCGCTTCCATCGCCCTCGTCGCCACCCTGTACTGCCTGTGCGCGGCGGCCACCCGACTCGTCAGCGGCCCGCACCCCGGCCCGCTGACCGCCTTCGCGCACTCACTCGTGCCGATCGCGCTCGGCTATCTCATCGCCCACTACTTCTCCCTCCTGGTAGTCGAAGGACCACGCACGGTAAGCATGGCACTGGGCACTGACAACGCCCCAGAACCCTTGCCGCCACTGGGTCCCGGCGGCCTCGCCGCCCTCCAGGTCATCGCCGTCGTCACCGGCCACGTGCTCGGTGTCGTCGCCGCCCACGACCGCTCCGTACGCCTCTTCCCACCCGCCAAAGCGGTCGCCGGACAACTCCCGCTGCTCGCGCTGATGATCACGTACACCGTCGGAGGGCTGAGCCTCCTGCTGAACTAGCCGAACCAGCCGAGAGCCCGGGCCCCCGCCGGACCGAGGAACGAGGAGCGGCATGATGGACCCCGTGCCTCCTGCCCACCCCATGCGCCGTACGCCGATCCAGCAGCGCAGCGCCGACCGGCTCGCCCGGATCCTCGACGCCTGCGCGGAACTCCTGGACGAAACCGGGTACGAGAACCTCAGCACCCGGGCCGTCGCCCTGCGCGCCGGCGTGCCCATCGGCTCGGTCTACCGCTTCTTCGGCAACAAGCGGGCCATGGCCACGGCCCTCGCCCACCGCAACCTCGACACCTACGCGGACGGCATCGCGGCCCGCCTCGACGACCTTCCCGCGACCGACTGGCGGCCCGTCGTCGACGCCGTGCTGGACGAGTACCTCGCCATGAAGCGCACCGTCCCCGGGTTCGCGCTCGTCGACTTCGGCGTGCCCGCGCCGCCGGCCGAGGGCCCGGCCTCCGACCCCAACCACCTGGTCGCCGCCCGCCTGACCGAACTGCTCTGCGCGCACCTCGGCCTGACCCCGGACGCCGCCCTGGGGCGGGCGGTCCTCGTCGCCGTCGAAGCCACGGACGCCCTGGTCCAACTGGCTTTCCGCGCGGACCCGGCGGGCGACCCCGCCATCGTCGCCGAGACCCGCGCGATGATGCACGCCTACCTCGCCCGCGTACTGGACTGAAGCCCCCCGCGCCACCCGGCACCGCCTCGGTCGCGCAAGCCGTCCCCACCCGGAGCGACCTCGGTCACGCATGCCGTCCGCCCTCCATGCGACCTCGGTCGCGCAGGACCCTCCCCACCGTGCCTACCGGTCGGTATGCTCGGTGCGCCCGCGTGTCCGTGCCGCAGCCTGCCGCCCCTGGAGGGCCCATGCCCCGCACCGCCCTGCGCATCTGCCCCCTCTGTGAAGCCACCTGCGGACTCACCCTCACCATCGCCGGCACCGCCGTCACCGGCGCCCGCGGCGACCGCGAGGACGTCTTCAGCCGCGGGTTCATCTGCCCCAAGGGCGCCGCCTTCGGGCAGCTCGACGCCGACCCGGACCGGCTGCGCGGCCCCCTCGTCCGCCGCGGCGGCCGACTCCGGGAGGCCACCTGGGAGGAGGCATTCGACGCCATCGCCGCCGCCGTCCCCGCACTCGTCGAGGAGCACGGGGCCCAGTCGGTCGGCGTCGTCCTCGGCAACCCGAACGTCCACACCATGGCCGGCGCCCTCTACCCGCCGCTGCTCCTCAAGGCCCTCGGCACCCGCAACCTCTTCACCGCCAGCACCCTCGACCAGATGCCCAAGCACGTCTCCAGCGGCCTGCTCTACGGAGACCCCTTCGCCATCCCCGTCCCCGACCTCGACCGGACCGACTTCCTGCTGCTCCTGGGCGCGAACCCGGTCGAGTCCAACGGCTCCCTGTGCACCGCCCCCGATTTCCCGGGCCGCCTCAAGGCCCTGCGCGCCCGCGGCGGCACCCTGGTCGTCGTCGACCCGCGCCGCACCCGCACCGCCGCCCTCGCCGACCGCCACCTCGCACCGCGCCCCGGCAGCGACGCCCTGCTCCTCGCCGCCCTCGCGCACACCCTGCTCGCCGAGAAACTCGCCGCCCCCAGCGTGCTGGAGGAACTGACCGAGGGGATCGGGGAACTCACCGCCGCACTCGGGAGTTTCACTCCTGAGGCCGTAGCACCCGCATGCGACCTCCCGGCCGACGAGATCCGCGCCCTCGCCCGCGAGCTCGCGGCCGCGCCCACCGCAGCCGTCTACGGGCGGATCGGCAGCTGCACCGTCGAGTACGGCACCCTCGCCAGCTGGCTGGTCGACGTCCTGAACATCGTCACCGGCAACCTGGACCGGCCGGGCGGAGCCCTCTTCCCGCTCCCGGCCGCCGGCCCGCGACCGCGCCCCGCGGGGCCGGGCAGGGGCTTCGCGCTCGGCCGCTGGCACAGCCGGGTCAGCGGCCACCCCGAGGTCAAGAGCGAACTGCCCACCGCCGCCCTGGCCGAGGAGATCGAGACGCCGGGGGACGGGCGGATCCGCGCCCTGATCGCCATCGCCGCCAACCCGGTCCTGTCCGCACCCGACGGCGACCGGCTCGACCGGGCCCTGGCCGGCCTCGACTTCATGGTCTCGATCGACCCCTACCTGAACGAGACCTCCCGCCACGCGCACGTCGTGCTGCCTCCGCCGCCGCCCTCGCAGAGCGCCCACCACGACTTCGCCTTCAACGGCTTCGCCATCCGCAACCAGGTGCGCTACACCCGCGCCGCCGTCCCCCTCGAAGCGGGCCGGCTCGACGAGTGCGAGATCCACGCGCGCCTCGTCCTGGCCGTCTCCGGCATGCACGGCACCGCGGGCCCGGACGCGGTCGACGAACTCGCCATCCAGAGCACCCTCGCCAAGGAGACCGCAGACCCGCGCTCCCCGCTGCACGGACAGGACCCGGCCCGCCTCGCCGGCCTGCTCACCGGGGAGAACGGCCCCGAGCGCCGCCTCGACCTGATGCTCCGACTCGGGCCGTACGGAGACATGTTCGGCACCGCGACCGAGGGTGAGGGGCTCCGCCTGGAGCGGCTGCTCGCACACCCGCACGGCATCGACCTGGGCCCGCTGCAACCCCGGCTCCCGGGCGTGCTGAGGACCCGCAGCGGCAGGATCGAGCTGCTCCCGGACCCGATCGCGGCCGAGCTCCCCAGGCTGCGCACGGCGCTCGCCGACCGGCCCGCCGGCCTGGTGCTCGTGGGCCGCCGCCATCTGCGGTCGAACAACAGCTGGTTGCACAACGTCCCGGCCCTCACCGGAGGTTCCAACCGCTGCACCCTCCAGGTCCACCCGGAGGACGCCGACCGGCTGGGCCTCGCCGACGGGGGCCGGGCCCGAATCACCGCCGACGGCGGGAGCCTGGAGGTTCCCGTCGAGATCACCGACGCCGTCCGCACGGGAGTGGTGAGCCTCCCGCACGGCTGGGGGCACGACCGGCCCGGGTCCCGGCTGTCGGTGGCCTCCGCCGTGCCCGGAGTCAACGTCAACCAGCTGCTCGACGGCACCCTGCTCGACCCGCTGTCCGGCACCGCCGTGCTCAATGGCTTCCCCGTCGCGCTCACACCCCTGCCCTGAGCTGGGGTTTTGCTCGTATTGCTCACGGCCGGACGTCTTGTTGGCGTAAGGAGGCGGCACCTACCTTCCCCCCATGCTGACCTTCCTCGGCTTCGCCATGATCGCGACGTTCCTGGTCCTGATCATGATGAAGAAAATGTCGCCCATCGCGGCGCTCGTCCTCATCCCCGCGCTGTTCTGCGTCTTCGCCGGACAGGGCGCGCACCTCGGCGACTACGTCATCGAAGGCGTCGGAAAGCTCGCCCCGACCGCCGCCATGCTGATGTTCGCCATCGTCTACTTCGGCGTGATGATCGACGTCGGCCTCTTCGACCCGATCGTCCGGGGCATCCTGCGCTTCTGCAAGGCCGACCCCGTCCGGGTCGTGGTCGGCACCGCCGTCCTCGCCGCGATCGTCTCGCTCGACGGCGACGGATCGACCACCTTCATGATCACCGTCTCGGCCATGTACCCGCTCTACAAGCGGCTCGGCCTGAGCCTGGTGGTCATGACCGGGGTCGCGGCCACCGCGAACGGCGTCATGAACACCCTGCCCTGGGGCGGCCCCACGGCCCGCGCCGCCACGGCCCTCAAGCTCGACGCCGGAGACATCTTCGTCCCGATGATCCCGGCCCTCGCGGTGGGACTGATCTTCGTCTTCGTCCTCGCGTACGTGCTCGGACTGAAGGAACGCCGCCGCGTCGGCCTCCTCTCGCTGCCGGAGACCGCGGAGCGGCAGGAGCGGGACCAGGAGCCGGAGCGGGAGCAGGACCATGAGCTGGTCATGGCCTCCGCGGGCGCGGAGGCGACCCCCGCCGGAACCGGCGCGCCGGCCGGACCGGGCACGGGTACCTCCGAGGGCTCCCCGGCGGGCTCCGGTTCCGGTTCCGGGTCCGACGACGGCTTCCAGGGCCTCGACCCCCGCCGCCCCACCCTGCGGCCGAAGCTGTACTGGTTCAACGCCGGCCTCACCGTCGCCCTCCTCACCGCGATGATCATGGAGCTGCTGCCCATCCCGGTGCTGTTCCTGCTCGGAGCGGCCCTCGCGCTGACCGTGAACTTCCCGCACATGCCCGACCAGAAGGCCCGGATCGCCGCCCACGCCGACAACGTCCTGAACGTCGCCGGCATGGTCTTCGCCGCCGCCGTCTTCACAGGCGTCCTCACCGGGACCGGCATGGTCAAGCACATGGCCGACTGGCTCGTCGGCGCCATCCCCGAGGGCATGGGCCCGCACATGGCGCTGGTCACCGGCCTGCTGAGCCTGCCGCTCACCTACTTCATGTCCAACGACGGCTTCTACTTCGGCGTCCTGCCCGTCCTCGCCGAAGCCGGCGCCGCCCACGGGGTCTCCCCGCTCGAAATCGCCCGAGCCTCCCTAGTCGGCCAGGCCCTGCACATGTCCAGCCCGCTGGTTCCGGCCGTCTACGTCCTCGTCGGCATGGCGAAGGTCGAGTTCGGCGACCACACCCGGTTCACCGTGAAATGGGCCGCGCTGACCTCCCTGGTCGTCCTCGCGGCGGGGATGCTTTTCGGCATCATCTGACCCCCTCCGCCCCTGGCGCCGGGAAAACTACCGGCGCTAGTTTGTAGGGTGTCCGCGAGGTCTGGTCTACGCGCTCGTGCGTGCTCGGGAGGAATGGCATGAAGGCCCACGACGGGATGTACATCGGCGGCGCGTGGCGGCCCGCCGCCGGAAGCGACCGCATCGAGGTCGTCAACCCGGCCGACGAGCAGGTCATCGCCTCGGTGCCGGCCGGCATCGAGGAGGACGTGGACGCGGCGGTACGGGCGGCCCGCGCGGCCCTCCCCGGCTGGGCGGCCACGCCCGCCGCGGAGCGGGCCGCCCTGATCGGCGCCCTGCGCGACGTACTGATCGCCCGCAAGAGCGAGATCGCCGAGACCGTCACCGCCGAACTGGGCTCCCCGCTCGGCTTCGCGGAAATGGTCCACGTCGGGTCGCCGATCGCCGTGGCCTCCTCCTATGCCGAGCTGGGGGCCTCGTACGCCTTCGAGGAGCGGATCGGGAACTCCACCGTGCTGATGGAGCCGGTCGGCGTGGTCGGCGCCATCACCCCCTGGAACTACCCGCTGCACCAAGTCGTTGCAAAGGTGGCACCCGCTCTCGCCGCCGGCTGCACCCTCGTCCTCAAGCCGGCCGAGGACACCCCGCTGACCGCACGGCTCTTCGCCGAAGCCGTGCACGAGGCGGGCATCCCGGCCGGCGTCTTCAACCTGGTGACCGGCACCGGCCCGGTCGCCGGGCAGGCCCTGGCCGCCCACGAGGGAGTCGACCTCGTCTCCTTCACCGGCTCCACCGCCGTGGGCAAGAAGATCGGCGCCACGGCCGGCGCCGCCGTCAAGCGGGTCGCCCTCGAACTCGGCGGCAAATCGGCCAACGTCATCCTGCCCGGGGCGGACCTGGCCAAGGCCGTCGCGGCAGGCGTGGGACACGTCATGAACAACGCGGGCCAGAGCTGCAACGCGCTCACCCGGATGCTCGTCCACCGGGACCACTACGAGGAGGCCGTCTCGCTCGCGGCCGACGCCGTGGCCAAGTACCCCACGGGCGACCCCCGCACGCCGGACACCCGCCTCGGCCCGGTGGTCAACGCCAAGCAGCACGAACGCGTCCGCGGTTACATCGCCAAGGGCATCGAGGAAGGCGCGCGCCTCGTCGCCGGCGGCCCCGACGCCCCGCACGAGCAGGGGTACTTCGTCGCCCCGACCGTGTTCGCCGACGTGACGCCCGACATGACCATCGCCCAGGAGGAGATCTTCGGCCCGGTGCTGTCGATCCTCTCCTACGAGGACGAGGAGGAGGCCCTGCGCATCGCCAACGGCACCGTCTACGGCCTCGGCGGCGCCGTCTGGGCGGCGGACGAGGAGACGGCCGTGGCGTTCGCCCGCCGCATGGACACCGGGCAGGTGGACATCAACGGCGGCCGCTTCAACGTGCTCGCGCCCTTCGGCGGCTACAAGCAGTCGGGCGTCGGCCGCGAGCTGGGCCCGCACGGTCTGGCCGAGTACCTCCAGACCAAGTCCCTGCAGTTCTGAACACGGAGACGACGACCATGGTCCGCGCCGCCATCCTGCCCGCCGTCGGAGCCCCGCTGGAGATACGGGAGATCGTGCTGCCCGATCCCGGCCCCGGGCAGGTCCGGGTGCGGCTCGCCGCAGCCGGGGTCTGCCACTCCGACCTCTCCCTCACCAACGGCACCATGAAGGTGCCCGTCCCCGCCGTCCTCGGCCACGAGGGCGCGGGTACGGTCCTCGCGGTGGGCGAGGGCGTCACCCACGTCGCGCCCGGCGACGGGGTGGTGCTCAACTGGGCCCCCTCCTGCGGGGAGTGCCACCACTGCGCCATCGGCGAGGTGTGGCTCTGCGTCAACGCGCTCACCGGGGTCGGGGCCGTCTACGCGCACGACGCGCAGGGCGCCCCGCTGCACCCCGGGCTGAACGTGGCCGCGTTCGCCGAGGAGACCGTCGTCGCGGCCGACTGCGTGCTGCCCGCGCCCGCCGGGATCCCGCTCGCCGAGGCCGCCCTGCTCGGCTGCGCCGTGCTCACCGGCTACGGCGCCGTGCACCACAGCGCCCAGGTCCGCCCGGGCGAGTCCGTCGCCGTCTTCGGCGTCGGCGGGGTCGGCCTGGCCGCCCTCCAGGCCGCCCGCATCGCCCAGGCGGGCCCGATCGTGGCCGTCGACGTCTCCCCGGCCAAGGAGGAACTGGCGCGGGCGGCCGGGGCGACCGAGTTCGTGCTCGCCTCCGACACCACCGCGAAGGAGATCCGGGGCCTCACCGGCGGCCGGGGCACGGACGTCGCCGTGGAGTGCGTCGGCCGGGCCGAGACCATTCGCGGAGCCTGGGAGTCCACCCGGCGCGGCGGCCGCACCACGGTCGTCGGCATCGGCGGCAAGGAGCAGCAGGTCACCTTCCACGCCCTGGAGGTCTTCCACTTCGCCCGCACCCTCACCGGCTGCGTCTACGGCAGCAGCGACCCCGCCCGCGACCTCCCGGTGATCGCCGAACACGTCCGGGCCGGCCGCCTCGACCTGGGCTCCCTCATCACCGACCGCATCACCCTCGACGGCATCCCGGCGGCCTTCGACGCGATGCTGGCGGGCAAGGGAGGCCGTTCGCTGGTCGTGTTCTAGCCGCCCACGGGCCCTGCGGGGTCCATTGCACGGCGGCGGCCCGCCCCGCCGCCCGGGCGGGCGGCGGCGCGGCCGTCCGAACCTCCGGCCGTTCGTGACATCGACGCCTACGAGGCGTCCTACCTGTGCGGCGGGCGGACCGCGGTGGCCGAGACCGCGATGGCGGCGCTGTACCTGGCCGGACGCCTCTCCGCCGTCACCGGCACCGACCGGGTGACGGTGGAGCCGTCCGGTGAGGACGGCGCCGGCCACGCGCTCCAGGCCGCCGTGGTCGCCTGCACGGCGGACGCGGCGAGCCGGGCGGCCCTGGAGCTGCGGGACGACACCGCGTACCACCCCGCCGTGGGGCGGCTGGTCGAGCGGCTCATCGCGGACGGCCTGGTCGTGGCGGCCGGATCCAAGAACCCGATGAACCGCCAGTACCCCACCGAGGCGGGTGTCGCCGCGCTGCGCCGCCTCTCCGAGCAGCCGCCGCCGGCCGACCCGGACGAGGCCAAGGTCCTCGAAGTGGCCCTGTACGGCCTGACCCGCCTTCCGCCGGGTGCGGTCCTGCCCGTTGCCGGGGCGGGGCCCAAGCCGAAGCCGTCCGGGAGGCACTGGCCCGGAACCGGCGGCATGGGCGGCGTCTCGCCCGAGTCCCCCGCGCGCCCGCACCGCGGCCGCGACAAGTACGACACCAGCTGCGGCGGCGGCATCTGACCCGGCCGCGGCCGGCCGAGCACCTCCGGGTCCGCCCGCACCTCCCGCCGGAGGGGCCCTGCGGCGCGCGCACGCAGGCCTGCCCACCAAGGCGCCACCGCAGACTCCAGGCGCCGGCCTCGGCCCGGCCCCGGCACGGGCCGGCGTCCGCGAGCCCGTCCGAGGCGCCTCCCCGATCCGCACCCCGACGCCCCCCCGCCACCCCCGAGCCGAGGGACCGACCGCCCCCGGCACCCCGACCGCCGCACGGGCGGACGGCCCCGCCAGCGGCGTCGGGCCCGCGCCGACCGGCGCCCCGGCCGCGGGAGGGACGCGGCTGCCCGGTGGGTCGCGGCGGCTCGCAATGCCGCACCGCGCCGCCTCACCTCGCGGACGCGCCCCCGTGCGCCAGCGCCTCGTACTGCAGGGACAGCCCGTCCAGCAGGGCCGTCAGGCCCGTCTCGAAGGCGCCCTCGTCGACCTCGCGGCGGCGTTCCGCCAGGAGGTGGGCCTGGCCCAGGTGGGGGTAGTCCGCCGGGTCGTACGCCGTCTCGTCGTCCACGAAACCCCCGGCGAAGGAGGCCACCGCCGAGCCCAGGATGAAGTACCGCATCAGCGCGCCGATCCGGGTCGCGTGCCCCGGCGGCCAGCCCGCCTCCGTCATCGCGCCGAACACCGCGTCCGCCAGCCGCAGGCCCGCCGGGCGGCGGCCCGGACCCCGTGCCAGTACCGGGACGATGTTCGGGTGGTCGGACAGGGCGTCCCGGTACGAGTGCGCCCACGCGTGCAGCGCTCCCCGCCAGTCCCGGCCCGCCTCCGGCTCGAACATCGACAAGTCGACCCGCGCGCTCACCGCGTCCGCGACCGCCTCCAGGATCTCGTCCTTCGTCCGGAAGTGGTTGTACAGCGACGGCCCGCTGACCCCCAGCGCCGCCGCCAGCCGACGCGTCGACACCGCGTCCAGCCCCTGCGCGTCCACCAGTGCGCCGGCCGCCTCGACGATGCGGGTTCTGCTGAGGAGGGGCTTGCGCGGTCTGGCCATGCGCCACATAGTAGGGCCTGCCCGCCATAAACTACCGGTGCTAGTTAAAGCCCGGGACGAGACGCCCGGAGGTGCCCGGTGGACATGGAGCTGAGCGAGGAGCAGGCCGCCGTACGCAGGATCGCCCGCGAGTTCACCGAGCGCGAGGTCGTCCCGTACGCCGCCGACTGGGACCGCGCCGAGAGCGTGGACCGGGCCATCGTGAAGAAGCTCGGCGCCCTCGGCTTCCTCGGCCTGACCGTCCCCGAGGAGTACGGCGGCTCCGGCGGGGACCACCTCGCCTACGTCCTGGTCACCGAGGAGCTCGGCCGCGGGGACTCCTCGGTGCGCGGCATCGTGTCCGTCTCCCTCGGCCTGGTCGCCAAGACCATCGCCGCCTGGGGGACCGAGGAGCAGAGGCGCGACTGGCTGCCCCGCCTCTGCTCCGGCGACGCGCTCGGCTGCTTCGGCCTGACCGAGCCCGGCACCGGCTCCGACGCCGGCAACCTCACCACCCGCGCCGTGCGCGACGGGGACGCGTACGTCGTCACCGGGGCCAAGACCTTCATCACCAACGGCACCTGGGCCGACGTGGTGCTGCTCTTCGCCCGCACCAACGACACGCCCGGCCACCGAGGGATCTCCGCCTTCCTCGTGCCCGCCGACACCCCCGGCCTCACCCGCCGCGAGATCCACGGCAAGCTCGGCCTGCGCGGACAGGCCACCGCCGAACTCGCCTTCGACGGCGCCCGCGTGCCCGCCTCCGCGATGCTCGGGCCCGAGGGCAAGGGCTTCTCGGTGGCCATGTCCGCGCTCGCCAAGGGGCGGATGTCGGTCGCGGCCGGCTGCGTCGGCATCGCGCAGGCGGCCCTCGACGCCGCCGTCTCCTACGCCGCCCAGCGCGAGCAGTTCGGCAAGCCGATCGCCCACCACCAGCTGGTCCAGGAGCTGATCGCCGACATCTCCGTCGACGTGGACGCGGCCCGGCTGCTCACCTGGCGGGTCGCCGACCTCATCGACCGCGGGCAGCCCTTCGCCACCGAGTCCTCCACCGCCAAGCTGTTCGCCTCCGAGGCCGCGGTCCGCGCCGCGAGCAACGCCCTCCAGGTCCACGGCGGTTACGGCTACGTCGACGAGTACCCGGCGGGCAAGCTCCTGCGCGACGCCCGCGTGATGACCCTGTACGAGGGCACGAGCCAGATCCAGAAGCTGCTCATCGGCCGCGCCCGCACCGGGGTTTCGGCCTTCTGAGCCCGCGCTCCACCCCTCGCGGGGAGGGAGGCGCGGCGCCTCAGCCGAGCAGGTCCAGGACGGGGGCGAGCCCGGCCGGGCGCCGGTCGACCGGCAGGTGCTCGACGAAGTGCACCGGGCAGCCCAGTGCGCCCGCACCGCCGTCCGCGGCGGGATCGTCACCAACCATCAGCACGTCGGAGGGTGCCAGGCCGAGCGCGTCACAGGCGGCCCGGAAGATCCTGGGATCGGGCTTCTGCACCCCCAGTTCGAAGGAGAGCACGTACGCGTCGACCAGCGTGTCGAGCCCGTGCGCCCGGAAGACCGGCCGCAGGTCCCAGCCGATGTTGCTGACCACGGCCACCGGGATCCCGCGCCTGCGCAGTTCCCGCAACGTCGTTTCGGTGTCGGCGTAGGGCCGCCAGGCGGCGGGCGTCCGGTGGCGTTCGTAGAGCGCCTCGACCAGTTCCGTCCCCGGGAGCCCGGCTTCCGCGGCCAGCGCGGTGTAGGCCGCTCGATGCAGGTCGGCGCTGATGTCCCGCTCCCGCCAGAGCCCCTCGATGTGCGGGGGGATGTGCAGCGGGTTCGACCCGCCCGGCAGGGCGCCGTACTCGGTCAACCGCCGCACCCAGTCCGCGAACTCCTCTTCCTCCACGGAGACGGCCGTCTGCGCCAACACCGCGCGAAGCCACTCCTCCGTCGACTCGATGCGCATCAGCGTGCCGGAGAAGTCGAACATCATTCCTTTGATCATGCCGGTGATGGTAAGCCGCCGAATCCGCCCTGGGGCAAGGGTCGGTGAACGAGCTGAGTACGTACGTGAGTACGCGCGCCCATGCGCCGACGGCGGTCCCGCCCGAAGCTGGACCCATGAACGAGACACCGGTCAAGCAGCAGAACACGGGGGCCTTCTACGGCCAGGCCGTCGCCTCCTTCGGCGTCGCCGCCGCCGCCGTGGCGCTGGGGATCTACAACCTGGACACGAACGGCTGGGTCCGCGCCTTCCTGGGCATCGCGGTGCTCTACCTGACGACCTCGGCCTTCACCCTCGCCAAGGTGATCCGCGACCGCCAGGAGGTCACCCAGATCGTCAGCCGGGTCGACCAGGCCAGGATGGAGAAGCTCATGACGAACTACGACCCCTTCGCTCCGAAGCCTCCGAAGCAGCCCACCGCCCAGGATCGCTAAGCGCTTGCTCACCCTCCGGTAAGGTGTTCATTTCCTACAGGGCGAAGAGGGTGAGCGAGCGATGGACAGCGCGGAGACCGGAGGCTACGTGCCGTGGTCGGAGGTCACCCCCGACGCAGCCAGGCGGCTCCTCGTGGCCGCCGTCGACGCCTTCGCCGAGCGCGGCTACCACGCCACCACCACGCGTGACATCGCCGGCCGTGCGGGCATGAGCCCGGCCGCGCTGTACATCCACTACAAGACCAAGGAAGAGCTGCTCCACCGGATCAGCCGGATCGGCCACGACAAGGCCCTGGAGATCCTGACCCTGGCCGCGGACGCCCCCGGCTCCGCCGCCGAGCGGCTCGACGCCGCCGTGCGGTCCTTCGTGGGATGGCACGCGGCCCATCACACCACCGCGCGCGTGGTCCAGTACGAGCTCGATGCTCTCGCTCCGGAGCACCGCTCCGAAATCGTGACCCTGCGCCGGCAGAGCGACGCCGCCGTGCGCCGGATCCTGGCCGACGGGGTCGCGGCCGGGGAGTTCGACGTCCCCGACGTGCCCGGCACCACCCTCGCCGTCCTGTCCCTGTGCATCGACGTGGCCCGCTGGTTCAGCGTCACCGGGCACCGCACGCCCGACGAGGTCGGCGCGCTCTACGCCGACCTCGTGCTCCGCATGGTGGCCGCCCGTTCCGGGCCCGCGGCTCAGAAGTAGTAGCGGGACACCGACTCCGCCACGCACACCGGCTTGTCGCCGCCCTCCCGCTCGACCGTGACGGTCGCCGTGACCTGCACGCCGCCGCCCGCCTCCGCGACCTCCGTGATCACGGCGGTGGAGCGCAGCCGCGAGCCGACGGGCACCGGCGCCGGGAAGCGCACCTTGTTCGTCCCGTAGTTGATGCCCATCTTCATGCCCTCGACCCGCATGATCTGCGGCACCAGACTGGGCAGCAGCGACAGGGTCAGGTAGCCGTGCGCGATGGTGGAGCCGAAGGGCCCGTCCGCCGCACGCACCGGGTCCACGTGGATCCACTGGTGATCGCCCGTGGCGTCCGCGAAGAGGTCGATCCGCTTCTGGTCCACCTCCAGCCACCCGCTCGGGCCGAGCGGTTCGCCGACCCCGGCGCGCAGTTCCTCGGCGGACGTGAACACCCTCGGCTCGGCCATGCCCTGCTCCCAGCTCTCGCAGACGAATAAGCGTTTGCTCAGCATGCTGGGACCGTGATGTGTATGTCAACGGACCTCCGGCTACCCTCGGCCGGGTGCCGCAGATTCCCGAGAACGTCCACGAACTCACCGTCGGCCAGCTGTCCGCCCGTAGCGGCGCGGCCGTCTCCGCGCTCCACTTCTACGAGGCCAAGGGCCTGATCAGCAGCCGCCGCACCACCGGAAACCAGCGCCGCTACACCCGCGACGCCCTGCGCCGGGTCGCCTTTGTCCGGGCCGCCCAGCGCGTGGGCATCCCGCTCGCCAGCATCCGCGAGGCGCTGTCCGAGCTCCCAGAGGAGCGCACCCCCAACCGCGAGGACTGGGCCCGGCTCTCGGAGGCCTGGCGCAAGGAGCTCGACGACCGGATCAGCCGGCTCGGCCGACTGCGCGACCACCTGACGGACTGCATCGGCTGCGGCTGCCTCTCGATGGAGACCTGCGCGCTGTCCAACCCGGACGACGCCATCGGAGCACGGGTCACCGGCTCCCGGCTGTAGCCGCGGGAGGCGGCGGCCCGGCGCCCACCGCGGCCGCCGCCTCCCGCACCAACACCCGGGCCGCCGCGACCAGTTCGGCGTTCGACCGCGCCCGCCGCCCGTCCGGGAGGTGCAGTACGTCCCCCACGCCGATCCGCGTGCCCGTACCGCACCGCGCGGCCAGCCGCAGCACCGGCCACGCGGCGGCCTCCCGCCCGAACAGCAGCACCGCCACCGGAGGCAGCCCGCGCAACCCGGCCACCAGCGCCGGATCGGCCGACGCGAGCTCGGCCGCGAGCCGCACCCGGCCCGGCTCGCGCACCGGCCAGGCCAAGAAGCGCGCCATCGGATCCGGCCCGGCGGCGCCGCCCAGCGGAACCACCGCGTCCACCGCCACACCCCGCCCCAGCAGCGCCCCCGCCAGCTCCTCGGCCCCCGGCTCCGCGAAGTGCACCACCGCCCGGTCCGGCAGCACCGCCCACGAGCGCACCCGCTCCAGCCGCCCCGCCGGATCGGGCTCGGCCCCGACGCCCGCCGGCACCACGAGGGGTACGCCGACCCCCGCGCCCCGCAGCGCCTCCAGCACCGGCCCCACCACCCGGGGCGAGAGGCTCTCCCGCCCGCACGGGGTCCGCGGGTGCACCAGTACCTCCCCGGCCCCCGCGGCGACCGCCGCCAGCGCCGACCCGGCCAGATCGGCCGGGGACAGAGGTACGGCCGCCCCGTCGGCGGCGCCGCGCGCACCGTTCACCGAAGCCAGCAGCAGCGGTCTCACGCGGCCCCCGCCCGGAGCGAATCCGAGGGAGCCTCCGCCAGCGCCGGTCTCGGCACCACGATCCCGCAGCCCGCGCACACCGGCCCGTCCCAGGCCCAGGCCCCCTCCCAGGCGCCGACCCGGACCACCGACGGCCACCGCAGCTCGACCTCCCCGCAGACCGGACACGCGGTGCCCGGCTCCGACTCCAGCGCCCTCACCAGCCGCCGCAGCACCTCGCCCAGCGTCCCGTCGGGCCGCACCCCCGGATCCGCGCACCGCACCACCGCATCCCCGCTGCCGCCCCACGCCCACTCGGGCCGGCGCAGCCCGTGGTGCTTCTCGCGCCGCCGCCGCTCCGCGAACTGCCGCTCGTACTCCAGCCACACCGCCCGGGCGTCCTCCAGCTCCTCCAGTGCGGCGACCAGCCGCAGCGGATCGGCCCCCCGGTCCTCGGGGGCGATCCCGTGCCGGTCGCACAGGTGCCACCACGTCGCCCGGTGCCCGTACGGAGCGAACCGTTCCAGGCAGCGGCGCAGCGAATGGCGCCGCAGGGCCCGGTCGTTGCGCGCGTCGCGCACCTGATAGGCCAGACTCCGGAAACCCGCCATCACACCTTCACCTCCACCTGTCCCGATGTGCCCAACATGCCCGGCCAGCCGAGGGCGCATGCGGGGCGGACGAGGCGTGCGGGTGTCACATGGCCGGAACTCAGCGCCCCATGCGCCCCGCGGTGACCACGAGTTCGGCCAGCTCGGCGTGGCAGATGTCGCTGTGCGCCCCCGAGGGGGCCCCGCCGCGGCGCACCACGGAACCGGCGTCCACGCTCACGCACCCGGACGACGGCACCCCCTCGCGCAGGGCCGCGTCCAGCGCGAGCCGCGGCGCGCCGGGCACCGCCTGCACCCCGTCGTGCCCGATGGCGCCCCACCGCCCGTCGAAGCCGAGCAGACCGGCCGAATCCCCGGCCATCCGGGAGGCCAGCGGGTAGAACACCTTCAGCGCCGAGTCGTGCGGGGAATGGCAGGCGACCACCGGTCCGTCGACCCGGCGCTGGAGGCCGCGCAGGGCGCCCCCGTGCCCCTTGTCGTGCGGGAGCCGGTCGCAGAACGCGTAGTGGGAGAAGGCTCCCTGGAGCAGGGTCAGGGAGCCGACGTACCGGGCGCCGTCCGGCAGCGCGCGCAGCGAGAAGGAGACCAGACGGGCCCCGAAGCTGTGCCCGATCAGATGGATCCGCAGAGCCGGGCGGGCAGCCGCCAGCTCCGTCAGGAAGGGGCCCAGGCCGCGCTCGCCGACCACCCCGGCCCGCCTTTTCATCTGGTAGTACGAGGCCTGCCGCAGCAGCTCCTTCGCGCCGCCCCACAGCCCGCGCAGCCCACCGCCCGCGGTGAGGCCCCGCTCGTCCCCGGCCCCCGGCGGCGGCGCGGCCCCCGCCTCCACCAGTGCGAGGGAGAGGGACCGGCACACCTCCACGGCCTCCTCGGTGAAGATCGCCGGAACCTCCTGGGCCGCCACGGCGGACAGCCCGTCCACCCCGACCAGCCGTCCCACGAGCGCCCCGAACTCCGCGAAGGCCGCCTCCGACCCGGGCCGCTCCTCCAGGAGCTCCGCGATCCGCTCCAACTCCGCGTCACGGCCCGGCCAGAACCCGCCGAGGGCCTGCCGGGTGCCCGGATCCAGCGCCGTGCCGAAGCCGGGCTCCGCGAGCGCGCCGGGCGCGTCGAAGTCCGGAATCGGCTCGTCCGAGAACCGGATCGAGGGCCATACGACCCCCACGTACCCCAGCCGCACCCCCGGCCCCACCAGCCCCGGGAAGGGGGCGAAGAACCGGTCGTAGAGCCGGGTCGAGGTGGACCGGTCGCTGTTCCAGCCGTGCGCGAAGACCAGCAGGTCCGTGGCCTCCATCCGCTGCACCGGCCCGTACGTGGACCGGTCCGCGTCCCCTTCGGAGTCGAAGGTCAGCTCCGCGTACGGCCCGACACCGATCCCGGCGCCGATCCCGGCCACGCTCTCCGCCATGAGGTCCCCCTCCATGCCGTGCATCCGCGAACCCGTGCATCCCGTCGATCCAGCATCCTGCCGACGCCCCCGCCCGGCCAGACCCGTGACGCCACCGGCCTGGGGGGTGTCCGGCGGATCAGGGCCGGGTCCGCGCCGTCGGACACCCCCTACCCGTAGAGCAGGTACTCCCCGCGCACCGCCTCGAACCGCGCCAGCCCCGCCGCCCAGTCGCCCGCGATCTCCTCCACCCCCGCCCCCGCGTCCACCATCGTCCGCACCCGGTCCGAGCCGGTCAGCCGGTCGATCCAGTGGTCCGCGCGCCAGCCGAAGCCGCTCCACACCCGGCGGGCCGTCACCAGCAGCCCGATCCCCGCCCGCACCGGGTCGAAGGCCTCCCGGTCGTGCACGATCAGCCGGACCCCGCCGCACACCTTCCCCAGGTGCTTCGAGAAGGTCGGCGTGAAGTACGCCTCCCGGAACCACACCCCCGGCAGCCCCAGCGCGTTCGCCGCTTCCGCCCACCGCCGGTCGATCCCCTCGGCGCCGACCACCTCGAAGGGCGTGGTCGTCCCGCGGCCCTCGGACAGGTTCGTCCCCTCGAACAGGCAGGTGCCGGCGTACGCGAGGGCCGTGTCCGGGGTCGGCATGTTCGGGCTCGGCGGCACCCACGGCAGCCCGGTCTCCCCGAAGAACGATCCCCGCCGCCAGCCGGCCATCGCCACCGTCCGGAGCCTGACCGGCCGGTCCGCCAGGAACTCCCCGTTGAACAGCCGCGCCAGCTCGGCCGCCGTCATCCCGTGCGCGAGCGCGATCGGCTCCCGGCCGACGAAGCTGGCGTACGCCCGCTCCAGCACGGGCCCCGCCGCCCGCCGGCCGCCCACCGGGTTGGGCCGGTCCAGCACCACCATCGCCTTGCCGGCGAGGGCGGCCGCGCGCATGCAGTCGTACAGGGTCCAGATGTAGGTGTAGAAGCGCGCCCCGACGTCCTGGATGTCGAAGACGACGGTGTCCACGCCGGCCGCCGTGAACACGTCCGCGAGCCGCTGCCCGCTCTTGTCGTACGTGTCGTACACCGGCAGCCCCGTCGCCGGATCCCGCCCGGCTCCCTCCGAACCGCCCGCCTGGGCCGTCCCGCGGAACCCGTGCTCGGGCCCGAACACCGCGACCAGGTCCACCCGCTCGTCCGCGTGCAGTACGTCGACCAGGTGGCGGGCGTCGGCGGTGATCCCGGTGGGGTTCGTGACCACGCCCACCCGCTGCCCGGCCAGCGCCGCGTACCCGTCCGCGGCGAGCCGCTCGAAGCCGGTCCGCACCCGCTCCGCCCTCGGCGCCGCTGCCCCGACCGCCCCCACGGCCCCAGCCGCCCCCGCCAGTCCCAACAACCCCCGTCGCGACAGAGTCATCCGGCCACGCTAGGCGTCGGCCCTCTTCCGCCCCGACATACCGACTGGTTAGTCTGCCCGCATCCGGCAGTCGGCCCCGTCCCCCGAAGGGTGTTCCCGTGAGCGCGTACCAGGACCAGCGAGTCGTCGTCACCGGCGCGGGCGGCGGCATCGGCGCCGCCCTCGCCCACCGCTTCGCCGCCGAGGGCGCCACGGTGGTGGTCAACGACCTCGACCCCGCCAAGGCGGCCGCGGTGGCCGGGGAGATCGGCGCCCGGGCGATCGCGGTACCCGGCGACGCCTCGGAGATCGTCGCCGAGGCCCGGGAAGCGCTGGGCGGGACGGTCGACGTCTACTGCGCCAACGCCGGACTCGCCTCCGGCGGAGACGCGTTCGCCGACGAGGCCGTCTGGGGGGCGGCCTGGGACACCAACGTCATGGCACACGTCCGCGCGGCCCGGCTGCTGCTGCCCCAGTGGCTGGAGCGGGGGAGCGGCCGCTTCGTGTCCACCGTCTCGGCCGCAGGGCTGCTGACCATGATCGGAGCGGCCCCGTACAGTGTCACCAAGCACGGGGCGCTCGCCTTCGCCGAATGGCTCTCGCTGACCTACCGCCACCGCGGTGTGCAGGTCCACGCCATTTGCCCGCAGGGAGTGCGCACCGACATGCTGACCGCCGCGGGCTCGGCGGGCGAACTCGTCCTCGCGCCGACCGCGATCGAGCCGGACGCGGTCGCGGACGCGCTGTTCGACGGCATGGAGAAGGGCCGGTTCTTGATCCTCCCGCACCCCGAGGTGGCCGACTTCTACGCCGCCCGGGCCACCGACCCGGACCGCTGGCTGGGCGGCATGAACCACCTCCAGCGGAAATGGGAAACCCCGTGACCTCCCCGTACGCGGCCAAGCCCTGGCTCGCGCTGCTCAGCCCGGCCCAGCGAGCGCCGCTCGCGCCGCCGCCCACCGTGCTGCACGCCTTCCGGGCGGCCGCCGCCCGGGCCCCCGAGCGCACCGCGCTGGCCTACTTCGACGGCCGGATCGGCTACGCGCACGCCGACGCGCTCTCCGACTCGGTCGCCGGCCACCTCGCCGCGCGGGGGATCCGCCGCGGGGACCGGGTCGCGGTCATGCTCCAGAACACCCCGCACTTCGTGCTCGCCGTCCTCGGCGCGTGGAAGGCCGGGGCGGTGGTCGTCCCGCTCAACCCGATGTACAAGTCCGGCGAGCTCGGGCACATCCTGCGCGACTCGGGGGCGGGCGGGCTGGTGTGCGAGGCCGGTGCGTGGGAGGGGTACGTCCGGGAGGCGGTGCGGGGGAGTGGCGTGCGGGTCGTCCTGACCGCGCGGGACCAGGACTTCCAGACCCGGAACGACCCCCGGGTCTTCCCCGGGCCCGCCGCGGGTTCCCGCTGCGCGGAGCCGTCCCCTCCCCGCCCTTCCACCGTTCCCGCCTCAAACGCCGACGCGGCTCCCAACGACCGGGGGCTCCGCCCCCAGGCCCCCGCGCCTCAAACGCCGGCGGGGCTGGCGGTTGCCCGGACGCCGGCCGGGCTGGGCGTCGATCGAGCGCCGGCGGGACCGGGTTCGCCCACCCCCGGCGCCGGGCCTGCGTCCGAAGGCGCCACCGTTGCCCGGCCTGCGGCCGAAGCCGTTCCCGCGCCTGGCGGGATGCCCGCGGCAGTGCCCGGGCAGGGCGGGAAGCCCGCGGCAGCGGCCGGGTCGGGCGGCCCGGAGGTGGCCGACATGCTCACCGTGGCCCGGCAGGGCCACCCCGCTCCGGCCGACCCGCGGCTCACCGCCGCCGACACCGCCCTCATCAGCTACACCTCCGGCACCAGCGGCACCCCCAAGGGTGCGATGAACCCGCACGGCGCGCTCACCCACAACGCCGTCCGCCAGGTCACCGGCCACCCCCTCCCCGAGGGCGCCACCTACTTCGCCCTCGCGCCCCTCTTCCACATCACCGGCATGGTCTGCGAGCTCTCCGCCTGCTTCGCCAACGCCGGCACCCTCGCCCTCGCCCACCGCTTCGACGCCGGAACCGTCCTCGACGCCTTCCTCGAGCACCGCCCCGCCTACACCGTCGGTCCCGCCACCGCCTTCATGGCCCTGGCCGCCCACCCCGCCGTCACCCCGGACCACTTCGCCTCCTTCCAGGTGGTCTCCTCCGGCGGCGCCCCCCTTCCGCCCGCGCTCGTCGACCGCCTGCGCGACACCTTCGGGTTCTACCTCCGCAACGGCTACGGCCTCACCGAGACCACCGCCGCCTCCGCCTCCGTGCCCGCACACCTCGAAGCCCCCGTCGACCCGGCCTCCGGCACCCTCTCCGTGGGCCTGCCCGGAGCCGACACCGTCGTCCGCGTCCTGGACGAGCAGGGCGCCGAGGTCCCGTTCGGCGAGACCGGGGAGATAGCCGTCCGCGGCCCCCAGGTCGTTCCCGGCTACTGGGGGCTGCCCGCCGACACCGCCACGGCCTTCCCGGACGGCGAACTGCGCACCGGGGACGTCGGGTTCATGGACCCCGACGGCTGGCTCTACGTCGTCGACCGCAAGAAGGACATGATCAACGCCTCCGGCTTCAAGGTCTGGCCGCGCGAGGTCGAGGACGTGCTCTACACCCACCCCGCCGTCCGCGAGGCGGCCGTCGTCGGCGTCCCCGACCCCTACCGCGGGGAGAGCGTGAAGGCGTACGTGAGCCTGCGCCCCGGGGCCTCGGCCGAGCCGGAGGAACTCGCCGCCCACTGCGCCGAGCGCCTGGCCGCGTACAAGTACCCGCGCCAGGTGGAGATCCTGCCTGTCCTTCCGAAGACGACCAGTGGCAAGATCCTGCGACGGGAACTGCGCGACCGCGGCTGAAAAGAGTCGGACGGTCGTACGAAGTACAGCGAAGGGAAGGTCAGCGCCATGGCGGCTGCCAAGACGACGGAGCCCGAGGGCACGCACGAAGCGCCGGTACCGCAGCGGCTGCTGGCCGTCGCCACCCGGCTGTTCGCCGAGCGCGGCTACGACCGTACCTCCGTCCAGGAGATCGTCGAGGCGGCCGGGGTCACCAAGGGCGCCCTCTACCACTACTTCGGTTCCAAGGACGACCTGCTGCACGAGGTGTACGCGCGCATGCTGCGCCTCCAGCAGCAGCGCCTCGACGCCGTGGCCGAATCCGACGCCCCCGTCGAGGACCGGCTGCGCGCCGCCGCGGCCGACGTGGTGGTCACCACCATCGAGAACCTCGACGACGCGATGATCTTCTTCCGGTCGATGCACCAGCTCAGCCCGGAGAAGTTCAAGCAGGTCCGGGCGGAGCGCCGGCGCTACCACGAGCGGTTCCGGGCGCTGATCGAGGAGGGCCAGCGCACGGGCGTGTTCTCCACCGCCACCCCCGCCGACCTGGTGGTGGACTACCACTTCGGGTCCGTACACCACCTGTCGACCTGGTACCGGGCGGACGGCCCGCTCACACCGCAGCAGGTCGCCGATCACCTCGCGGACCTGCTGCTGCGCGCACTGCGTCCGTAGGGAGCGTCCCGTCGAGCACGGGGTAGTCGGTGTAACCCTCCGCGCCGTGCACGTGCATCAGGAACTCGGGGCGGAGCTCGTTGAGCGGCGCGCCCGTGCGCAGCCGCTCCACGAAATCGGGGTTGGCGAGGAAGCCCCTGCCCAGCGCGATCAGATCGGCGCCCGCGGCCAGCAGGCGTTCGCCCCGCAGCTTGCCGCCGTCGGCCACGACCTCTTCGCGGGAGGTCACCGGGTTGGCGATCAGCGTGCCGGGCCACGCCTTGCGGATCTCCGCGAAGAGGGGCAGGTCCGGGTTCGCGTGGACCTGGTGCAGGTAGACCGGCCCGATCTCCGCGAGGGCCCTGACCAGCACCGGGTAGATCTCCTCGGTGTCGCCCTCCTCGACGCCGTTGACGTTCACCCCGGGCGAGATCCGTACGCCGACCCGCTCCGGCCCGATGGCCTCGGCGACGGCCCGCACCACCTCGACGGTGAAGCGGACGCGCCCCTCCACCGAACTGCCCCACTCGTCGGTGCGCAGGTTGGTGTTCCGCGAGAGGAACTGGTGGAGCAGGTACCCGTTGGCGGAGTGCACCTCCACCCCGGCGAAGCCCGCCTCGACGGCGGCCCGGGCGGCGCTCGCGAAGTCGGCGATCGTGGCCCGGATGTCCTCGGCCGTCATCTCGCGCGGCGTCACGGCGTCCTGGAGCCCGCCGGGGGTCTGCATCGGCTCGGGGAACGGCACCGGGGAGGGGGCGAGCGGGACCTGCCCGCCGGTGTCGGGGTGGCCGACCCGGCCGCCGTGCTGGATCTGGACGAACATCCGCCCGCCCGCTTCGCGCACGGCCTCGGTGACCCGGCGCCACCCGGCGGCCTGGGCGGGGGTGTGGATGCCCGGGATGTGCGGGTAGGTCCGGCCGACGGCGTTCGGAGTGGTGGCCTCGGCGATGATCAGCCCGGCCGAGGCGCGCTGTGCGTAGTACGTGGCCATGAGCTCGCCGGGGACCCCGTCGGCCCCGGCGCGGTTGCGCGTCAGCGGCGCCATCACCAGGCGGTTGGGGAGGTCCAGGCCGCCGAGGCGGGCGGATTCGAAGAGTCGGGATGCGGCGGATTCCTGCTGTGTGATCTTCATGCCGGTACCGTAGAACCTGACACCAGTGTCAGATTCAACACCAGGGGTGGAGCATGCGGATCGGGGAACTGGCGGCGCGGACCGGTGTCGGTGAGCGTTCGCTGCGCTACTACGAGACCCAGGGCCTGCTGGCCTCCGACCGGACGCCCGGCGGCCACCGGGACTTCCCGGAGCGGGCCGTGGACCGGGTGATCCGCATCCAGGAACTCTATGCGGCCGGCCTGAACAGTGCGAAGATCGCGCGGATCCTGCCCTGCCTGCGGGACGAGGACGGCGGCCCGACGGTCCGCACCACCCCGGCGCTGGTGGCCGAACTCAACGCCGAGCGGGAGCGGATCGACCGGCTGATCGGCGATCTCGTCCGCTCCCGCGAAGTATTGGACGAGGTCATCGCCACGGTCGCGGCCTAGGGAGGACCTTGCGGCCCCAGGTCTCCTCGGCCACCCCGGCGAAGGAGACGTACCAGGCGATGCCGGCGCACAGCAGTCCGAGGAAGCCGCCGACCCGGCCGAGGGCGGTGACCTCGGAGAGGTCGCCCAGCGCCAGGAAGAGGAAGGTCAGGGCCAGCACCGCGAACAGCAGCCGGTGCGCGAGGTCCAGCTTCATGGCCGCGACGGACATGTAGGCGGTGAACACGAACCAGGCCACGAGGAACCAGCCCGTGGCGACGTGCGCCTGGTCCGCCGGCAGCGTCGGGACGACGAACTTCACGTAGCCCGCGAACGACATCCAAAAGGATCCGTACGAGACGAACGCGGTGGTCCCGAAGGTGTTGCCGCGGCGGAACTCCATCACACCGGCGACGAACTGCGCGAGCCCGCCGTAGAACAGCGCGACCGGCAGCACGACGGCGCTGAGGGCCGCGTTCTCGATCAGGCCCGAATTGAACAGGCTGAGCACGAAGGTGGTCAGCGCGAACGCGGCCAAGCCGAGCGGCCCGGGGTTGGCCGGCGCCGGTGCCGGCGGCGCGGTCGCGGGGTGTGTGGCCTGCGGAGGGGCGGCCAGGGCGGAGCTGGGCATGACGAGGTACACCTTCACTGGGGGATGACCCGAACATATCGGACGGCCCGCCCGGCCTGGACCACCAAAAGTCCACTATCCGAGGCCAGAAGGCCCGCCCCGCCGGGGTCGGGTGTGCGGTGGGGCGCCCCCGCAGGGCGTCGAGCACAACCCCCCTCGGCCCTCCGACCCCTGGAAACGTTCGACGTCCGAGGAGGTGCCCCGGCGCGCGCCCGTCCCCGGCGGCCCCCTGTGTGCGGGCCGGGGGTGGGGGCCGCTGCGCGGAGCTGTCCCCCACCCCGCCCCTTCCCGAAACTGCGGGCTCCGCCCCCAGACCCCCGGTCCTCAAACGCCGGACGGGCTGAAAGGGCGCCTCAAGCGCCGGCGGGGCTGAAAGCGCGCCTCAAGCGCCGGCGGGGCTGGATCCGCTGCCGGGGTCCGACGCCCGGCCGGCCGCAGCCCCGTCCCGACCCGACCCCGCCGGGAGGCTAGCGGTACCGCTGAAGCTCCCGCCGCGCCAGCGACCGCTGGTGCACCTCGTCCGGCCCGTCCGCCAGCCGCAGCGTCCGCGCCGCCGCCCACAGCTCCGCCAGCGGCGTGTCCTGGCTCACCCCGCCCGCGCCGTGCAGCTGCACCGCGTCGTCCAGGATCCGCACCACCGCCCGCGGCGTCGCGATCTTGATCGCCTGGATCTCCGTGTGCGCGCCCCGGTTCCCGACCGTGTCCATCAGCCAGGCCGTCTTCAGCACCAGCAGCCGCAGCTGCTCCACCGTCACCCGGGCGTCCGCGATCCAGTTCTGCACGACGCCCTGCGCGGCCAGCGGCTTGCCGAAGGCGGTACGCGAAACCGCGCGCCGGCACATCAACTCGATGGCCCGCTCCGCCATGCCGATCAGCCGCATGCAGTGGTGGATGCGGCCCGGGCCGAGCCGGGCCTGGGCGATGGCGAAGCCGCTGCCCTCCTCGCCGATCAGGTTCGCCGCCGGCACCCGCACCCCGTCGAAGACCACCTCGGCGTGCCCGCCGTGGTCGTGGTCCTCGTACCCGTACACCGTCATCGCGCGGCGCACCTCCACGCCCGGCGTGTCCCGCGGGACCAGGATCATCGACTGCTGGCGGCGCGGATCGGCGCCCTCCGGATCGGTCTTGCCCATCACGATGAAGATCCGGCAATCCGGGTTCATCGCCCCGGAGATGAACCACTTGCGCCCGGTGACCACGTACTCGTCACCCACGCGCTCGATCCGGGTCTCGATGTTCGTCGCGTCCGAGGAGGCCACCTCGGGCTCGGTCATCGCGAAGGCGGACCGGATCTCCCCGGCCAGCAGCGGCTCCAGCCACTGCTTCTTCTGCTCCTCGTTCCCGAACTGCGCGAGCAGCTCCATGTTCCCGGTGTCCGGAGCCGCGCAGTTGGTCGCCATCGGCGCCAGGTGCGGGCTGCGGCCGGTGATCTCGGCGAGCGGCGCGTACTGGAGGTTCGTGAGCCCGGCGCCGTGCTCCGCGTCCGGCAGGCTGTGCTGGTCTACAAAGAAAAGGTTCCACAGCCCCTGGCGGCGCGCCTCGGCCTTCAGTTCACCGAACACGGCCGGGGTGTCCCAGGGCGAGGCCAGCCGCGCGCGCTGCCCGGCGGCGACGGGCTCCGCCGGGTAGACGTACTCCTCCATGAACGCGAGCAGCCGCTCACGGAGTTCCTCGGTCCGGGCGTCGAATGCGAAGTCCATGCTGATCGGCTCCTCAGCCTTCCTGGAGTTCTTGCAGGGTGGTCAGTCCGTGCTCGATGAAGACCGGCACCAGCTCGCCGATCCGGTCGAAGCCCGCCCCGACGGTCTGCCCGAGCGTGTAGCGGTAGTGGATGCCTTCGAGGATCACCGCGAGCTTGAACCAGGCGAAGGCCGTGTACCAGGCGATCGCCCCGGTGTCCCGGCCGGAGCGGGCGGCGTACCGCTCGATCAGCTCGGCGGGCGCCGGATGCCCCGGTGCCCCGCTCGTCGTACTGACCGGGGACTCGGCCAGCCCCAGGTCCGAGCTGTACATCACCAGCAGCCCGAGGTCGGTCAGCGGATCCCCGAGCGTGGACATCTCCCAGTCCAGCACCGCCCGGATCGTGTCGTCCGGACCGCCGATCAGTACGTTGTCCAGCCGGAAGTCCCCGTGCACCACGGCCGGCGCGGGGGAGTCGGGCAGCGCCCGCCCGAGCGCGCCGTGCAGCTCGTCGATCCCGGCGAGCTCCCGCCCCCGCGAGGCCGCGAGCTGCTTGCCCCAGCGGCGCAGCTGCCGGTCCAGGAAGCCCTCCGGCCGGCCGAAGTCGCCCAGCCCCACCGCCTCCGGATCCACGGCGTGCAGCTCGACCAGGGTGTCGACCAGGCCCAGCACCGCGCGCCGGGTGCGCTCGGGGCCGATCGCGGCAAGCTGTCCGGCCGTCCGGTAGGGCACGCCGTCCACGTACTCCATCACGTAGAACGGCGCCCCGAGCACGGACTCGTCCTCACACAGCAGCAGCGGCTCGGGCACCGGCACGGCCGTGCCGTGCAGCGCGGCGATGACCCGGTGCTCGCGCCGCATGTCGTGCGCGGTGGCCAGCACGTGGCCGAGCGGGGGCCGGCGCACCACCCAGCGGGCGGCCCCGTCCGTGACCTCGTACGTGAGGTTCGAGCGGCCGCCCTCGATCAGCCGGCCGCGCAGCGCCCCGGCCACGAGTCCCGGCCGGGCCCGGTCGAGATGACCGCGCAGCCGCTCCAGATCGAGGCCTCGCGGATCGGCTGGCGCTGAGGCCGATGCTGACGTCATGCTGCGCACCTCCGTGCGGAGTCGGCGACGGGTATCCGTGTGTCCGGGTTTCCCGAGCCATCATGCCGACCAGTCGGTATGCCGTCCAGAGTGCGGCCGAAAGAACTCCCCCGGCCGCCCCGCGCGAGCGGATCAGGCGTGGCAGAGGATCGGCGTCCCGCCGTTCATCACCGTCATGTCCCTGAGCACGGCCAGGATGTCGAGCGGGGCCCCTTCCGGCTCCCCGGCCAGTTCCGCGTACGCCCGGTGCAGGTTCGCCACCAGCCGCTCGCTCTCGCGCCAGGCGGCGAACTCGCCGAGGTCGGCCTGCCGGGCCGTCTCCAGCGGGGTCAGCCCCTTGTCCCGGCCCTCCCGGGCGAGTTCGGCCACGTACCGCAGATAGCGTTCCGTGGAGTCGTAGGCCGAGGGGTCGGTCAGCGGGCCGTGTCCCGGCACCACCGTCTCGGCGTCCAGCGACCGCAGCAGCTCCAGCGCCCGCAGCGAGCCGGCCAGGGAGCCCATCGCCAGGAACGGGGTCCCCCCGGCGAACACCAGGTCGCCGGTGAACACCACCCGCTGCCGGGGCAGCCACACGATCGAGTCCCCGGTGGTGTGCGCGACGCCGGGGTGGACGACCCGCGCCTCCGTGTCGCCGACGTGCACGGTCGTGCGGTCGCTGTACGTCAGGTCGGGAGCGGTGATGGATATCGCGCCGAAGTCCGTGGCGGGCCAGATCATCTCCAGCTGGTGCCCGGCGGCGAGCTGTTCGGCCCGCGCGTTGTCGTGCCCGAGGATCAGCGCCTCGGGCGCGAACACGCCGTTGCCGTAGGTGTGGTCGCCGTGGTGGTGGGTGTTCACCACGGTGCGGGGGAGCGGCACCCCGGCCGACACCACCGCCTCGCGCAGGGCGAGGGCGCGCCGCTCGGTGGCGGCGGTGTCGACGAGAAGGGTGCGGCCGCCGTCGCTCACGAAACCGGCGTTGTTGAGGCACCAGCCGCCGTCCGGCTGCACATAGGCGTACACGCCCGGCGCGGGCTGGACGAGGTACGGAGCGTCGACGGTCATCTGCGGTCTCCCCGGGGCGCGTTGACAGGCGCCTCGCATCCTGCCAGCCGCCGCGGCGCCGGGGGAGGGCGGGTCCCGCTCCCGGCCGCCGGGCCGACGGTCCGCCCGCCGGGGGCCCCGGTCAGTGGTCGTCGTAGTGGCCGTCGTGCTCGGCGTGCCGGTGGCCGTCGTGCAGGTAGTCGACGTGGTCCCCGTGCGGCACAGACTCGTGCCCGCAGTCCGCTCCGTGCGCGTGGGTGTGGCCGTCGTGGGTGGTGTGCCCCGGGGTCTCGCACTCGTCCCAGTGCCCGGAGTGCTCCCGGTGCAGGTGGCCGTCGTGCGCGTAGTCGACGTGGTCGCCGTGCGCGACCGCCCGGTGGCCGCAGTCGGCGCCGTGCGTGTGCGCGTGCGTGGCGTGTTCCTGGTGCGTGGTCGTCATGGCGCCGAGGCTAGTGGGGATCGACCGGTATCGCCCGTTGTGTCGTAGTGGCGCGAAGAAGCCGGATCATCCGACCGCCGGTCAGACGATCACGGTCATCGCGAACACCGCGAGCGCCACCGTGCACGCCACCGCCGCCAGCGCCCCCCGCGGGTCGAGCACCCGCGGCCGCTCCGCCGCCAGCGCCCGGATCCGCCGGTGCGCCACCCACAGGAACAGCAGCCAGACGAGCGCGATCACCGCCGCCCCCGCCACCTCCGCCGGTGCGCCGGACCCGCGCAGCGCCTGCCGCAGGGCCAGCACCGCCACGACCGTGGAGGCCAGCGTCGTACGCCGCCACGCGAGCCGGGTCCGCTCCGGCTGGAGGCCCGCGTCGCGGCCCTCGCCGTACGCGCTCACGCACTCACCGCCCCGAGGTCCAGCCCAGCAGCACGACCACTACCATCGCCACCGCCACCAGCCCCACCCCCAGGCTCAGCACCACCGGGAACGGCGAGACCGGCAGGTCCTCGCCCCGCCGCATCGCCCGCTCGCACCGCACCCAGTGGTTCACCGCCCGCAGCGCGCACGCCGCGCCCACCGCGAGCAGCGCGAAGGCCATCCCGACCCGCACCCCCCACCGCAGGTCGGGCAGGAACTGGTCCACCGCGAAACCGCCGCCCACCAGGGCCAGAGCGGTACGGATCCAGGCCAGGAAGGTCCGCTCGTTGGCCAGCGAGAAGCGGTAGTCGGGGGTCTCGCCCTCGTCCCTCAGCCGCGAGGGTGCGAACCAGAGGCGCACGTCCTTGACGAAGTCGATCACGGGCCCAATCTACGCCGGTACTCCTCCAGCCGCCGGTGCGCCTCCAGCCCGTCCGGCACCCACGGCCAGTCGTCCGAGGCCACCCGCAGGGCCAGCTCCTCGTCCGTCAGGAAGGCGTGCCAGGCGACCTCGGATTCCTGCGGCCGCACGGCCGCCTCGCAGCGCACCTCGTGCACGTACGACCACCAGGCCCCGCCCGGGCCCTCGTAGAGGAACTTGAACAGCGGCTCCGGCCGCGGCAGCCCGCGTACGCCCAGCTCCTCCTCGGCCTCGCGCAGCGCGGCCTCCTCGTAGCTCTCGCCGGCGCCCAGCACCCCGCCGACGAACATGTCGTAGTACGAGGGGAAGACGAGCTTCGACGCGGTCCGCCGGTGCACGAAGATCCGCCCCTCCGCGTCCCTGGCCCGCACGAACACGCAGCGGTGGATCAGCCCCCGCGCGTACACCTCGCCGCGCGGGGCCTGCCCGACGACCCGGTCGTCCCGGTCCACCACGTCCAGTACTTCATCAGCAGCGCTCACACCGGTCATCCAACCACCGCTGTTGACTGGTTACCGCTCCGTAGCCAAGGATCTGCCCCACCACCGACGGAGGACGGGTACACGCATGACGTACGACGCAGACGTGATCGTGATCGGAGCCGGGCTCGCGGGCCTCGCGGCAACCGCGGAGCTCGTCGACGCGGGCCGCAAGGTCATCCTGCTCGACCAGGAGCCGGAGCAGTCCATCGGGGGCCAGGCGCACTGGTCCTTCGGCGGCCTCTTCTTCGTGGACTCGCCCGAACAGCGCCGGATGCGGATCAAGGACAGCCGCGACCTCGCCCTCCAGGACTGGATGGGCACCGCCGGCTTCGACCGCGAGGAGGAGGACGTGTGGGCCCGCCGCTGGGCCGAGGCGTACGTGGACTTCGCGGCCGGCGAGAAGCGCTCCTGGCTGCACCGGCAGGGGGTCCGCTTCTTCCCCGTCGTCGGCTGGGCGGAGCGCGGCGGCTACGACGCCAACGGCCACGGCAACTCCGTCCCCCGCTTCCACATCACCTGGGGCACCGGCCCCGGCCTGGTCGAGCCCTTCGAGCGGCGGGTCCGGGCCGGGGTGGCCCGCGGGCTGGTCCAGCTGAAGTTCCGCCACCGGGTCACCGGCCTCTCCCGTACGGCCGGCGCGGTGGACACGGTGACGGGCGAGGTCCTGGAGCCCTCCGACGCCGTACGGGGCACCGCGAGCAGCCGCGAGAGCACGGGGGAGTTCTCCTTCCGCGCCCAGGCCGTGATCGTGACCAGCGGCGGCATCGGAGGCAACCACGACCTGGTGCGCGCCCAGTGGCCCGCCCGGCTCGGCACCCCGCCGGCCCGGATGCTCTCCGGGGTCCCGGCGCACGTGGACGGCCTGATGCTCGGCATCGCCGAGGCGGCGGGCGCCAGCCACGTCAACAAGGACCGGATGTGGCACTACACCGAGGGCATCGAGAACTGGAACCCGATCTGGTCCCGGCACGGCATCCGCATCCTGCCCGGCCCGTCCTCCCTCTGGCTGGACGCGACGGGCAAGCGGCTGCCCGTACCGCTCTTCCCGGGCTTCGACACGCTCGGCACCCTCGACCACATCATGAAGACCGGCCACGACCACACGTGGTTCGTGCTCAACCAGCGCATCATCGGCAAGGAGTTCGGCCTCTCCGGCTCCGAACAGAACCCGGACCTGACGGGCAAGTCGGTCCGCGACGTCATCGACCGCGCCCGGCAGGCGGTCCCCGGACCGGTCAAGGCCTTCATGGACAACGGCGCGGACTTCGTGGTCGAGCGGGACCTGTCCGCGCTGGTGCGCGGGATGAACGCGGTCACCAAGGAGGACCTCCTCGACGAGGCCGTCGTACGCGACCAGATCGTGGCCCGCGACCGGGAGATCGCCAACCCCTTCACCAAGGACCTCCAGGTCATGGCGATCCACGGGGCCCGCAAGTACCTCGGCGACAAGCTGATCCGCACGGCCGCGCCGCACCGGATCCTGGACCCCAAGGCGGGGCCGCTGATCGCGGTACGCCTCTCGATCCTGACCCGCAAGTCCCTGGGCGGCCTCCAGACCGACCTCTCCTCACGCGTCCTGACCGCCTCCGGCGAACCCCTCCCCGGGGTCTACGCGGCGGGCGAGGCGGCCGGCTTCGGCGGCGGCGGGGTCCACGGCTACCGGGCCCTGGAGGGCACCTTCCTGGGCGGCTGCCTCTTCTCGGGCCGCACGGCGGGCCGCGCCGCGGCGAGCGCGCTCGGCTGACGGAACGCCGTCGCGGGGGCAGCCGCCTGCCCCCACCCTCCAGCCCGTCCGGCGTTTGAGGACCGGGGTCTGGGGCGGAGCCCCCACGCGGCGGAGCCGCATATTCGGTGCGTCGGGAAGGGGCGGGGTGGGGGACGGGCCCCGCGCAGCGGCCCGCACGCAGGCGGCCGCCGGGGCCGGGCGGTCGGCGGGGCGCCTCCTCGGGCGTCGAACGTTTCCAGGGGCCGGAGGGCGGAGGGCGGCCCAGTTCGACGCCCTGCGGGGGCGCCCCACCGCCCACCCGGCCCCGGCGGCGGCTCGCCCTAGTTCCCGGCGGCGGTCTCCACGAGGCGGAACCGCTCCGTCACGACCGGCGTGTCGTCGCCGACCGTGAACCCCGGATCGCCGAGGAACTCGCGCGACCGCGCCCCGTGCCAGAACCTCTCGTGCGAGGTGCGCCATTCGGCCACCGAGGCGTACCCCTCGCCTTCCGCCAGCGCGTGCGCCAGGTCCACCTCGCCGAGCCGGACGACCCGTACGTCCGTTACCTCCAGGACGGCCACAGGACACCCGGTGGAATCCAGCAGCGCCCTCCGCTGCCCCGGCTCCGGCAGCGGCTCGCCCTCCGCCTCGTACCCCGCGAGCAGCCCCGTCGTCGCCGTCTTCGCCCCGCTCAGGACGGCTGCGACCAGCTTGTCGCGCAGCGGCCCCGGGAACGCCAGCTCGTACGGCGGGAGATCGTCGAAGTTCGTCATGGGCCCACCCTACGGCCGGACGGTACGGACGTCCCCGAACCGGCACATCCACCCCAACTGCCACTGTGAACAAAGCAGTTGAAACACGCCACGCACTGGACTGGACCTTGACTCGGAGCCGGGCCTACCGCTTTGCTGTGCGTGATCACCGGTTCGCTCACCGGCGTGATCCCCCGACCGCCCGCGTCCTGGAGGGAAACCCGCGGATGTCCCCGCCTCCGCCGCCCCTCGGCCGCACCCGCAAGCGGGACGCCCAGCTTTTCGACCCCGCCCTCTGCGACGCCGAACTCGTGGACGTGCGCACCCAGTTCACCCAGGGCCGCTGGGCCAAGGCCCGCTCCCTCCTCGTCGGCACGGGGGACGACTGGGACCGCCGCGGCCATCGCGTCGTCGTCCTCGCCGAGACCCCCGCGGCCACCGCCTGGGCCCGCGAATGGCTGCTCGCCGAACCCGGCAGCGCCGACGCGGCCACCCTCCTCGCCTGCGCCGCCGTGTTCCGGGCCCTGCGCCGCAAGGGCACCCCGGCCGTCGCCGAGGAGGCCTGCCGGCGTGCCGCCGCCCTGCTCCCGGCCGACCCCACCCCCTGGCTCGGGCTGCTCCTGCTCTCCCGGGTCTTCGGCACCGAGGAGGAGTTCAGCCGCCACTTCGACCAGGTCCGGGCCCGCCACCGCGAGCACCACCACGCCCACCACCTGATGGTCGCCAAGCTCGCCGAACGCGCCCCCGGCGTCGGCCACGACCCGCTCCACGAGGTCTACGACTTCGCGGCCTGGGCCGCCGAGGAGGCCCCGGCCGACTCCCCGCTCGCCGTCCTCCCCGTCATCGCGCACGCCGAGCGCTACCGGGTGCTCGCCGCCACGCACGGCCACACCTTCAGCAGCGCCACCCAGCACTGGTCCGGCCGCCGGGCGCGCACGGTGCTGCGCTCCGCCTTCGACTGGTGGCTGGAATGGGAACGGGACGACCACCCCCGCAACCGGGTCGACCTCAACTTCCTCGCCCACGCCAAGCTGTGCGAGGGCCGCCCCGCCGAGGCCGCCGCGCTCTTCCACCGCATCGGGAGCCATGCGACCCCCGCCCCCTGGTCCTATCCGGACCGGGACCCGCACAAGGCCTTCCTCGCCGCGCGCGGCGCCGCGCTCGGCACCGCCTGACGTCCCCCATCACCCCCGAAAGGAACCCGCCATGCCGACGGGCAGCTCCAGCACGCTCCAGGACCCGGCCGAGATAAGAACCTACAAGGGGACGGACCGCGCCCTGCGCGCCGACCGCCTCGGCACCGCCGGCCTGCTGCTCTCCGTACTCGCCGCCAGCGCACCCCTGATGGTCGTCGCGGGTGTCATGCCCACGACCTTCGGGGTCATGGGCATCGTCGGCCAGCCCCTGCTCTTCGTCATCCTCGGCGTCGTCCTCGCGCTCTTCAGCATCGGCTATGCCGAGATGAGCCGGCACGTCCACAACGCCGGCGCCTTCTACGCGTACATCGCCCGCGGCCTCGGCCCCACCGCGGGCGCCGGCGCCTCCCTCGTCGCCCTCGTCGCCTACAGCGCCATGCAGGTCGGCGTGTACGGCATCCTCGGCTTCGAGGTGTCCGGCCTCTTCGCCACCTACTTGAAGGTCGAACTCGCCTGGTGGATCCCCGCCCTGGCGGCGGTCGCGCTCACCGGCGCCCTCGGCTGGCTCAAGATCGACCTCAACGCCAAGGTGCTCGGCGTCCTCCTCCTCATCGAGTGCGCCCTCGTCGTGATCTTCGACGTGTCCGCCCTCGCCGAACCCGGCGCCGAAGGCCTCTCGCTCCACGCCTTCAACCCCGAGACCCTCGGCGGAGCCGGCCTCGGCACCGCCCTCTGCTTCTGCATCGCCGCCTTCGTCGGCTTCGAGCAGTCCCCGGTCTACGCGGAGGAGACCAGCAGGCCGCACATCGTCGTCTCCCGCGTGATGTTCCTCGCCGTCGGATTCGTCGCCCTCTTCTTCGCCCTCAGCGCCTGGGCCCTCACCGTCGCCACCGGCCCCTCCGAAGTCGTCAAGACCTCCGCCGAGGCCGGCCCCGGCCTCCTCTTCCAGCTCACCGGCGACCGCCTCGGCACCACCTTCACCGACGTCCTGCACGTCCTGTTCGTGACCGGCATGTTCGCGGCCATGCTCAGCTTCCACAACGTCGTCGCCCGCTACGCCTTCGCCATGGGCCGCGAGGGCCTGCTCCCGGCCGCCTTCGGCCGCACCAACGCCGGGACCGGCGCCCCCGGCACCGGCTCGCTCCTGCAGACCGCCGTCTCCGTGCTCGTCGTGACCGCCTTCGCCGTCACCGACGACATGCCGGCCGGCGACCCCACCGCGCCCGTCCTCCACCTCTTCACCTGGATGGGCAGCGTCGGCGCCCTCGGCATCACCCTCCTCATGGCCGCCGCCTCCTTCGCCGTCATCGCCTTCTTCGTCCGCCGCGGCACCGCCGGCGCCCAGATCTGGCGGCTCGTCGCCGCCGGCGCCGCCGGCCTCGCCCTGCTCGCCATCGCCGTCTGGACCGTCAAGGACTTCGGCGTCCTCGTCGGCGCCGAGGAGGGCTCCGCCCTCAGCCTGCTCCTGCCCGGCATCATCGGCGCCGCCGTCGTCACCGGCCTGCTCTACGGACTGGTGCTGCGCCGCAGCCGCCCCGAGGTGCACGCCCGCATCGGCCTGGGGAACGAGGCCTTCCGCCTCGACCAGGCCGCGTCGGAGGCCACCCCCGGCCGCTGACCCGATACCTCGCTTTCCAGCGTGCGCGAAGCCCCCGACAAGCCTTTCCAAGGTCGTCGGGGGCTTCCGTGCGTACGGGTGCGATTTTGGCGGGTGGCGGACCCTCATGGTCTCCTGGGGCGACCAAACCGCCCGGACCGTCGTACAGGGGACACCACCCAGCTCCCCTGCCCGGCGGCCCGGCCTGCCTGTCCACCCCACGAAGGCGAAGTCGTACATGACCGACCGCACCCTGGCCGAGGCCCCCGCCGCGCCGTCCCCACGCCACGTCGACGCGGGCGACGAGGGCTACAGCAAGGACCTCAAGTCCCGCCACATCAACATGATCGCGATCGGCGGAGCGATAGGCACCGGCCTGTTCCTCGGCGCCGGCGGCCGCCTCGCCGGAGCCGGCCCCTCCCTCGCGATCGCCTACGCGGTGTGCGGCGTCTTCGCATTCTTCGTCGTCCGGGCCCTCGGCGAGCTCGTCCTGTACCGCCCCTCCTCCGGAGCCTTCGTCTCCTACGCCCGCGAGTTCATGGGGGAGAAGGGCGCCTACACCGCCGGCTGGCTGTACTTCCTGAACTGGTCCACGACCACCGTCGCCGACATCACGGCCGCCGCGACCTACGCCCACTTCTGGTCGATGTTCACCGACGTCCCCCAGTGGGTCCTCGCCCTCATCGCCCTCGCCGTCGTCCTCACCGCGAACCTGATCTCGGTGAAGTACTTCGGCGAGATGGAGTTCTGGTTCTCCCTGGTCAAGGTCGCCGCCCTGGTGGTCTTCCTGATCGTCGGCATCTGGCTCGTCGCCACCAGCCACGACATCGGCGGCCACACGCCCGGCCTGGCCACCATCACCGACAACGGCGGCATCTTCCCCGCCGGAATGCTCCCCATGCTCCTGGTCATCCAGGGCGTCGTCTTCGCGTACGCCTCCGTCGAGCTGTGCGGAGTCGCCGCCGGCGAGACCGAGAACCCCGAGAAGATCATGCCGAAGGCGATCAACTCGATCATGTGGCGCGTGGGCCTCTTCTACGTCGGCTCCGTGGTCCTGCTCGCGCTGCTGCTCCCGTACACCGAGTACAGCTCCGACCAGAGCCCGTTCGTGACCGTCTTCGACAAGCTCGGCGTCCCCGGCGCCGCCGGCATCATGAACCTGGTCGTCCTGACCGCCGCCCTCTCCAGCCTGAACTCCGGCCTCTACTCCACCGGCCGCATCCTGCGCTCCATGGCCATGTCCGGCTCCGCGCCCCGCTTCACCGCCCGCATGAACAAGGGCAAGGTCCCCTACGGCGGCGTCCTGTTCACCGCCGCCTTCGGCCTGGCCGGCGTCGCCCTGAACAAGTACATGCCCGAGGAAGCCTTCGAGATCGTCCTCAACTTCGCCTCGCTCGGCATCCTCGGCACCTGGGCCATGGTCATGCTCTGCTCGCTGCACTTCTGGCGCCGCGCCCAGCAGGGCCGCGTCGAACGCCCCGCCTACCGGCTCCCGTGGGCCCCGTACACCCAGCTCGTCACGCTGGCCTTCCTCGTCACCGTCCTGATCCTGATGTGGTGCGACGGGGGAGTGGGCCGCACCACGGTCCTCTTCGTCCCCGTCATCGGCGCCGCCCTGGTCGGCGGCTGGTACCTGGTCCGCCGCCGGGTCGCCGAGATCGCCGCCGCACGCCGCTGACACGGCAGGACGTACGAGGGGCCCCGCGCCCGGACCCGGTCCGGACGCGGGGCCCCCGCACACTCACTAGCCCCGGCCCGCCGGCACGAAGGAGTCCAGCGCCGCGTCGAAGTACCCGCGCGCCTCACCGGCCCGGGCGACCGGCGCCGACACCCACACGTCGTACAGCGCCCCGTCCTGCTCCCAGCACAGGTCGAAGGTGTGCCTGGCCCCCTCGGCGCGGGTGAAACCGTCCCAGGTGAACTCCCAGAGGGCGGCCGGCAGCCCGTCGTGGGTCGTCGCCACGACCTTGTTCTCCCGGAAACCGGGGTTCGTCTCCGCGCCGTTCGCGTCGGCGCGCCGCATCACGCCCAGCGGCCCGCCGGCCGCCGGCGCGGTCAGCTTGATCCCGATGCGCACGGCCCCGTCCGGCGACGAGTAGAACACCCGCTGTCCGTCGGCCGAGCGCCGGAAGCCGGCCGGTACGGCCAGGCTGAAGCCCTGCGGATCGGACACCACCTGGTAGCCGGCCGGCGCGGGCCGCACGGACCCGGCGGGCACGGCGCCCGGCGAGGCCGAAGCCGAGCCCGGGGCGGAAGCCGACGCGGACGCGGAGCCGGACGGTCCCCGGGACCCGGCGGACGACGGGCCGACGGATGAAGGGGCCGCGCTGCTCGCCGTCGCACCGGCGGCCCCCTTCCCCGAGGCCCGCCCGTCCCCCAGCAGTTGCGTTGCCGTCACCGTGCCCGCGGCCGTCGCGAGGACCAGAGCCGCGATCAGCCCCGCCCGCACGGCCGCCCCGCGCCGCCCGGACCGGGCCGGCACCGGCCCGTCCGGCCGCGTGGCCCGCTCGGTCGGCGAGTACGCGACGACCGCATCCGGCTCCGGCCCGGCCCCGGCCCCGCCTTTCCCTTCCTCCGCCGCGCAGGCGGCCAGCAGCCGCGCGGCCGCCGCCGCGTCCAGCCGCCGCTCCGGATCGCGCTCCAGCAGCCCCCGCACGACGGGCAGGAGCGGCCCCAGCCGCGCGGGCGGACGGATCTCGTCGAAGACGACCGCGTGCAGCACCCCGCCGATCGAATCGCGGTGGAACGGGGACTTCCCGGTCACCGCCGTACACAGCAGCACCCCGAGCGACCACAGATCGGCCGCGGGACCGGCCTCCGCGCCCTGCATCCGCTCGGGCGACGTGTACTCGGGCGACCCCACGAACGCCCCGGTGTCACTGATCGTCGTCGCCCCGGCGAGCCGCGCGATCCCGAAATCGGTCAGCACCACCCGGCCCGTCCCCGCCTCGACGAGGACGTTGGCCGGTTTCACGTCCCGGTGCAGCACTCCGCGCTCGTGCGCCGCGCCCAGGGCCCCGAGCAGATCAAGCCCGATCCGGGCCGCCTCGCCCGGCGTCAGCGGTCCCGTGGCGGCCAGCCGGTCGGCCAGCGAACCGCCGTCGACCAGCTCCATGACGATGCAGGGGACCCCCTCGTGCTCCACGACGTCGTGCACCACCACGACGTGCGGATGCCTGATCTGCGCGACGACCCGCGCCTCCCGCAGGGCGCCCGTGATCTGCGCACCCGCGTCGACATGGAGTTCCTTCACGGCCACCGGCCGCCCGAGCAGCTCGTCGGCGGCCCGCCAGACGGTCCCCATGCCACCGCGGCCCAGCCGCTCCTGAAGCCGGTAACGGCCACCGATCACCGTGCTGTTGCCCGGCCCGTCGTGCGCCACGCCACTTCCCCCCGTCCGCCGGTCACGGGAAATGATGCCGCACCCGACGGGCGGAGCACCGCAGTGCCCCAACGCAAAGAACCCCACCGAAGTGGGGTTCTCGCTCTTGTGTCCGAGGGGGGACTTGAACCCCCACGCCCGATAAAGGGCACTAGCACCTCAAGCTAGCGCGTCTGCCATTCCGCCACCCGGACAAGGTGTCTGTCTCGCGTCCCTCGCGGGCCGTTCCGACGTGGAAAACATTACCAAACATTCCGGGGTCCTCGATCACGCCCCCCGGTGGCCGGGGATCTCCCTTGGGGAGAGCGGCCCGGAGCGGGAGGATGGGGGCAGTTCGGTACTGATCAGTGGGAGGAAGCAGCGTGAGCGAGTCGAGCGCGGGCAGGACCGTCTCCGGCGAGGACGAGGTCGTCGACCTCTGCCGGGACCTCATCCGGATCGACACCAGCAACTACGGGGACCACTCCGGCCCCGGCGAGCGCAAAGCGGCGGAGTGGGTCGCCGAGAAGCTCGCCGAGGTCGGCCTGGAGCCGCAGATCTTCGAGTCGCACAAGGGGCGCGCCTCCACGGTCGCCCGGATCGAGGGCGAGGACCCCTCGCGGCCGGCGCTGCTGATCCACGGGCACACCGACGTGGTTCCGGCCAATGCCGCCGACTGGACGTACGACCCCTTCGCGGGCGAGATCGCCGACGGCTGCGTGTGGGGCCGCGGCGCCGTCGACATGAAGGACATGGACGCGATGACGCTGGCCGTCGTGCGCGACCGGATGCGCAGCGGCCGCAAGCCCCCGCGCGACATCGTGCTGGCCTTCCTCGCCGACGAGGAGGCCGGCGGCATCTACGGGGCCCGGCACCTCGTCGACAAGCACCCCGGGCTCTTCGAGGGGGTCACCGAGGCCATCGGCGAGGTCGGTGGCTTCTCCTTCACCGTGAACGAGAACCTGCGGCTGTACCTCGTGGAGACCGCCCAGAAGGGCATGCACTGGATGCGCCTGACGGTGGAGGGCACCGCGGGCCACGGCTCCATGACCAACAACGACAACGCGATCACGGAGCTGTGCGAGGCCGTCGGCCGACTCGGCCGCCACCAGTGGCCGGTGCGCGTGACCAAGACCGTACGGAGCTTCCTGGACGAGCTCTCGGACGCGCTCGGCACCCCGCTGGACCCGGACGACATGGACGCCACCCTCGCCAAGCTCGGCGGCATCGCCAAGATGGTCGGCGCGACGCTGCGCAACTCCGCCGCCCCGACCATGCTCGGCGCCGGCTACAAGGTCAACGTCATCCCCGGCCAGGCCACCGCGCACGTCGACGGCCGCTTCCTCCCCGGCTACGAGGACGAGTTCTTCGCGGACCTCGACCGGATCCTCGGCCCGCGCGTGAAGCGGGAGGACGTGCACGGGGACAAGGCCCTGGAGACGGACTTCGACGGCCGGCTCGTGGACGCCATGCAGGGCGCCCTGCGCGCGGAGGACCCCATCGCGCGCGCGGTCCCGTACATGCTCTCCGGCGGTACGGACGCCAAGTCCTTCGACGACCTCGGCATCCGCTGTTTCGGCTTCGCGCCGCTGCAGCTGCCGCCGGAGCTGGACTTCGCCGGGATGTTCCACGGCGTGGACGAGCGGGTGCCGGTGGACGGGCTGAAGTTCGGTGTTCGGGTGCTCGACCGATTCATCGACAACGCCTGACGGCGAAGAATCGGGAGGATGTGCGGATTCCACTGAGAAGAGTGAATGCGCTCATACGCTCGTAGCCCCGGTGATCCCTCCTCGTTACAGGTGTTGCGGTCCGCGGCTGGGACCGCATTTGGCTACTAGGAGGAACAATGATCAAGAAGGTTGTCGCCGCTGCGGCTGCCACCGGTGCTGTGGTTCTCGCGGGTGCGGGCCTGGCCCACGCCGATGCCGGTGCCCAGGGCGCGGCCATCGGTTCGCCGGGTGTCCTGTCGGGCAACGTGCTCCAGGTCCCCGTCCACGTTCCGGTCAACGTGTGCGGTAACACGGTGAACGTCATCGGCCTGCTGAACCCGGCCTTCGGCAACACCTGCGTCAACGCCTGACCCGTTTGAAGTCTTGGGCCCCGGAGCGCATTCCAGCGCTCCGGGGCCACCGGGCTTTCCGGCCCTTCTTCTCTCATCTTCGGCGCGACAGGCAGGGGAGCCTGGCCGAAACGTACACACCAGGGGACGAGTACAGATGCGACGACGACCGGCACCGGCCACCAGGAAGACCCTGATCACCATGGCTGCCGCGGGGGGTGTCCTCGCGCTGGGCGGGGGGTACGCGCACGCGGACTCCGGCGCCTCCGGGCACGCCGGGAACTCACCGGGCGTGCTGTCCGGGAACAACGTGCAGGCGCCCGTGGACGCACCGGTGAACGTCTGCGGCAACACCATCTCCGTCATCGGGCTGCTCAACCCGGCCTTCGGGAACCACTGTTCCAACGACTCGGGCAAGGGCGGCAAGCCGGGTCCGGGCAAGCCGGAGCACCCGGGGCAACCCGGTCACCCGGGCGGGCCGGGGGAGCCTCCGTGCGACGACCACGAGCCGGGGCACCCGGGGACGCCGGGCCACCCGGGGAACCCCGGTACGCCGGGCCACCCCGGACAGCCGGGGAACCCCGGTCACCCGGGGACGCCCGGCAATCCGGGTACGCCGGGGGGCCACCTCCCCGGCAACCCCGGTACGCCGGGCCAGCCGGGGCACCCCGGCACTCCCGGGTACCCCGGTACGCCCGGGCAGCCGGGCACTCCGGGACAGCCCGGCACCCCGAGCGGCGGCAGCTCCACCGGTGGTGCCGCAGCGGGTGGTTCAGCGACCCCCGACACACCCCCGGGGACGGGCCTGGCCGCCACCGGCGCCGGTGACGCCCTCACGGCCGGGCTCCCGCTCGCCGGCGGGCTGCTGTTGGCCGGCTCCGTGCTCTACCGGCGGGCCCGCAACGCGGCTTGACGGGTGTTCAGGACGCGGGCCCCGTTCCCGGGGCCCGCGTCACGCCGCGTCACCAGGTCGCGCGGACCTGGCGGATGATCCGGCGGCGCAGTCGCACACGGCGGCTGCCGTCCCGGTGCAGTGTCAGCCGGTCGAGCTCCCAGTTCCCGTACTCGGCATGGTCGGTCAGCAGGCGGGTCGCCTCCTTGCGGGGCACCCCGCGAGGCACGTACACGTCGACAAATTCGTATTCCGGCATCGCATCTATTGTGCGGGCAGAGCCCTGCTACGGATAGCGTCTGCTCTATGTCTGATGCCGCTCTGCCCACTGTTGCCGAGGTACGTGCCGCCGCCGAGGCGGTAAAGGCCGCCCTCGACCGTCACCTCGCCGCCGTCGAGGGCAGGACCGGGGACGAGGACCCCGAGGTCTACGCCGCGTTCAACGAACTCGCCGCCGCCGCCGAGGAGTACGACGAACTCCTCTACGACCGCTACGACGAGGTCACCCCGTTCGAGATCCCCACCCCCGAGGACGGCGTCCCGTACAGCGGCCCCGCCGAGCCCGCCGCGTTCAGCGTGCTCATCAGGCGCGACTACGCCGTCGTCGAACCGCCGCGGCTGATCGCCCAGGCCGAACGGGTCGCCGCGCACGACCGCGACGCCGAACTCGTCCACGGCGGCACGGCCGGCGCGCTGGGCGTGCTCTTCGGGGAGTACGAGCCCGATGAGATCGCCTCCCGCTACAAGGAGTTCGGGCTGGAGGAGGGCGACTCCACGCTCTGGATCGCGGCCTCGGAGGAGATGGCGGAGCCGGGGGAGTGGCTGGCCTCGCCGTTCGGGCACACCGACGCGGAGGACGTCCTGCACCGCTTCGACGTCAGCTCAGTCTTCGACGAGGAGATCGACGAGTTCGACGAGGACGAGGAGCCCGGGCTGACTCCGGCTTGATCCCCGCTCGATCCCGACCGGAGGCCGCGGGCCCGCCCTGAAGGGCGGAGCCACGGCCTCCGGCCGTTCCGGCTGCTCCCGTTACTCCGGCTGCTCGGCCGATGCCGCCGCGAGGGAGGCCAGCAGCCCCGTCAGGCGCGTCGTACGCGGCTTCGGCAGCACCTCGGCGACCGCGTGCGGCAGCGCCTGGTCGACGCCGTGCACCACGGAGAGGTGCCGCTCGGCACGTCCGAACGCCGTGTACACCCAGTCCCGGGACAGTGCCTGCGCCGCGTCGCCCGGCAGTACGACGACCACCGCGGGCCAGCGACCGCCCACGGCCTGGTGCGCGGTCACCGCCCAGCCGTGCCGCACCTGCGACTCCACGAGCTCCTTCGGTACGACGACACGCTCGCCCGCACGGTCCAGGTGCAGGCCCGCCGCGTCGGCCGACACCACGCGGGCCGGCAGGGCCCGCCCGGGCGAGGGCACGTGCACGACCCGGTCGCCGGGGTCGAAGCCGCCGAACCGGCCGGGGCCGGGATTCAGCCGCTCCTTGAGCGCGGCGTTCAGCGCCCGGGTCCCGGCCGAACCCCCGTGGCCCGGGGTGATCACCTGCACGCTGTCGGCCGGGATCCCGAAGGCCCGCGGCACCGACTCGGCCACCAACTGCACGGCGCGGTGCACCGCTTCCCCGGCGTCGCGCACCGGGACGATGACGACCTCCTTGCCCGGGGCGTCGACCTGGGCCAGCTCCCCGATGCCGATCCCGGAGACGAGCTCGCCGAGGGGGCCCGGGTCCGGGACGCGGGAGACCACCTGGGGGCAGACCCGGGCGGCGAGGAGATCGGCGAACACCCGCCCGGCACCGGCCGATCCGAGCACGCCGGGGTCGCCGGACAGCACCAGCCGGGCCCCGTCCGGGACGGACTCCACCAGGGCGGCGGCCGTCTCCACGTCCAGCTGCGGGGCGTCCAGCACGATCAGCAGGTCCAGCGCGAACTGCCCGTCCGCGTCCCGGCCGGGGCCCTCCGCGCCCGACAGCAGGCCGGCGACGGTGGCGCCCTGCGGGGAGGGCGCGTGCGCGGCGAGGCAGGCCCGCAGGCCGAGCTCGCGGGCCGCCGCCAGCAGGGCGAGGGGTTCGGCGCGCGCGGCCTCGCCGCCGGTGTGGGCGACCAGGCCGTGGCCCGCGACGGCGCGGATCAGCTCGGCGCCGGTGCGGTGTGCGGCGGCGGCTTCGGCCCAGTCGGCCGCGCCCTCGAAGGTGTTGGCCACTCGGGCCAGGCCGTCGGCCAGGCTCTCCTCGGCCATGGCGGAGCCCTCCAGGCCGACGAGCACGCGGACCGGCTGCTCCTCGCCCTCCTCCTGCGGGGGCGGGCCCAGCGGCTCGTGGAAGACCAGGACCGAGCCCTCGGCGATGGCCTGCTCCAGGGCCTCCGCGGGATCCGGCACCCCGTACTGGACCAGGGCCTTCTCCAGGAGCGGGGCCTCCAGGGCGGTGTGCCCCTTGAGCCCGGCCTGCGCCAGCAGCCAGCCCACCAGGGCGGTGGTGCGGCGCTCGTCCCCGGGACCGGCCTCGGGGCCCAGCAGGGCGCGGGCGAAGCCGTCGGCCTGGGCCGGGCGGACGGTGGCGACGGCCAGCAGCCGCCAGGGGTTCTCGGCGAGCTGCTCGGCGGCGCCATCGCCGAGGGCCGCGGCGGCGGGGGAGGCCAGTGCCTCCGGGGCGCCGCCGCGGGCCAGCACGGCCCGTACGGCGTCCACGTCCTCGGCCGTGGCGACGGCGGGTGCGGGGGCCGGCCGCGGGGGCCCGGCGGGTGCGGGGGCCGCCTTGCGCGGGGCGGCCGCGGCCGGAGCCTCGGCCTCGTCGAAGTACACGGCCGGGGGCTTCGCGCCGCTCTCCACGGCCCGTACGGCCGCCAGCAGGTCGGCGGCCTTCCCGCTGAGCTTCGCGCCCGCCTCGACCGGGCCGGCGCGCTCGGCCTTCCGCCGGGCGATGCGCTCGCGCTCGATCTTCTGCGCGGCCAGCTCGGCCTGCGCCTCGCTCAACTCAGGCGCCGCCGTTTCGCCTCCGGCGCCGGTCTCCGTACTGGCCGCGCCCGCGTCCGCGGACTCGGTGCCCGGTTCGCCCTCCGCACCTGCGCTTTCCGGGTCGGCGTCCTCGACGTCCGGGGTCGGCCCTGCGGGGCTTTCCCCCACCCCGCCCCTTCCCGAAACCGGGGGCTCCGCCCCCGGACCCCCCTCACCCCCGACTTCGCCGCCGACCTCCGGCCCGCCGTGCCCCGCCGTCCCGTCGCCCTGGGCCTGCGGCCCGCCGGCACCGGCTTCGCCGTCCACCTCGGCCTCCGGCCCGCCGGCGTCGGGCGTGCCGTCGCCGGGGGCCTGCGGCCCGGCCGCGTCGGCCGACCCGGCCTGCGGCCCACCGGCACCGGCTTCGCCGTCCGGCCCGGCCTCCGGCCCGCCGGCGCCGGGCGCCTCGGCCTTCGGCCGCTCGGCTGCGGGGTCTTCCGCGTCAGCGGGTCCGGCGGGTCCGGCTTGGCGGTCCGTACTCACAGGGTGCTCCAGTCCTGATCGGGGTAGCGGTGCACGGGCGCCGAAACGTCGTCCAGCGCCTGGCAGATCTCCTCCGGAAGGGTAAGGGTCTCCACCGACAAAGCCGCCGCGAGCTGCGCCGATGTCCGGGCCCCGACGATCGGCGCGACCACGCCCGGCCGGTCGCGGACCCATGCCAGGGCCACCTGGAGCGGGGTCACCGCCAGGCCGTGCGCGGCCGTAGCCACCGCGTCCACGATCCGGCCCGCCGCGTCGTCCAGGTACGGGGCGACGAAGGCCGCCATGGACTCCGAACCGGCCCGCGAGTCCGCCGGGACGCCCGAGCGGTACTTGCCCGTCAGGACCCCGCGCCCCAGCGGGGAGGACGGGAGCAGGCCGACTCCCAGGTCCAGGGCCGCCGGGAGCACCTCGCGTTCGACCCCGCGCTGGAGGAGGGAGTACTCCATCTGCGTGGAGGCCAGGCGGGTGCGCGCACCGGGCACCGCCAGCTGCCACGTGGCCGCCTTCGCGAGCTGCCAGCCGCTGAAGTTGGAGACGCCGGCATAGCGGGCCCGGCCGCTGCTGACCGCGAGGTCCACCGCGTGCAGGGTCTCCTCCAGCGGGGTCGCCGGGTCGAAGGCGTGGACCTGCCAGAGGTCGACGTAGTCGGTGCCCAGCCGGTCCAGCGAGGCGTCGAGCGCGGCGAGGAGGTGCCCGCGCGAGCCGTCGAACCGCCGGTCCGGATCCGGCACGCCGCCCGCCTTCGTGGCGATCACCACTTCCCGGCGCGGGATCAGCCCGCCCACCAGCTGCCCGAGGAGGTACTCCGCCTCCCCGCCCCCGTACACGTCCGCCGTGTCGACGAGCGTGCCGCCCGCCTCCCAGAAGGTCTTCATCTGCTCGGCGGCGGCTTCCTCGCCGGTGTCGCGGCCCCAGGTGAGGGTGCCGAGGCCGATCCGGGAGACGCGCAGTCCGGTGCGGCCGAGATGCCTCTGCTCCATGAGCGCTGAGACTACTGGGGCGCTGACGAACGGGACCCGGGCGCGCTACAGTCCCCGCACATGCACGTTACTGATCGGTAAACCGGTAAGGGGACGACTTATGCGGCTCGGCATCAATCTCGGCTACTGGGGTGCGGGCATGGACGCCGACAACCTCGCCGTCGCCCAGGAGGCCGACCGCCTCGGCTACGACGTCTGCTGGGCCGCGGAGGCCTACGGATCGGACGCCCCGACCGTGCTCGCCTGGGTCGCCGCCCAGACCGAGCGCATCGACGTCGGCTCCGCGATCCTGCAGATCCCGGCGCGCCAGCCCGCCATGACCGCGATGACCGCGGCCACCCTCGACTCCCTCACCAAGGGCCGCTTCCGCCTCGGCCTCGGCGTCTCGGGCCCCCAGGTCTCCGAGGGCTGGTACGGCGTCAAGTTCGACAAGCCGCTCGCGCGGACGCGTGAGTACGTGGAGATCGTCCGCAAGGCCATGGCCCGCGAGCGGCTCAGCTACGAGGGCGAGCACTGGACCCTGCCGCTGCCCGGCGGCCCCGGCAAGCCGCTCAAGCTGACCGTGCACCCGGAGCGCGAGCACATCCCGCTCTACATCGCCGCGATCGGCCCGAAGAACCTGGAGCAGACCGGCGAGATCGCCGACGGCGCGCTGCTGATCTTCCCGGCCGCCGCGCACCTGGAGGAGACGGCCCTGCGCCACATCCGCGCCGGGCGCGAGAAGGCCGGGCTGACCATGGACGGCTTCGACGTCTGCCCCACCGTGCCGCTGGCCCTCGGCGAGGACGTCAACGCGCTCGCGGACATGTTCCGCCCCTACACCGCCCTGTACGTGGGCGGCATGGGCAGCCGCAAGCAGAACTTCTACAACCAGCTCGCCCAGCGCATGGGTTACGAGAAGGAAGCCGCCGAGATCCAGGACAAGTACCTGGCGGGCGACAAGACGGGCGCGGCCGCCGCGATCCCGCACTCGCTGATCGACTCGACCACCCTGCTCGGCCCGGTCGAGCGGATCGCGGACGGGATGCGGGCCTACGCGGAGGCCGGGGTCACCACCCTCACGCTCGCCCCGGCCGGCTTCACCCTGGACGAGCGGATCGCCGCCCTGCGCGCCGGCACCGAGGCCATGGAGCTCGCCGGACTGGCCTGACCGGGCGTGTGACCTGAAACGAACGTCTGCGGCCGTGGTGGGGGCTCGGGGGGTCTTCCCCGCCACGGCCGACACAGCCATCAACGCTCCCGGTGCCCCTCGGGTTACGCACCCCGGGCCACCGCCTCGTTTCGTTCATTCGGGCGAGCACCGGGACCCCTCGGTTGCCCGCCCGCGCGAGCGGGGTTTGACTCGATGCATGCTCTCTGCCCGCAGCCTGTTCCAGGAGATCGTCGACAACGACGACGCCTTCTCGCTGTTCTGCTCCATCGCCGCCAGCGGCGAGACCCAGGGCGGCTGGGAGAACGGCCGGATCGCGGCCCTGGTGCCCGACGGCATGCGCGACCTCGCGCCCAAGATCACCCGGCACGGCGCCGACGAGGACAAGCACGGGCGGATCTTCAACGCCCTGCTGCGCAACCGCGGCCTGCCGCCCGTCCCCGTACCGCCCGAAACCGACTACACGATGCTGCTGGAGCGCGCCGGCATCGGCCTCGCCCACGCGAAGCTGCGCCGCGAGGAGCCGCTGACCGAGCGGGACATCGTCGTCTACCTCTCGCACAGCCGCGTCACCGAACAGCGCGCCGCCGACCAGATGGACATGCTCGTCAAGAACTTCGGGGACCATCCCGAACTGGGCAAGGCCATCCGCATGATCAGCCACGACGAGGACAACCACCTCGCCTACTGCCACGAGGAACTGCTGCGGCTGGCCCGCGAGGGCCACGGCCGCACCATCCAGCAGGTGCTGCGGGAGAGCGCGCTCGTCGAGATCCGCGTCTACCGCGACGTCAGCCTCGCCGTCATGGCCCACATGGGACGGCTGCTGAACTGGCCCGCGCCCAAGGCGGCCGCACTCGCCGCGGGCATCCGGGGCATGCACGCGTACGAACGCTTCAGCGGCTGGCACCGGATGGTCAGCCTCGCCATGCCGGAGCGGCGCGACGCGCTCGGCGGCGCACCGACCGCCGCCCCCGAGTTCGCCTAGCGCGCGGGCGGGCGGCCCGCTACAGCCAGCCCCGGCGCTTGAACATCCGGTGCAGGCCCAGACAGGCCCCAACCATGACCACCAGCACCGCCGGATAGCCCCAGCCCTGCCTCAGCTCCGGCATGTGGTCGAAGTTCATCCCGTAGATCCCCGCCACCATCGTGGGGACGGCCGCCATCGCCGCCCAGGCCGAGATCTTGCGCATGTCGTCGTTCTGCCGGACACCCATCTGCGCCAGATGCGCGGCGAGCGCGTCCGACAGCAGGCGGTCCAGCCCCTCGATGTACTCGTTCGCCTTCGTCAGGTGGTCCGCGACATCGCGGAAGAACGGCTGGGCGTGCTCGTGGACGAAGGGCACCTCGCCGAACGCGAGCCGGTCCATGGGCTGGAGCAGCGGGCTCGTCGCCCGGCGGAACTCCAGCACCTGCCGCTTGAAGGCGTAGATCCGGGCGGCGGTGTTCTTCGTGTCCGAGGCGTTCGGGGCGAAGACCTCCGCCTCCAGCTCCTCCAGGTCCCCCTGGAGCTCGGCCGCCACCTCGATGTAGTGGTCCACGACCGCGTCCGACACCGCGTACAGCACGGCCGTCGGACCGTGCCGCAGCACGTCCGGCTCCTGCTCCAGCCGGTGCCGTACGGCGGCCAGCGGGGCCCCCTCGCCGTGCCGGACCGTGACCACGAAGGAGTCGCCGATGAAGACCATCAGCTCGCCGGCGGTCACGGTGTCCGTGTCGTCGTCGTACACCACCGGCTTCAGGACGACGAACAGCGAATCGTCGTACACCTCCAGCTTGGGACGCTGGTGCGCGGTCAGAGCGTCCTCCACCGCCAGCGGGTGCAGACCGAACTCCCGGCGGACGTGGTCGAATTCCTTCTCCGTCGGCTCGTGCATGCCCACCCACAGGAAGGCGTCACCGGTCGCCCGCGCCTCGTCGAGGGCGTCGGAGAAGTCCGCTGGACCCGGCGTGCGGCGTCCGTCCCGGTAAATCGCGCAGTCCACAATCACGCCGGGCATTCTTCCCCGCCCGGGGCCCGCCCGCACTCCGGCGACACCGCGCAGCGCCTTTCCCGGCGGGGCCTAGGCTGTACCCCATGGCCACGCTGATCCTCGTACGACACGGGCGGTCCACCGCCAACACCGCAGGGCTGCTCGCCGGATGGACGCCGGGAGTGACCCTCGACGAGCGCGGCGCCGAGCAGGCGGCCGCACTGCCCGGACGGCTCGTCGGCGTGCCGCTCGCCGCCGCCGTCACCAGCCCGCTGGAGCGCTGCCGGGAGACCCTCGCGCCGCTCATGGCCGCCCGGCCCGAGCTGGAACTGCACACCGACGAGCGGATCGGCGAATGCCACTACGGCGACTGGTCGGGCCGCAAACTCTCCGAACTCGCCGGCGAACCCCTCATGAAGATCGTCCAGCAGCACCCGTCGGCGGCCGCGTTCCCCGGCGGCGAGTCCATGCGCGCCATGCAGGCCCGCGCCGTGGAATCCGTACGGGAATGGAACGCGCGCATCGAGCAGGAGCACGGCGGCGACGCCGTCTTCCTCATGTGCTCGCACGGCGACATCATCAAGTCCCTTGTCGCGGACGCCCTCGGCATGCACCTCGACCTCTTCCAGCGCATCCACGTCGACCCCTGCTCGGTGACCGCGATCCGCTACACGCAGACCCGGCCGTTCGTGTTCCGCCTCGGCGACACCGGGGACTTCGGCTCGCTCGTGCCCGGCGAAGCCCGTACCCCCGACAAGGCCGCCGAGGACGCCGGGAACGCCGTCGTGGGCGGCGGCGCGGGCGCGGCGTGATCGAACGGCGCAGTAGGGTGGACAGGCCATAAGAAAGAGCACAGCCACGCGCAGAGCTCCCCCTGCCGCCGAGACTTGGAGACTGGACGTGCCCCGTCAGGTGTTCCTCTACGACCCGCCGGACCGCTTCGTGGCCGGCACGGTCGGTCTGCCGGGACGCCGTACGTTCTTCCTGCAGGCCTCCGCCGGCCCCCGCGTCACCAGCGTCTCCCTGGAGAAGACCCAGGTCGCGGCGCTCGCCGAGCGGATGGACGAGCTGCTGGACGAGGTCGTACGGCGCACCGGGGGCAACGCCCCCGTCCCGGCCGTCGCCCCCGCCGAGGCCACCGACACCGCGCCCCTCGACGTGCCCGTCGAGGAGGAGTTCCGCGTCGGCACCATGGCCCTGGCCTGGGACGGCGAGGAACAGCGGATGATCGTCGAGGCCCAGGCCCTGGTGGAACTCGAAGCGGACACCGACGAGGACCTCGCCGAGGCCGAGGAGCGGCTCCTCCAGGACGAGGAGAACGGCCCGCCCATGCTGCGGGTCCGCCTCACCGGCGCCCAGGCCCGCGCCTTCGCCAAGCGGGCCCTGGACGTGGTCAACGCCGGCCGCCCGCCGTGCCCGCTGTGCAGCCTGCCGCTGGACCCGGAGGGCCACGTGTGCCCGCGCCAGAACGGCTACCGGCGCCAGGCGTGAACGCCACGGGGGGAACGTCGGACATGGAAGCACTGCTCGCCAAGGGCGAGCTGAGCGTCGTCGGCCGGATCCGGGAGGCGTCCAACGCCGTCCTGCTGTGCACCGTCACCCACGAGGGCGTGAGCGCCGAGGCCGTGTACAAGCCGGTCAAGGGCGAGCGGCCGCTGTGGGACTTCCCCGACGGCAACCTCGCCCGGCGCGAGGTCGCCGCCTACCTCGTCTCCGAGGCCACCGGATGGGGCCTCGTCCCCGCCACCGTGCTGCGCGACGGACCGTACGGCGAAGGCATGGTCCAGCAGTGGATCGAAGCCGCCGACGAGGACGACCCCGACTCCGGGCTGCCCCGCCTCCTCGCCCTCGTGGACGGGGAGGAAGCGGGGGAGGGCTGGAAGCCCGTCGCCTTCGCCGACGTCGGCGAAGGCCGCACCGCCCTCCTCGTCCACGCCGACGACCCGAGACTGCGCCGCCTCTCCGTCCTCGACGCCGTGATCAACAACGGCGACCGCAAGGGCGGCCACCTGCTGCCCGCGCCCGACGGACGGCTCTACGGCATCGACCACGGCGTCAGCTTCCACACCGAGGACAAACTGCGCACCCTGCTCTGGGGCTGGGCGGGGGAGCCTCTGACCGACGAGGCCCGCGGCGTGCTGACCGAGCTGACCGGCCGGCTGGCCGAGGGAGCCCCCCTCGCCACCCGGCTGGCCGAACTGATCACCGCGGTCGAGCTGGCCGCCGTACGGGAGCGGGTGGCGCGGCTGCTGCGCACCGGGATCCACCCGCAGCCCTCCGGACAGTGGCCGTCGATCCCCTGGCCACCGGTCTGAACCGGCCAGCACCACACGCACAGAACCGGCCAGAGCACAAGAGTGCCGATCAAGACAACAGTGCAGGTCCGGTTCGTTTCAGGAACACCCGTCCGGTTAGGCTCGACGCATGCATGCCTGGCCCGCTTCTGAGGTCCCCGCCCTTCCTGGCAAGGGCCGCGACCTCCAGATCCACGACACCGCGACCCAGGGGACGATCACCCTCGACCCCGGTCCCGTCGCCCGTATCTACGTCTGCGGCATCACCCCGTACGACGCGACCCACATCGGTCACGCGGCGACCTACAACGCGTTCGACCTCGTACAGCGCGTGTGGCTCGACACCAAGCGGCAGGTCCACTACGTCCAGAACGTCACGGACGTGGACGACCCGCTCCTGGCGCGGGCGCTGCGCGACGGCCACGACTGGACCGAGCTCGCCGAACGCGAGACGGCCCTCTTCCGCGAGGACATGACCGCCCTGCGGATGCTGCCCCCGCAGCACTACATCGGCGCCGTCGAGGCCATACCGGGCATCGTGCCGCTGGTGGAGCGGCTGCGGGACGCGGGCGCCGCCTACGAGCTCGAAGGCGACATCTACTTCTCGGTGGAGTCCGACACCCACTTCGGCCAGGTCTCCAACCTGGACGCCGAAGCGATGCGGCTGCTCTCGGCGGAGCGCGGCGGCGACCCCGAGCGCCCCGGCAAGAAGAACCCCCTCGACCCGATGCTGTGGATGGCCGCCCGTCCGGGCGAGCCGAGCTGGGACGGCGGCTCGCTGGGCCGCGGCCGGCCCGGCTGGCACATCGAGTGCGTCGCCATCGCGCTCGACCACCTGGGCATGGGCTTCGACATCCAGGGCGGCGGCTCCGACCTGGCGTTCCCGCACCACGAGATGGGCGCCTCGCACGCGCAGGTGCTGACGGGCGAGTTCCCGATGGCCAAGGCGTACGTGCACGCGGGCATGGTCGCCCTGCACGGCGAGAAGATGTCGAAGTCGAAGGGCAACCTCGTCTTCGTCTCCGCCCTGCGGCGCGCCGGCGTCGACCCGGCCGCGATCCGCCTCGCGCTGCTCTCGCACCACTACCGGGCCGACTGGGAGTGGACGGACGCCGTCCTCGCCGAGGCCGTGGCCCGGCTGGAGCGGTGGCGCGCGGCGGTGTCCCGCCCCGACGGCCTGCCGGCCGACGCGCTGGTCGAGGAGGTCCGCGAGGCCCTGTCGAACGACCTGGACGCCCCGGCGGCGCTGGCGGCCGTCGACCGCTGGGTGGACGCGCAGAACGCCTCCGACGGCGACGACGAATCGGCCCCGGGCCTGGTCTCCCGCACGGTGGACGCCCTCCTGGGCGTGGCCCTGTAGCCGTCCGCGGCGCCGTTGCCGGGGCTCTGCCCCGGACCCCGCTCCTCAATCGCCGGAGGGGCTGAATTCTGCTCGGCGGCACCGAAAACGTCGGCCCGGCCGCACCTGCGGCCGGGCCGCCGGTTTGTTGGAGCCCCCCCCGCGGGTGTTGGGGGGGGGGCGGGGGGGGGGCCCCCGGGGCGTTGGCGGGGGGGGCCCAGCCCCGGGCGGG
>NZ_JBFBFP010000037.1:0-80737 GCF_040684275.1 Streptomyces sp. NPDC091371
TCGGACTCCTGCGGTTCGCCGGTGCGCAGTACGCCCAGCAGCCGGCGCATCTCGGCCAGTGCCTGGCGGCCGGTCCCGGAGATCGTCTGCAGGGCCCAGGACGAACCCGGGTACCCGCCGCTCGGCAGCGAGATGGTCAGACCACGATCAGCGCGTCCAGCGGAGCCCCCGCCAGGGACTCGGCGAGCTTGGCCCGTCCCGGAAGGAACGACAGTTCCATCAGGACCGCCACGCCGGCGACTTCCGCCCCGGCCCGCCGGATCAGCGAAAGCGAGGCCTCCGCGGTGCCACCGGTGGCGAGGACGTCGTCGATGACCAGAACACGGTCACCCGCCGACAGATCCTCCGCGTGGACCTCGATCTCCGCCGTCCCGTACTCCAGCTCGTACGACTGCGCCAGCGTCGCCCCCGGCAGCTTCCCGGCCTTGCGCACCGGCACGAAGCCGATCCCGGCCTGGACCGCCACCGGAGCCGCCAGGATGAACCCCCGCGCCTCCAGGCCGACGATCTTCGTCGCCCCGCACCGCGCGGCCAGCTCCACCAGCGCCTGCGTCAGCGCGGCGAACGCCTCCGGGTCCGCCAGCAGCGGGGTGATGTCCTTGAACATCACGCCCGGCTTCGGGTAGTCCGGTACGTCCTTGATCCGGCTGAGCAGGAGCCGGCGGACCTCCGGGGAGAGCTCGGTCACCGCCGCCGCCCCGGCCGGCCCTGCGCCACGACCTGCGGCTCGTCCTCGGACGCGTGGCCCTCGTTCCCGGACTCGCCCTTGCCCGCACCGGACGCCCGCTTGGCGAGCACCCGCTTCTTGAGGGCCTTCATCGCCGGCTCGCGCTCCTTCAGGTCCACGACCAGCGGGGTCGCGATGAAGATCGACGAGTAGGCGCCGGCCGCGAGGCCGACGAACAGCGAGAGCGAGATGTCGTTCAGCATGCCGGCGCCCAGGAAGCCGCCGCCGATGAACAGCAGGGCGCCGACCGGGAGCAGCGCGACGACCGTGGTGTTGATCGAGCGGACCAGGGTGCCGTTGATGCTGCGGTTGGCGATCTCGCTGTACGTGTAGCGGGTCTGCTTGGTGATGTCCTTCGAGCCCTCCTTGAGACCGTCGAAGACGACGACGGTGTCGTAGAGGGAGTAACCGAGGATCGTGAGCAGACCGATCACGGTGCCCGGCGTGACCTCGAAGCCGACGAGCGCGTAGACGCCGACGGTGATCGTGAGGTCGTGGATCAGCGCGATCAGCGCCGCGACGGCCATCCGCCACTCGAACGCGATGGCCAGGTAGATCACCACGAGGACCATGAAGATCCCGAGGCCCGTCCAGGCCTTGTTGGCGATCTGCTCGCCCCAGCTGGGGCCGACCAGGTCCGCGTTGATGTCCGCCTCGTTGACCTTGAGGTCGGCGGCGAGCTCCTTCTTCACGTCGGCCGCGGCGTTGGTGTCCAGACCGGAGATCTGGATCCGCAGGCCGCCGGTGCCGAGCTCCTGGACGATCGCGTCGTGGCCCGAGGCCTTCTCCGCGTCCTCGGTCGCCTTGGCGACGGAGACGGCCGTCTTCGGGGTGGTGAAGACGGCACCGCCCTTGAACTCGATGCCCATGTTGAGGCCCTGAACGGCCAGGGCCACGATCGCCGTGATGGTGATCAGGATGGAAACGCCGTACCAGAGAAAGCGCTTGCCGACGAAGTCGTAGCCGACCTCACCGCGGTACAGCTTGGCGCCGAGATCTCCCAGCTTCGACATCTCTCACGCCTCCTTTGCGTCGACGGGGACGGGGGCGGAGCCGGTACGACGGGACCGGCGCAGCGGCGGCTTGGCGCCGAGCCGCTTCGGGTCGAGGCCGGACCACGGGTGACCGCTGGCGAAGAAGTTCGTGCGCGCCAGCAGGGTCATGATCGGCTTGGTGAAGAGGAACACCACGACCACGTCGAGCAGGGTGGTCAGACCCAGGGTGAAGGCGAAGCCCTGCACCTTGCCGACGGTGACGATGAACAGCACCGCGGCCGCCAGGAACGACACGAAGTCGGAGACCAGGATCGTGCGCCGGGCACGCGGCCAGGCACGCTCGACGGCCGGACGCAGGGTGCGGCCCTCGCGGATCTCGTCCCGGATGCGCTCGAAGTACACGATGAACGAGTCCGCCGTGATACCGATCGCGACGATCGCACCGCAGACGGCCGGCAGGTTCAGCGCGAAGCCGATGCCCTTACCGAGCAGCGCCATGATCGTGTAGGTGAGGATCGCGGAGACCAGGAGGCTGACGATCGCCACGAACGCGAGGCCCCGGTAGTACACCAGCAGGTAGATCACCACGAGGAGCAGACCGATGGCACCGGCGATCAGACCGGCGCGCAGCTGCTCGCCGCCGAGGGCGGCGGTGACGGTGGTGACGCTGTCCTCGCTGAAGGAGAGCGGCAGGGCGCCGTACGAGAGCATGTTGCCCAGGTCCTGAGCGGTCTGCTGGTTGAAGCCGCCGGAGATCTGGGCGTTGCCGCCCAGGATCGCGCCGCTGACGAACGGGTCGGAGACGACGTCGTCGTCCAGCACGATCGCGAACTGGTTCTGCGGGGTCTGCTTGGCGGCCAGCTCGCCGGTCACCTTCGCGAAGGCCTCGGCGCCCTTCTCGTTGAAGTCCATCGTGACGATCCAGGAGCCGGTCTGCTGATCGATGACTCCCTTGGCGCTCTTGACGTCCTTGCCCTCGACGCCGGCCGGACCGAGCACCCACTTGCCCCAGGTGTCGCCGCGCTTGCCGCAGGCGAGCGTCGGCTCCTCGGGCTTGGCGCCCTTGAGGGCGGCGCGCTGCTTCTCGTCGGAGCAGTCGAGCGCCGCGAACTTGGCCTGGAGGTCGGAGGCCGCCGCGTCACCCGAAGGGGTCGCGGACGGCGTCGCGGGCGGGGTCGCGGCCGGGGTGGCCTTGCTGTCGTCTGCCTTCTTCGACGCGCTCGCCGAGGGCGAGGCGGAGGGCGCGGCGGGGGCCTTGAGGGCCTCGCTGACCGCACGGCCCTGGGAAGTGGCGCTGGACGACGGGGGGGCCTGCGGGCTGGACTTGTCGCCCTCGGCCTTGGGGGCGCCGGAACCGCTCGCGGAGGGGCTCGGGCTCTGCGTGCCCTGGGGGGCGGCGGGAGCGCCGTCCGCGAAGGCGATGACCGGGCGGAAGTACAGCTGGGCGGTGGTACCGACCTGCGCGCGGGCCTGCTTCTCGTTCATCCCCTTGGGGATGTTCACGATGATGTGATCGCGGCCCTGCGTCTGGACCTCGGCCTCCGAGACGCCGAGACCGTTGACGCGGCGCTCGATGATGCCGACCGCCGTGTTCATGTTGGTCTCGTTGATCGCGTCCGGCTTGCCGGGCTCGCTCTTGGCCTTGAGCGTGATGCTCGTGCCGCCCGCGAGGTCGATGCCGAGCCGGGGAGTCGTCTGCTTGGAGACGAACATCCCCGCGGTGAGCGCCACCATCGCGATCAGGATGATCGCCAGGGCGCGCCCCGGCCTCCCCTGAGCCCCCGTGGGCCGCCGGCCCTTCTTCGGTGCTGCCACCTTGTCGTTTCTCCCTGTCCAACCGTCCCGCGCCGGGTCAGCGCGCGGACGGCCACGAAATGTGTGGTGGGGACCCCTGCCCCCCGCAGAAGTGGGTCACTGACCGGGACCGCGACGGCCGCCGGTCAGGCGCCCTCGCGATCCCGGCCGCGCGCTACTTCGCGTCGGCCTCGCCGTCGGCCTTGCCGTCCTTGGGCTCGTCCTTCTTCGGCTCGTCCTTCTTCCCCAGGTCGAGCTTCGGGGCCTCGTCCTCGGTCTCGGCCGGGGCCTCGGTGAGGGAGGAGGCGTCATCGGGGACGACCGGCGAGTCCGCCGACGCGTCGTCTTCGATGCCGTGGACGATGCGGTTGTACTCCGCGTCCTCCAGAACCGCGCCGATGGCGTTCTTCGCGTAGACCGCGTGGACGCCGGGAGCCACCTCGAGGGTGACGGTGTCGTCGCCGATCTCCTTCACCGTGGCGTACATGCCGCCGATGGTGCGGACCCCGGTGCCCGGCGTCATGTGGTCGCGCATCTGCGCGGCCGCCTGCTGCTTCTTCTTGGCGGAGCGGGTCATCAGGAACATCGCCCCGATGATCACGATGAACGGGAGGAAGGTCAGGAGACTGTTGTTCACGGGACGGAGTTCCTTCGCACGACCGCACGCGGACGACGGCCATTTCTACGGGGGTGGGCACGCCGACCCGAAGGGTCGGCATCGGCGGAGTCTAGGCGAGTCCGCACCGATGGAACAACGCCCAGCATGGCACCGCAGTTCCTGACGGGGCGAACCTCCGCGCCGTCAGGCCCCGAACAAGCCCTGTTGTCCGCTTGATCCGCTCCCGCCGTGCTGCGGCGGGACAAGCCCCAGGTGAGCCCATGCGGCAGGCGTCGCGACCCGCCCCCGGGGGGTGCGGGCGAGGAGTCCCTCCCGTACGAGGAAGGGCTCGGCCACCTCCTCCACCGTTTCCCGCTCCTCGCCGACGGCCACGGCGAGGGTGGACAGCCCGACGGGGCCGCCGCCGAAGAGCTTGAGCAGCGCCTCCAGTACGGCCCGGTCCAGCCGGTCCAGCCCGCGCGCGTCCACCTCGTACACCTGGAGGGCGGTGCCGGCCACCTCGCGGGTGATCACCCCGTCGGCCCTGACCTGGGCGTAGTCGCGGACACGGCGCAGCAGGCGGTTGGCGATGCGGGGGGTGCCCCGGGAGCGGCCGGCGATCTCGGCGGCGCCGGCGGTGTCGATCTCGACGTCGAGGAGGCGGGCGGAGCGGTGGATGACCCGCTCCAGCTCCTCGGGGGCGTAGAACTCCATGTGCCCGGTGAACCCGAAGCGGTCGCGCAGGGGCGGGGGCAGCAGGCCGGCCCGGGTGGTGGCCCCGACCAGGGTGAAGGGCGGCAGCTCCAGGGGAATGGCGGTGGCCCCCGGCCCCTTCCCGACGATCACGTCGACCCGGAAGTCCTCCATGGCCATGTACAGCATCTCCTCGGCGGGCCGGGACATGCGGTGGATCTCGTCGAGGAAGAGGACCTCGCCCTCCTGGAGGGAGGAGAGGATGGCGGCGAGGTCGCCGGCGTGCTGGATGGCGGGGCCGGAGGTGATCCGGATGGGCGCGCCCATCTCGGCCGCGATGATCATCGACAGCGTGGTCTTGCCGAGCCCGGGCGCGCCGGAGAGCAGGACGTGGTCGGCCGTCGCTCCGCGCTGCTTGGCCGCCTTGAGGACGAGGTCCAGCTGCTGGCGGACCTTCTCCTGCCCGACGAACTCCCCGAGGTCCTTGGGCCGCAACGCAGCCTCGACGGCGGTGTCCTCCCCGTCGGCCGAGGCCGCGACGATGCGGGCCTCATCCTCGGCGGTGGCGTCAGTGTCGTCGTCCCAGTTCACGGTGTCAGTCTGCCTTCTGCGTCATTGCGGTGGTCGGTCCGGGGTGCCGGTGGCTGCGCGGGCCGCTGCGCGGAGCCACTCCCCTACCCGCCCTTCCACCGTTCCCCGGGGGCTCCGCCCCCGGCCCCCCGCGCCTCAAACGCCGGCGGGGCTGGATTTCCGCCCGGCGGGGCACTTCCCGTGGGGGTCCGGGGCGGAGCCCCGGGGAACGGTGGAAGGGCGGGTAGGGGACTGCTCCGCGCAGCGGACTACCCTCAGCGGGCGCGGTTCAGGGACTGGAGGGCCGCCCGCAGGAGCTGCGGAACGGGCGCCGAGCCACCGGCGGCAATGGCGGCTTCGGCCTGCGGCGTCACCGCCGAGACGGCCTCCTCCGCTTCCCGGGACGCGTAGCCCAGCCCGATCAGCGCCGCGGCCAGCTGCTCCGTCCACGGGGCCGGGCCGGACGCCGCCGCCGCGCGCTGCGCGCCGACCAGGCCCGAGGAGCCCAGCGGCGCCCCCAGCTTGCCCTTCAGCTCCAGCAGCAGCTTCTGCGCGCCCTTCTTGCCGATGCCCGGCACCGCCACCAGCGCCTTCTCGTCCCCCGTCGAAACGGCCGTCCGCAGCGCGTCCGGGCTGTGCACCCCCAGCATGGCCTGCGCCAGCCTCGGCCCGACCCCGCTCGCGGTCTGCAGAAGCTCAAAGACCTGCCGCTCGTCGTCGTCGGCGAAGCCGTACAGCGTCAGCGAGTCCTCCCGGACGACCAGCGACGTGGCCAGCCGGGCCTGCTCCCCCATCCGCAGGCCGGCGATGGTGTTCGGCGTGCACTGCACGGCCATGCCCACTCCCCCGACCTCGATCACGGCCAGGGTGGGGGCGAGCGCGGCGACGGGGCCGCTGACGAAGGCGATCATCGGGTGGGGCCTTTCGAGGCGTGCAGGGCGACCGCCTGCTGGAGGCGGTTCTGGGCGGGAGCCCGCCAGATGTGGCAGATGGCGAGGGCGAGCGCGTCGGCGGCGTCGGCCGGCTTGGGCGGTGCGGCCAGCCTCAGCAGCCGGGTGACCATCGCGCCGACCTGGGCCTTGTCGGCGCGGCCGCTGCCGGTGACGGCGGCCTTGACCTCGCTGGGGGTGTGCAGGGCGACCGGTATCCCGCGGCGGGCCGCGCACAGCATGGCGACGGCGCTGGCCTGGGCGGTGCCCATCACGGTGGAGACGTTGTGCTGGCTGAAGACCCGCTCCACGGCGACGACTTCGGGGCGGTGCTCATCGAGCCATTCCTCGATGCCCCGCTCGATGGCGACGAGCCGGTGGCCCAACTCCGCGTCCGCGGGCGTGCGTACGACTCCCACCCCGAGCATGGTGAGAGGACGGCCGGCCACGCCCTCGACGACGCCGACACCGCACCGCGTCAGCCCCGGGTCCACACCGAGTACCCGCACCTGGCCCCACCCCCGCTCTTCGATCGCCTGTCCGGTGCAGGCTATCCGCCGCCACTGACAAAGCGACGGGCCGACAGGGTGTGTCCTGTCGGCCCGTCGCCTGGATCAGCGCCCGGTTCAGGCGTCGACCTTCTCCATGACCTCGTCCGAGACGTCGAAGTTCGCGAAGACGTTCTGCACGTCGTCGCTGTCCTCCAGCGCGTCGATCAGCTTGAAGATCTTGCGCGCCCCCTCTTCGTCGAGCTCGACCTGCATGGTCGGGACGAAGCTGGAGTCCGCGGAGTCGTAGTCGATGCCGGCCTCCTGGAGCGCGGTGCGGACCGCGACCAGGTCGGTGGCCTCGCTGATGATCTCCCAGGTCTCGCCGTTGTCGTTGACCTCTTCGGCACCGGCCTCCAGGACCGCGCCGAGGACGTCGTCTTCGGACAGCTCCGCCTTGGGCAGGAGGATGACGCCCTTGCGGTTGAACAGGTACGAGACCGAGCCCGGGTCGGCCATCGAACCGCCGTTGCGGGTCATGGCGACGCGGACGTCGGAGGCGGCGCGGTTGCGGTTGTCGGTGAGGCACTCGATGAGCACCGCGACACCGTTCGGGCCGTAGCCTTCGTACATGATCGTCTCGTAGTCGGCGCCGCCGGCCTCGAGGCCGCCGCCGCGCTTGACCGCGGAGTCGATGTTCTTGTTCGGGACCGACTGCTTCTTGGCCTTCTGAACGGCGTCGAAGAGCGTCGGGTTGCCTTCGATGTCGGCACCGCCCATACGGGCCGCGACCTCGATGTTCTTGATCAGCTTCGCGAAGAGCTTGCCGCGCTTGGCATCGATCACGGCCTTCTTGTGCTTCGTCGTAGCCCATTTAGAGTGGCCGGACATCCGCCTGTCTCCTTCGCGTAACCAACAGTGTTCGTCTCCGATCCTACCGGGAGCTCGTCACAGCCCCGCGCGCACCATGTCGACGAAGTACGCGTGAACGCGGTCGTCTCCGGTCAGCTCGGGGTGGAACGAGGTCGCCAGGACGTTGCCCTGGCGCACGGCGACCGTGTGGCCGTCGTAGGTGGCGAGCACCTCCACGGAGGCGCCGACGGACTCGACCCAGGGGGCGCGGATGAAGACGCCCTCGACGGGGCCGCCCGCTATGCCCGCGAAGTCGATCTTCGCCTCGAAGGACTCGTTCTGCCGCCCGAAGGCGTTGCGGCGGACGATCATGTCGATGCCGCCCAGGGTCTCCTGGTCCTCACGGCCGTCCAGGAGCTTGTCCGCGAGCATGATCATGCCGGCGCAGGTGCCGTACACGGGCATGCCGGCGGCCACGCGCTCGCGCAGCGGCTCCAGCATGCCGAACAGCACGGCGAGCTTCGACATGGTCGTGGACTCGCCGCCGGGGATCACCAGGGCGTCGACCTCGGCGAGCTCCTCGGGGCGCCGGACCGGCCTGGCCACGGCGTCAGCCGCGGCCAGGGCGATCAGGTGCTCCCGTACGTCGCCCTGGAGTGCCAGGACACCAATAACGGGGGTGGTCATGGCAGTGACTACCAGCCGCGGTTGGCGTAGCGCTCGGCCTCGGGCAGCGTGTCGCAGTTGATGCCGACCATGGCCTCGCCCAGGTTGCGGGAGGCGTCCGCGATGATCTTCGGGTCGTCGTAGAAGGTGGTGGCCTTCACGATGGCGGCGGCGCGCTTGGCCGGGTCGCCCGACTTGAAGATGCCGGAGCCGACGAAGACACCCTCGGCGCCGAGCTGGCGCATCAGGGCGGCGTCGGCCGGGGTGGCGACGCCACCGGCGGAGAACAGCACGACCGGGAGCTTGCCGAGCTCGGCAACTTCCTTGACCAGCTCGTACGGGGCGCGCAGCTCCTTGGCGGCGGCGTACAGCTCGTTGTTGTCGAAGCCGCGCAGCTTGGCGATCTCGTTCTTGATCTGGCGCAGGTGGCGGACGGCCTCGACGACGTTGCCGGTGCCGGCCTCGCCCTTCGAGCGGATCATGGCCGCGCCCTCGGCGATGCGGCGCAGGGCCTCGCCCAGGTTGGTGGCGCCACAGACGAAGGGGGTGGTGAACGCCCACTTGTCGGAGTGGTTGACCTCGTCGGCCGGGGTCAGGACCTCGGACTCGTCGATGTAGTCGACGCCGAGGGACTGCAGGACCTGGGCCTCGACGAAGTGGCCGATGCGGGACTTGGCCATGACGGGGATCGAGACGGCCTCGATGATCTCTTCGATCATGTTCGGGTCCGACATGCGCGCCACGCCGCCGTCCTTGCGGATGTCGGCGGGGACCCGCTCCAGGGCCATGACGGCCACGGCGCCCGCGTCCTCGGCGATCTTCGCCTGCTCGGCGTTGACCACGTCCATGATCACACCGCCCTTGAGCTGCTCGGCCATGCCGCGCTTGACGCGCGAGGTGCCGATGGCCGACTCAGCGGACTGGGGGGTGGTGGGAAGCGTGCTCACGGATTGACCTCACTCGAAGGGAACTCGAAAAGGGACGGGTACTACTGGCAGAGGAAACCCCGGCGGACCAGTCCACTGCAAGGGCCAATATGGAGCAGGTGGCCCCTCGACTGGTCCATTGCGGTCCATTGCGGCCTGTCGCGCCGCCGGGTGACCGCTAAACGGGCCGGTCCGCAAGATCCACCGGGGGCTCGTCGTCCATCTCGAAGGCGAGCGGGAACGGGGCGTGCCCGGCCAGCCGGAACCAGCGCACCTTGCGGTGCCTGCGCAGGGCGCGTGCGGCCCGTACGGCGTCGTTGTGGAACCGCCGGGCCATCGGCACCCGCCGCACGGCTGCCGCCAGCTCCTCGGTGGCCTCCACGCCTCCCGGGGCCGCCTTCAGCACCTCGACCTGGTCGGCGTCCGAGAACACCGCCCGCAGAGCCTGGCTGAGCTCGCTCTCGGCGACCTCCCGGTTCTCCTCCTCGGCCTGCCGCGCCGCGTGCGCGGCCTCGTACAGCACCAGGGAGGACGCGGGATCCAGCGCCCCGGAGGTCGCCACCTCCAGCACCACGGAGGCCCGCCGCACGAGCTGCGCGTCGAGCGCGGCCCGCGCGGCGTCCATCCGCGAGTGCAGCCGGTCGAGCCGGCCGGCGGTCCAGCTGAGGTAGACCCCGATGACTCCGAGAGCGAGGGCAATCCAGACAAGGGTTTCGATCACGCTGCGCGACCCTACCGCTCCGCGGCGACGCGGCCTCCATCAGGCCTGGCTCCGCGGCTGCCCGGACCCTTAGGCTGCCTGGTCACACCGCTCGGGGGGATCATGGATTTCACGCGTCACCGCAGGCCGTCGGCCTTCGCGCTGCTGGCTCTGGCCGTCGCCATCATGGCGGCCGGCGTGGCGGGCTTCCTGCAGGAGATGCGCGGCGGCGGCCTCGTCCTGCTGGCCCGGGTGACCGAGCACGTCGTCCTGCTGGGGTGGCTCACCCTGGCCGCGCTGCTGGGGGCCCTGCTGCTGGGGCTGGCGAAGTCCGTGCTGCGCCTCGTGCTGTGCAGCGTGCTGCTCGTCCTCGGCATCCCGTTCCTGCTGCTCGTCGGCCTCCTTTCGGCGCTGGCCGGCCCCTCCGAGGAGACGAAGAACCTGGCGGCCCCGGGCCGCGACGACCGGCGGCTCGTCGTGGAGGAGGGCGCTGCCATGATCGACCCGCTCTGGTACGTCTACGTCCACGAGGGGACCTGGCCCCTGCAGCGCCGCTGGGCCGTCGGCCGGTTCAACGGCGACGACCCGCACAACGAGCTCCGCGAGGCCGTGTGGACGGCCCCCGACCGGATCCGGCTGACCACCGGGGAAGGCGAGGTCCACGAGGTGACCCTCACCCCCGGCGGCCGGCCCGACCGGGTCGTCTCCGCCGGCTGGTGAGCCGTACGGGGCGCCCCGGAGCGCCCTACGCGTCCCGCGAGAAGCCCAGCCGGGTCCGCAGCGGGACACGCTCGTCCGTGGCGACCGCCGCCGCGCCGTCCGTGACGGTCTCGTAGACCGCCAGGATGTCCGCCCCGACCGTGGACCAGTCGAAGCGCCGCACGTGCGCCGAGCCGCGGGTGCTGAGTTCCGCGCGGCGGGCCGGGTCGCGCAGCAGGGCGATGGCGCCCGCCGCGAGGGCGTCCGCGTTCTCGTTGGTGAAGAGGTCGCCCGCGCCGCCCTGGTCCAGGACCTGGGCGAAGGCGTCCAGGTCGGAGGCGAGGACCGCCGCGCCCGCGGACAGGGCCTCGACCAGGATGATGCCGAAGGACTCGCCGCCCGTGTTCGGGGCGACGTACACGTCGACGCTGCGCAGCAGCCGCGCCTTGTCCTCGTCCGAGACCATGCCGAGGAATTCGACGCGGGAGCGGAGATCGGCGGGCAGCGTCGCCACCGCTTCCTCCTCGTCGCCGCGGCCCGCCACGAGGAGCCGTACGTCCGGGCAGGCCTCGACGATCTTCGGGAACGCCGCCATGAGCACCGGCAGGCCCTTGCGCGGCTCGTCGATGCGGCCGATGAAGCCGAGGGTCTGGCCGGACCAGTCCGGGTTCGGGTCGGCCTTGGCGAAGAAGTCCACGTCGACGCCGTTGGGGATGACCACCGCGTCTCCGCCGAGGTGCTCGACGAGCGTGCGCCGGGCGTACTCGCTCACCGCGATCCGGGCGCTGATCTTCTCCAGCGCCGGCTGGAGGATCGGGTACGCCGCGATCATCGCCCGGGAGCGCGGGTTCGAGGTGTGGAAGGTGGCCACGATCGGCCCCTGCGCCGCCCAGCAGGACAGCAGCCCCAGCGAGGGCGAGGCCGGCTCATGGATGTGGATCACGTCGAAGGTGCCGTCGTGCAGCCAGCGGCGTACCCGGGCGGCGGAGAGGAAGCCGAAGTTGAGGCGGGCGACGGAGCCGTTGTAGGGGACGGGGACGGCCCGGCCGGCCGAGACCACGTAGGGCGGCAGGGGGGTCTCGTCGTCGGCCGGGGCCAGGACCGACACCTCGTGGCCGAGGCGGATCAGGTGTTCCGCCAGGTCCCGGATGTGGAACTGGACGCCGCCCGGCACGTCCCACGAGTACGGGCACACGATGCCGATCTTCACTACGGGCGCTCCTCCAGGTCGTCCAGCCACAGCCGCTGCAGCATGTGCCAGTCCTCCGGGTGCTCGGCGATGCCCCAGGCGAAGGCGTCCGCGAGCGCCTGCGTCATGGCGGCGGTCTTCTCGACGCGGGTCCCGGTCTTCGGCACCTCCACCTCGGGGTGGAACCGGCCGTACATCTTCGGCGAGTCGCCGTAGTACAGCGTCACCGGGAGCAGCACCGCCCCCGTCTGCTGCGCCAGCAGCGCCGGCCCGGCCGGCATGCGGGCCGTGGAGCCGAAGAAGTCCACCTCGACCCCGGAGGCCGACAGGTCGCGGTCGGCGACCAGGCAGATCAGGCCGCCGGAGCGGAGCCGGCGGGCGAGGGTGCCGAAGGCGGCGCCGCCGCTGTGCGGGAGCACCTCCATGCCCAGGCTCTCCCGGTAGGCCACGAAGCGGTCGTACAGCGATTCCGGCTTGAGGCGTTCGGCGACCGTGGTGAAGGGGACGCCGAGGTGGCCGGTGACCCAGGCCCCGGCGAGGTCCCAGTTGGCGAGGTGCGGGAGGGCCGCGATGACCCCGCGCCCGGAGGCGATGGCCTCGCGCAGGATGTGGTCGTCCTTGAGCTGGACGTCCTCGCCGAACCGTTCCGGATCCATCGTCGGCAGCCTGAACGATTCCATCCAGTACCGCATGTACGAGCGCATCCCGGCCTGCGACAGCTCGCGCAGCCGCTCGGGCGTGGCGTCCGGCACCACCCGGGCCAGGTTCGATTCGAGGCGCAGCACGCTCTTGCCGCGCCGCTTCCACGTGTAGTCGGCGATGCGGCGGCCGAGGGCCGCGGCGGCCGGCTCGGGGAGCTTCTTGACCCCGGCCCAGCCGAGCCCGTACAGGCCGTCGACCAGCTTGTCCTGTGCCTTGCCCATCAGGCGGCACCGCCCTCGGCGGGCGCGCCCGCGGCAGCGGCGTCGGCCTCCGCCGACTCGCGGCGTACGGTGACCACGCGCTGGATCAGCGTGACGAGGGAGCCCACCGCCACGATCCACAGCGCGATCGGCAGCAGCACCCCGATCCAGGAGGGGACGCCGAAGGTCTGGAGGCCGGACAGGCCGGCCGCGACCAGTGAGATCACCAGGCGCTCGGCCCGTTCGATGAGCCCGTTGACGGCCACGGGCAGCCCGATCGACTCGCCGCGGGCCTTCGTGTAGGAGACGACCTGCCCGCTGGCCAGGCAGAAGATCGCCACCGCGCACAGCGCGTTGTCGTTCCCGGTGCCCGCGTACCAGAGCGCGAGCCCGCCGAAGATCGCCGCGTCGGCCACCCGGTCGAGGGTGGAGTCGAGGAAGGCGCCCCAGCGGCTGGAGACGCCGGCCTGGCGGGCCATGTTCCCGTCCACCAGGTCGGAGAAGACGAAGAGGGTGATGGTGATGGTGCCCCAGAAGAACTCGCCCCGGGGGAAGAAGACCAGGGCTCCGGCCACCACTCCGGCCGTGCCGATCAGGGTCACCGCGTCCGGGCTCACCCCCCGCCGGAGCAGAAAAGCGGCGAATGGCGTGAGAACACGCGTGAAGAATGCACGCGCGTACTTGTTCAGCATGGCCTTCCCGGAGGGTCGCTGGGCCGCACGGCCACCACGGCCACCGGCTGGCCCATCGTAGCCAGCACGCCGCCCGGTGGACGCCGCGCACCCACCGGTTCGTTCCGCTTGCCCTCGTCGTCACGTCCGGGGCCCCCGGTGGGGCCGCCTCCGGTACGACGTATGGACGCGGTGTGACAGCGGTGCAAAGCTCGAAGGACACCCACCTCCTCACCGACACCATCGGGAGGCACGAGAACCATGGGAGCCACATCACACCAAGCCGGAGCCGCCGGCAGGGCACCAACGGCCGACCGCCCGTCTTCCATACGGAACGTCGTGCTGGTCGGCCACAGCGGATCGGGCAAGACCACGCTGGTCGAGGCCCTCGCCCTGACCGCGGGAGCGGTCAACCGGGCGGGCCGGGTCGAGGACGGCGGGACCGTCTCCGACTACGACGAGATCGAGCACCGTCGGCAGCGCTCCGTCCAGCTCTCCCTCGTCCCCGTCGAATGGGGCGGAATCAAGATCAACATTCTGGACACCCCCGGATACGCCGACTTCGTCGGTGAGCTCAGGGCCGGTCTGCGCGCCGCGGACGCGGCCCTTTTCGTCGTCTCCGCCTCCGACGGCGTCGACGGGGCCACCCGCATGGTCTGGGACGAGTGCGAGGCCGTCGGCATGCCGCGCGCCATCGTCGTCACCCATTTGGAGGCAGCCCGCTCCGACTACACGCAGATGACGGCCGTCTGCGGCGAGATCTTCGGCGCGGACGACCCCGACGCCGTGATCCCCCTCTACCTCCCGCTGCACGGCCCCGCCGGCGCCGACGGCCACGCCCCCGTCACCGGCCTGCTCGGCCTGCTCTCCCAGCGCGTGTACGAGTACTCCTCCGGCGCGCGCGCGGAGCGCGACCCGGACCCGGCCGAGCTCGCCCTCATCGACGGCGCCCGCTCCCGCCTGATCGAGGGGATCATCGCCGAGAGCGAGGACGAGAGCCTCATGGACCGCTACCTCGGCGGTGAGGACATCGACCTCAAGACCCTCGTGGACGACCTGGAGCGGGCCGTCGCCCGGGGCACCTTCCACCCCGTCCTGATGGCGGCCCCCGCCGCCGACGGGGCCAAGCAGGGCCTGGGCACCGTGGAGCTACTCGAACTGATCACCGGCGGCTTCCCCACTCCCCCGGAACGCCCCGCCGTGAACGTCACCACCCCCGACGGCACCCCCCGCCCGGCCGTCACCTGCGACCCGGACGGCCCGCTCGTCGCCGAGGTCGTCAAGACCTCCTCCGACCCGTACGTGGGCCGCGTCTCCCTCATCCGCGTCTTCTCCGGCACCCTGCGTCCCGAGGAGACCGTCCACGTCAGCGGCCACGGCCTCGAAGACCGGGGCCACGAGGACCACGACGTCGACGAGAAGATCGGCGCCCTCAGCTCCCCCTTCGGCAAACAGCAGCGCACCCTGAACCGCGCTATCGCCGGCGACCTGGCCTGCGTGGCCAAACTCGCCCGCGCGGAGACGGGCGACACCCTCTCCGCCAAGGACGACCCGCTCCTCATGGAGCCCTGGACCATGCCGGACCCGCTGCTCCCCCTCGCCATCGAGGCGCACAGCAAGGCCGACGAGGACAAGCTCTCCCAGGGCCTGGCCCGGCTCGTCGCCGAGGATCCGACGATGCGGCTGGAGCAGAACCCGCACACCCACCAGGTCGTGCTGTGGTGTCTGGGCGAGGCGCACCAGGACCTCGCGCTGGAACGGCTGCGCACCCGCTTCGGCGTCCAGGTCGACGCCGTCCCCCACAAGGTGAGCCTGCGCGAGACCTTCGGCGCCAAGGCCTCCGGCCGCGGCCGGCACGTCAAACAGTCCGGCGGCCACGGCCAGTTCGCGATCTGCGAGATCGAGGTCGAGCCGCTCCCGCCGGGCAGCGGCATCGAGTTCGTGGACAAGGTGGTCGGCGGCGCCGTACCCCGCCAGTTCATCCCGTCCGTGGAGAAGGGCGTACGGGCGCAGGCCGCGCGCGGGGTCGACGCCGGCTATCCGCTGGTCGACGTGCGCATCACCCTCCTCGACGGCAAGGCGCACTCGGTGGACTCCTCCGACGCCGCTTTCCAGACGGCCGGCGCGCTGGCCCTGCGCGAGGCCGCCGCCGAGGCCCGCATCGACCTGCTCGAACCGGTCGCCGAGCTCGCCGTCCTGGTCCCGGACGAGTACGTGGGCCCGGTCATGAGCGACCTCGCGGGCCGCCGCGGCCGGGTCGTCGGCAGCGACCAGGCCGGTCCCGGGCGCACCCGGGTCCGCGCCGAGATCCCCGAGATCGAGATCGGCCGGTACGCGGTCGAGCTGCGTTCCGTCTCGCACGGCACGGGCCGCTTCGCCCGGGCCTACGCCCGGCACGAGCCGATGCCGCCGCAGATCGCGGACAAGGTGCGCGAACAGGCCGAGAAGGGAAGCTGGCTGACATAGCGTCGGGAAGGGCCGCCCGCCAACCCGCTTGCGGTGGGCGGCATTTCCCTGTCCCATGACCATGGGGCGGGATGCGCCGATAGGCTCGTCGGCGCACCAAAGAGCACGAACGCACAGCGATGGGGGCAGCGGTGGCGGACGACGGATTCGACTTCAGGCCCGGAGCGCAGATTCCTCTCCAGGGCGGTGGCGGGCAGACGGCGGCGACCAACGCCCTGGCCTCGGCCGCGTACCGCGACGGCGGCGGGGACACGAAACTCCAGGCGATACTCACCGCCAACAGCGAGAACCACCCCGCCACGCTCAAAGCCGGCAAGATATCCCTCTTCGAGCCCAACCTCGGCGAGGCCTTCTGCCGCGCCGTCGAGGCCCGCACGCTCGGCTCCGCCCGGAAGCCGCTGATCCAGTCCTTCGGCGCCGACCCGCAGACGGTCGTCGAGCACTGCCTGGCCGCGACGCGCATCCGCAAGGAGCGCGACGGCAGGCTCCGACTGATCATGCTGGTCTGCGGCGTGCTGTTCCTGCCCGGCCTGCTGCTGTGGCTGGGGCTCTTCCAGCTCCGCAAGACCCTGGCCGCCGGGGAGGGCAAGCGCGCCTCCTGGATGGGCACGGCGGTCCTGGTCGGCATCGCCCTCGTGGTGGCGGTCCTGATGTTCCGGCTGCCCCTCACCGGCTTCCTCGGCCTCTACCTGCGCGGCATGGTCATCGCCCCGGCCCTGGGCTGGCTGCTCGCCCGCCGGCTGTGCGAGTCCACCGCCGCCGACCTGCGCGCCCGCTGGGACGGGCTGCTGGCGGGCGACGGGGTCGGCGCGAAGATCCCGCAGGCGGTGCCGGGCAACCCCGACGAGAAGGCCCGCGAGGACCTGCGGCACCAGCTCGCCAAACTGACCGCGGAGGACCGGAGCAACCAGGTCTTCTACGCGGGCCCCAAGGGCATCCTCGGCATGGGCACCCGCTGGGGCAGCTGGCAGATGGCCGAGGAGCTCGAGCCCCTGAACGAGGGCACCGAGATCCACCCCTTCCGCAGCTGGGACGTGATACGCGCGATCGACACCCAGCTCCGCAAGCTGGAGCGCGGCCCCCTGCACACCGGCGGCTTCCCGACGGCCGCCATCCAGCACTGGATCGTCACGCCGATCGGCGAGGGCGCCGCGGAGGTGGCCCGCCCCACCGGCGAGAACATGGACAACTTCCTGATCAAGCCGCACGAGATCACCCGGATCTGCAACGAGCAGCAGTTCAGCGCGGGCAACCGGCACTACCTGGGCATCCAGTACCCGCTCTGGGACGGCCAGCTCGTCATCAACATGCTGGTCACCGTCACCGTGCTCTACAAGACGCTGCGCGTCGACGTCACCGCGCACGCCCTGGGGCCCGTACACGGCCTGTTCACGACGAAGTCCAAGGCCCCGGTGGTGGAGGTCCCCAAGAGCATCCGCTTCTGGGAGACCGTCGAGCGCCCGCAGCCGCTGGTCGATGCCAGTGAGGTCGTACGCCTCGCCGTCCGGGCCCCGCTGACCTGGTTCCCGCCGCTGCTGGACTTCCTCGGCGGCAAGCTGGTCCTGCCGGAGCCCTTCGGCATCCGGCACGTGTGGGCCGGCTCGATGTGGCGGCACCGCTTCATGGCCGACGACGCCCTGCGCACGGTGGCCCCGGTGCTGCGCTCGGTCCACGCGGCGACCTTCAAGGTCCTCGAGGAGAACGGCGTCGACACCGACCGCTTCACCAACCGCTCCTCGATCATGAGCGGCCTCATCCAGGAGCCGGCCCCGCGCAAGGCGGACGTCTACGACGCGTAGGCGGGCGCCCGGTTAGGCTGGAGTGATCCCCGAGGAGGCCGTATGACCGAGCGCAAACCGCCTGGCGTCGACATCGAGTCCTGGGTGGACCGGCAGATCAGGGAGGCCGCCGACCGCGGCGAGTTCGAGAACCTGCCGGGCTGGGGCAAGCCGCTGGCCTCGCTCGACGCGCCCTACGACGAGCTGTGGTGGATCAAGGGCAAGATGCACCGCGAGGGCTTCGCCGCCCTGCCGCCGGCGCTCGCGCTGCGCAAGGAGGCCGAGGACGCCCTGGAGGCGGCGCGCGCGGCACGCTCCGAGCGCCGGGTACGGGACATCCTCACCGAGGTCAACGAGAAGATCGCCGCGGCCCTGCGCATGCCGCCGCCGGGGCCGCCGCTGAACCTGACCGAGTTCGACGTAGAGGCCGTACTGGAGGAGTGGCGCGCGGCCCGGGCCGCCTGATCAGCCGGTGGGCCAGGCGTCGGCGAGCATCTGCCGGGTGTCCGCGAGGAGCTGCGGCAGGACGCGGGTGTGACCGACGATCGGCATGAAGTTCGTGTCCCCGCCCCAGCGGGGCACGATGTGCTGGTGCAGGTGCGCGGCGATGCCGGCTCCGGCGGCGCTGCCCTGGTTCATCCCGATGTTGAAACCGTGCGCCCCGGACGCCTTGCGCAGCGCGATCATGGCCCGCTTGGTGAGGTCCGCCAGCTCGGCGGTCTCGAGGGCGTCGAGATCGGTGTAGTCGGCGACGTGCCGGTAGGGGACGACCATGAGGTGCCCGCCGTTGTACGGGTAGAGGTTGAGCACCGCGTAGACGTGCTTGCCGCGGGCGACGACCAGCCCGTCCTCGTCGGACATCTCCGGAATCCCGCAGAAGGGGCACCCGTCGCCGGCCTCGGGGCCGGTGGGCTTGTTCTCGCCCTGGATGTAGGCCATCCGATGCGGGGTCCACAGGCGCTGGAACCCGTCATGCGTGCCAACGCCGTTCTGCTGCTCCGGCTCACTCGTCATGGCGGCAAGCATATGACCTTGCCGGTACGGACGGAGAAGGCCCCCGGAAAGTGATCACTCTCCGGGGGCCCGCCACACCGGTCAGACCTGTCAGACCTGGACGCGGTCCGCGACGACCTTGGCCAGCTTGGCCAGCGCCTCGTCCTTCGGGATGCCGTTCTCCTGCGAACCGTCGCGGTAGCGGAAGGAGACGGTGCCCGCGGCCATGTCCTCGTCACCGACGATGATCATGAACGGGACCTTGAGCTTCTGGTGGTTGCGGATCTTCTTCTGCATGCGGTCGGAGGAGGCGTCCACCTCGACCCGCAGGCCCTGCTTCTTCGCCTCGGCGGCGAACTCCTGCAGGTACTCCACGTGCCCGTCGCCGATCGGGATGCCGACCGCCTGGACCGGGGCCAGCCACGGCGGCATGGCGCCCGCGTAGTGCTCCAGCAGTACGGCGAAGAACCGCTCGATGGAGCCGAACAGCGCGCGGTGGATCATGACCGGCCGCTGGCGCGAGCCGTCGGGCGCGGTGTACTCCAGGTTGAAGCGCTCCGGCAGGTTGAAGTCGAGCTGCACGGTCGACATCTGCCAGGTACGGCCGATGGCGTCGCGCGCCTGCACGGAGATCTTCGGGCCGTAGAAGGCCGCGCCGCCAGGGTCGGGGGTCAGCGGGAGGCCCTGCTTCTCGGCGACCTGCTGGAGGACGGCGGTGGCCTCCTCCCACACCTCGTCCGAGCCGACGAACTTCTCCGGGTCCTTGGTCGACAGCTCCAGGTAGAAGTCGGTCAGACCGTAGTCGCGCAGCAGGTTGAGCACGAAGGTGAGCGTGCGGTCGAGCTCCTCGGCCATCTGCTCACGGGTGCAGTAGATGTGCGCGTCGTCCTGCGTGAAGCCCCGGGCCCGGGTCAGGCCGTGGACCACACCCGACTTCTCGTACCGGTAGACCGTCCCGAACTCGAACAGGCGCAGCGGCAGTTCGCGGTAGGAGCGGCCGCGCGCGTCGAAGATCAGGTTGTGCATCGGGCAGTTCATGGGCTTGAGGTAGTAGTCGGTACCACCGTCGAGCTGCATGGGGGGGTACATGCCCTCCGCGTACCAGTCCAGGTGGCCGCTCTTCTCGAAGAGGGCGCCCTTGGTGGCGTGCGGGGAGTAGACGAACTCGTAGCCCTCCTCCTCGTGCCGGCGGCGCGAGTAGTCCTCCATGGTGCGGCGGATGATGCCGCCGCGCGGGTGGAAGACGGCGAGGCCGGAGCCGATCTCGTCCGGGATGGAGAAGAGGTCCAGCTCGTTGCCGAGCTTGCGGTGGTCGCGCTTCTCGGCCTCGGCCAGGAAGTCGAGGTGCGCCTTCAGCTCCTCCTTCGACGGCCACGCGGTGCCGTAGATGCGCTGGAGCATCGGGTTCTTCTCGCTGCCGCGCCAGTAGGCGGCGGCGTTGCGCATGAGCTTGAAGGCCGGGATGTTGCGGGTGGTGGGCAGGTGGGGACCGCGGCAGAGGTCCTTCCAGCACAGCTCGCCGGTCTTCGCGTCCAGGTTGTCGTAGATGGTCAGCTCGCCGCCGCCCACCTCGACGTTCGCGCCGTCGTCGGTCGACGCGGAGCCCTTGATGCCGATGAGCTCCAGCTTGTACGGCTCGTCCGCGAGCTCCTCGCGGGCCGCCTCGTCGGTGACCACGCGGCGGGCGAACTTCTGCCCGCGCTTCTGGATCTCCTGCATCTTCTTCTCGATGGCCTTGAGGTCATCGGGGGTGAAGGGCTTCGCGACGTCGAAGTCGTAGTAGAAGCCGTTCTGGACCGGCGGGCCGATGCCCAGCTTGGCCTCGGGGAACAGCTCCTGCACGGCCTGCGCCATGACGTGCGCGGTGGAGTGGCGCAGGATGTTCAGGCCGTCCTCGGAGGAGATCTCCACGGGCTCGACGGTCTCGCCGTCCTTCACCTCGTAGGCGAGGTCCTTCAGCTCGCCCGCGACGCGCGCGGCGACGATGGTGCGCTCGCCGGCGAAGAGCTCCGCCGCCGTAGTGCCCGTGGCCACCACGCGCTCGTCCCGCTCGGAATCGCGTTGGATGATCACACGGACGTCTGACACCGGTCTCTCCTGACTCAGGGGGTGCGCGAGCGAACGCTGCGCGCCTGAATCGTACCGAGCGGAGTGGCCGCGCCGCGAAACGGTTACCGGGTGGCGCCCGGACCGGGGTCCGGGCACGGCCTACGGGGGCCGGGCGCGGGGCCTGCGGAGCGGGGCCTGGGGCACGCGGAGCCTGGGGGGGGGCGGAGCGCGCGGAGCGCGGGGCCTGCGGAGCGCGGGCGGGGTGTGGGGCGGTGCCCCTCCGGGGCGTCTCCTCGGCTCGCGAACCCCGAGCGGACCGGCCTGTTGCCCGGCATTGGGTTCGCTCGACCTGCGGGGACGCCCCGGAGTGTCCCCGCCCCACCCGAAGCGCGGCCCCCACAGTGACGACCGGGTGCCGGGCCGAGCCCACAACCTTTGAGACGCGGGGCCCGGGGGGCGGAGCCGCGGGTAGCTTGGTCCGTACTGACGACTTTCCGGAGGGACCCTCATGCGGATATGCCCGCTGGACCTGGCCGACGAGGCCACGGCGGCCGCCGTGCACCGGATCGGGCGGGCCGCGTACGCGGTGGAGGCGGAGCTCATCGGCTTCGACGGGATCCCGGCCCTCCGCGAGAGCCTCGCCGAGATGCGGGCACGGCAGCTGGAGTGGGTCGGCGCCGTCTCCGGGGACGGGGAGATCGCCGGATTCCTCGCCTGGGAGGCACCGGCTGACGGCACTGTCTGCCTGGACCGGCTCTGCGTGGACCCGGCCTGGTTCCGCCGGGGCGTCGCGTCGCTGCTCCTGCGCCACGCGCTGGCCGAGCTGTTCCCCGGCTGTCGCGTCGAGGTCACCACCGGCGCCGCCAACGCCCCCGCGGTGGCCCTGTACGAACGTCTCGGCTTCGTCCGGGGCGCGGACTTCTCCCCCGTTCCGCGCCTGCGCATGGCCTCCTTCGCCAAGGCGGTCGGCGGTATCGAGGCCAAGCTGTGACCCGGATTGATGGTTGAAGCGTCACCCGCCTCCTAATCTGATCCCGTTCAAATCAGAGGGGGAACAGAGCAGTGAAGCTCAACAAGCGTCTGGCCGCAGTCGCCGCCGCCGCGGTGGTCGGCCCGACCATGCTCATGGCCACGCCCGCGATGGCCGACGAGGCGGCCCAGCCCGCCGTGACCGTCCCGGACTCCGAGCCGAAGGACGACACCGCGCCCGCTCCGGCGCCCGAGGCTCCGGCCGCCCCGGAGACGAAGCAGCCCGAGGTCCGGACGCCGACGGCACCCAAGGCGGCCGAGAGCCCCGCCGAGGACGAGTACGAGCAGCCCACCGGCATCCTGATGGGCCCGGAGGTCACCCTCCACGGCATCCCCAAGGACGGGTTCAAGAAGGACGGCAGCTGGGCGAACCTGACCGTGGAGGTCGACAACGCCGGCCACCGCACCGTCCCCAACTACACCCCGAGCCTCAACATCATGCAGTGGGACGGGGCCTTCACGACCTCGCAGGTCAAGGTCGAGCGGCTGGTCGGCGGCGCGTGGCAGCCCGTCAAGGCCGTCACCGCCGAGCAGATGGGGCCCGGGTTCAAGTACTACCTCGGGACCACCGCCTCGGTGGCCGCCGAGGCGGACTACACGGTGAAGGTGCGCATCAGCTTCGCCGCCGACACCCCGGCCCTCCCCTTCGAGATGTACACCGACGGCACCAGCCGTGACGGCTCGGTCGTCAGCTCCTCCCCCGGCTCCTGGTACCAGACCAAGATCGAGGGCAGCGAGGACGGGGGCGAAGGACAGCCGACGGTCGTCGAGGGACCCGCCCTGACGGTGAGCGAGGCTCCCGGCTCCCTCTCCGCCGGCGGTGGCTGGGCCAACGTGACCGTCCACGTCGACAACGCCGGCAAGGACGCCCTGCCGGACTTCGGCCTGGGGATGAGCCTGGACCGCCTGGACCCGTCCGGCATGACCCGCGACCAGGTCCAGGTCGAGGTCTACAGCAAGGACGAGAACGGTGTCCTCGGCTGGCACCCGACGGAAGACAGGATCGGGGACCAGGACCACTTCGCCTACGAGATCGCGTCCGGGCCGGTCGGCAGCGGCAAGGCGTTCGACGTCCAGGTCCGGATCCGGGTGTCCGCCGATGCGCCCACGGGCGACCTCAGCATCCGGTTCTGGGGCGGATCGTACGACGAGGAGACCGAGACGCAGGTCCTCTCGCGCTCCAAGGCCCGCCTGACCAAGATCGTCGCCGCGGACTCGGACAACGGCGGCGACACGGACAACGGCGGCGACACCGGCAACGGGAACCCCGGCACTCCGGGCAACCAGCCGGAGCCCAACGGCGGCGCCACCCCGGTCGGCACCGCCCCCGTCGGCGGCGAACTCGCCGCCACCGGCGCCGACCCGGCCACCTCCTGGGCCCTCGGCGGCGCCGGCGTGGCCGTGGCCATGGGCGTGGCCCTCGTCGCCGGCACCGGCCGCCGGCGCCGCACCACGGCCTGAGCCACGGCGATGCCCCCGCCTTCCGGGAAGGCGGGGGCATCGCCGTGCCGCTAGTCGTCCGACGGCAGGACGTCCGCCGGGTCGAAGGCCTCGTCCAGGGACTTCATCAGCCGGTCCCGCTCGACCTCGTCCAGCGGTACGGGCGCCACGTCCGCGGCGTCCGCCAGCCGTCGGAAGCCGCCGCGGCGCTGGAGGCGGCCGCTGACCCGGACCGGCAGGCCCGCCAGGTGGGCGTGGACCGCGATCCGGTACGCCTCCTCGTCGAGCGCGGCCCGTACCTGCGGGACCTCCGCCCCGGCGAGGACCCGCAGCCGCACGGTGCCGCCGCCGCCCGCCGCCGCCCGCCGCATCCGCACCACCGCGCCCGCGATCCGGACCGGGACGGCCGGTTCGTCCCGCGTGTAGCGGGCGGCGGCCTCCCGCAGCACCGGAAGGTCCCCGGGCGAGAACTCCACCGGCTCGGGCCGTGCCGCGCAGCCCGCAGGGACACCGGCCGCGGGCGCCCAGGCCAGGACGATCCGGGCCCCTTCCGAACCGTGGACCAGCGCGATCAGGGCGTCGGCGAGTTCCCGGCTGACGCCCGCCTCGACCGCCGCGTCGAAGGCCTCCATGCCTCCGGTGGCCCGCTGGTAGTCCACCGCCTCGCGCGCCGCGTGCAGCGCGTGGTGCAGCCGCGTGACCGCTCCCCGGCCGCCGTCCACCGGTACGTAGGCGGCCAGCCTGCGCCCGCCCGGGGCGGGCCCCACCAGGACTCCGTCGAGGGTGCGCTCGGCCTGGGCCCGGTGGCGGGCGCCGTAGTACCCGGCGCGGGCCCGGTCCGCCAGCGCGCCGGCCAGCAGCATCCGGCGGGCCGCCGAGCGCAGCTGCTCCTGCACGGTCCAGGCCGCCTCGCTCTGGAGCCCGTACGGCCCCTCCGGGACCTCGCGCTCCCATCGGACCTCGTCACTGGGCACGCTCAGGCCGAACAGCACCTCCCGCGCCGACGGCAGTCCGCAGCGCGAGAGCGCGGTCAGCGCTTCCTCCAGCAGGTCCGCGCAGTCGGGGAAGGTCCGGGTCTCGGGGACGAGCACGCTGGTCCCCTGGAACCCGGGCGGCGTCCAGCGCCCGTACCTCCCGGCGGCCCCGCCGCGCCGCAGCCAGCCGTGCCGGTGCAGCAGCGCGCCCAGCACCGCGGGGTCGATCTGCCCGGGGTCGGGCACGGCGGGGTCCGCGAACTCGGGGGGCGGCAGCGGTTCGAGGTGCGGCGGGTTCCAGTGCATCAGGGTGTCCCTCCCGACCCGACCCGGGTCATGATCTCGCACAGCGCGCGGTCGTCGAAGATCCGCGTGGTCGGGATCCGTACGGTGGTCCGGCGCCGGCCGGTCACGGGGTGTCCCGCGAGGTTGGTCCAGTAGCAGCAGTGCCGCAGGTCGAGCCGGTCGTGGCCGGCGGCGAGCCACTGGTCGCGCTCGCGCGGGACGAGCATCACGACGAGGATCTTGTGGACGGCGACCGGGGTGCGGGCCAGTTTCACCAGGTGCTCGTTGTCGAGGGTGAAGGCGAAGGTGGGCCCGGCCGGCCGCGGCGGTATCTGGTAGGTCGCCTTCAACTGCACCTTGATGGTGACCTCGTCGTCGACGGTGTGTTCGGGGGCGCCGTGGCTGACGTGCCAGTCGATGCCGTTGTCGGGAAAGGGCTGCGAGAGCGAGCAGCCGGCCGCGGCCGCGACGGCGTGCAGGTATCCCACCTGAAGGGTCTCCATGCAGGCGGTGGTGGCGAGTGTGCCGCGCAGCGGTCCGCTCCGCGCTGCCCCCGGCTCGCCGGTGCGCGGATCGATCTGCAGCGCCGGCACCCCGCTCGGTTCGGGCTGCGCGAGCGCCATGGCCGGCTCCCCCATGCCTTCCGGGCTCTGCCGTGTCTGGTGGCGGGGTGACGACCGGTCATGTGTACGGCCCCCCAGGGGTGTTGTCTCCGCACCCGGGCCCGCGCAAACGGCGTACGCGGCAAACAGCCCGGGTATCACCGATTCGGGCAAGGTCGGCGTGATCCGGGCGCCGCCATCTGCCGACCGTGGACGAGGAGTTCGCCATGACACGCTGGTACGAGGGCCCGCTGGCCGCATTTGACACGGAGACGACCGGGGTGGACGTCGAGCAGGACCGGATCGTGTCCGCCGCGCTCATCGTCCAGGAGTGTGCGGGCGGCCGGGTCCGCACCACGCGCTGGCTGGTCAATCCCGGGATTCCGGTGCCCCCGGGCGCCACGGAAGTGCACGGCCTCACCGACGAGCACCTGCAGCGCCACGGCCGCTGGCCGGCGCCGGTCGTGGAGGAGATAGCCCGTGCCCTCGGTGAGCAGCAGGTGGCGGGCCGCCCGGTGGTGGTGATGAACGCGCCGTTCGATCTGACCCTGCTGGACCGGGAGTTGCGCCGGCACCGGGCGTCCTCGCTGGCCCGGCACCTGGACAACCGGCCGCTGACGGTGCTGGATCCGCGGGTGCTGGACAAGCACCTCGACCGGTACCGCAAGGGCCGCCGGACGCTGACGGACCTGTGCGAGCACTACGGGATCGAGCTGGAGGGCGCCCACGACGCGGCGGCGGACGCGCAGGCCTCGCTGGAGCTCGTACGGGCGGTGGGGCGCCGGTTCGCGGCCCGCCTGGAGCGGCTGACCCCTGCCGAACTGCACACGCTGCAAGCGGTGTGGCACGCGGCACAGGCGCGCGGCCTGCAGGCCTGGTTCGCGCGCCAGGGGACGCCGGAGCCGGTAGATCCGCACTGGCCGCTGCGCCCGGACCTGTCGACGGCGGCCTAGCGGCCACGGCCGGGAAATGCGGAAGGCCGGTCCGTCTTACGACGGACCGGCCTGTCCCGGTGGGCGATACTGGGATCGAACCAGTGACCCCTTCGGTGTGAACGAAGTGCTCTCCCGCTGAGCTAATCGCCCGGGAACGCACTGAACAATACAGAAGGCTTGGGGCTGGTTCAAACCGCTTCCGGCGGGCGGGCCAGTCGGGCCGCCAGACCGCGCCGTCCGGCCCGCATCATCAGGGCGTGGTTGAGCCGGAACACCGGCCGCCCGGGCAGCGCGAGCCGGCGCATCAGCGGCAGCCGCACCTCGACCTCCTGCTCGTACAGCGCCCGCGTGCGCGGGGCTCCGCCGGGCGTTCGGCGGGCCCGTACGGTCCATCGCGCCCAGCCGTCGAGATCGCCGCGCAGCGACACTTCCAGGAGGCCCCGCCCCGGGTCGCGCAGGAGCTGGGTGGCGGTGACGTGGAGGGAGTACGGCAGGACCGAGCGGATGGTGGCGGTGCCGCTGCGTTCGTCGAGCTCCTCGACCCGGCGTATCTGCGGCCACCACTGCGGGTACTCCCCCGGGAGCTCCAGTACGGCGAACACCCGCGCGGGCGGGGCGTCCAGGTCCCACACGCTGCGGAACCGGTAGCGGTTCCAGCGGTCCCAGTGGCTGCGGTCCATGGATCCAGTGTGGCCCGCGACGGGTGCCCGTGTGCCCGCTTCGCAGGTACTCAGGCACATCTGAGTACGCACGCCCATGTCCTGACCACGTGACCGGCGCCACACTCCGGATATGAACACCCCCCTGCCGCCGGCCGAGGAGCTGGCGCTCATCGACCGCGAGCTGGCTCAACTCGACGCCCGCCGCCACTACTTGCTGGGCCGCCGGGACTGGCTGCTGCGCCTGCTGAACGCACCCGTGCCGGTGTCCGCGCCCGGCCCGGCGGCCTGGCCCGCGGCCGGGCCCGCCAAGGACGCCTCGGCTCCGAGCGCGCAGAACGTGCTGCTCGTCCTGGGCGCGGTCCTGCTGGCCGTGGCCGCGCTGGCGTTCACGCTGGTGAGCTGGGGCTCCCTGGGGATCACCGGGCGCGCGGCGGTCCTCGGCGCGGTGACCGCCGCGGCGCTGGCCGCGCCCGTGCCGCTGCTGCGCCGCGGGCTGCGCTCGACGGCGGAGTCGGTCGCGGCGGTGGGGCTGCTGCTGACGGTGCTGGACGCCTACGCGCTCCACCGGGTCGGCATGCCGGACACCGACCCCCGGGCGTACGCGGCGGGGGCGGCCGCGGTGCTCGCGGGCGTCTGGGCCGGGTACGGGTCCGCCCTGCGCACGCTGCGGATCCCGCCCGGGGCGGCGGTGCTCGCGGCGCAGTTCCCGCTGCCGCTGGCGGCGCTGGCCGCGCAGGCGGGCCCGCTGGACCTGGCCTGGGCGCTGCTGGCGACGGCCGCGCTGGACGCGGCGCTCGCGCTGCGGCTGCGGTGGGCGGCGCTCCCGGGGGCCGCGCTGGGGGTGGCCGCGGTGCTGACCGGGGTGTCCGAGTCCTGGTCGGCCGCTTCGGCCGCCGAGGCGTGGCACCCGTCGGCGCTGCTGCTGGCGGGCGCGGCCCTGGGGGTGGCCGCGGCCTGGCGGGAGCCGCGCGCCTGGGCCGCCGCCCTGGCGGGCGGCCTGCTGGCGGTCCTGGCCGTGGGCGGCCTGCCCCGGCCGGAGCTCGCCCTCTCGTGGGCGGTGGTGGTGCACCTGCTGGTGGCGCTGCCGCTGCTGGCCGCCGTACGGGTCCACGCGCTCCCGGCGCACGTCCGGCGCGGGCTGGGCTGGGCCGGGGCGGTGGTGGGCGCCCTGACGGCGCTGTTCGGCTGGACGGCGGTGGCGCCGGCGCTGCTGGCCCGGGTCGGGGTGCTGGAGGAGGTGTGGGCCGCGACGACCCCGGCCGCCGATCCGTTCGGGGCGGGGGCGGCCGTCACGGTGGGTCTGCTGCTGGCGGCGGGGGCCGCCTGGTGGCTGTCGCGGGTGCTGTCCCGTCCGGAGCCGGCGGCGGTCGCGGCGGTCCTCGCCTGGGCGGGGCTGTTCACGGCTCCACTGCTGCTCGGCTTCCCGCCGGCGGCGGTGTTCGCCGCACAGCTCGCGGTGACGGCGGGGGCGGGGCTGCTCGCGCTGCGCTCCCCGGACCGCGGGACCGGGATCACGGCCGGCGTCTGCGCGCTGGCCGGGGCCGCGAACGTGTCCCTGGGCGCGCTGGACGGCCGGGTGGCGACCTTCGCGGTGTGGGGGCTGCTGGGCGCCCTCTGCGCGGCCGCGGCGGCGTACGGGCCGGCCGCGCGCTGGGCCCGCTCCGGGGCGGCCGCGTGCGCCGTCGGGTACGCCACGGGGCTGCCGGCGGCCGCGGCGGCCCTGACGGACCTGGCGGTGGTGTGGTGGGCGCTGCCCGTGCTCGCGGTCCCGGCCTCGGTGGCGGCGCTCGGGCCCCGGCTCGGCGGGGTGCGGCTGCCCGCGGAGATCGCGGCGGGCGCGGCGGGCGTCTTGGCGCTGGCCCTGTCGGCCGGGCGGGCCGGGACCCTCGCACTGGTCCTGGCGCTGCTCGGGGTGGTCTGCGCGGGCGCGGCGGTGCGGCCGGAGCGGCGCGTGCTGGGCTGGGCGGCGGGGGCGCTGTTCGTGGCGGCGACCTGGGTCCGGCTGGCCGATGCCGGGGTGGCGGCGCCGGAGGCGTACACCCTCCCGGTGACGCTGCCCGCCCTGGCGGTGGGCCTGCTGCGGCGGCGCAGGGACCCGGCGGCGTCCTCGTGGACGGCCTACGGCCCGGGTCTCTCGGCGACGCTGCTGCCGAGCCTGCTGGCGGCCTGGGGAGACCCGGACTGGGTGCGCCCGCTGCTGCTCGGCGCGGCCGCGCTGGCGGTGACCCTGGCGGGCGCCCAGCGGCGCCTCCAGGCCCCGCTGCTGCTGGGCGGCGGGGTGCTGGCGGTGGTGGCGCTGCACGAGCTGGCCCCGTACGTGGTGCAGGTGGCGGGGGCGCTGCCGCGCTGGGTGCCGCCGGCGCTGGCGGGACTGCTGCTGCTGATGGTGGGCGCGACGTACGAGAAGCGGCTGCGCGACGCCCGCCGCCTGCGGGACGCGATCGCGAGGCTGGGCTGAACGCCAGAGGCCCGGAGACTGTGAAAGTCTCCGGGCCTCTGGTCCGGGTGGGCGATACTGGGTTCGAACCAGTGACCCCTTCGGTGTGAACGAAGTGCTCTCCCACTGAGCTAATCGCCCGGACGCACCGCAAACATTACCGCATGTCAGCGGTGCTCCTTGACCATCCCCGGTCCGTCACTGGTCCTTGATGTTCCAGGGCAGGACGAGCCCGTACTTCCACAGGTAGAAGCCGATCAGCGCGCCCGCGATGACGAGGCCCACGCTGGTCAGGATGATGTTGCGGCGGCGGACCTTCGGATCGAGCGCCGCCTGCGCGGCCTCGGTGACCTTGCGCTTGGTCCAGCGCAGCACGAGGTGGGCCCAGGCGAACTCGGTGGCCCAGATCGCCAGGCCCGCGAAGATCGCCACCCAGCCGGGGCCGGGCAGGACGAGCATCGCGACACCGGCGCCGATGACGGCCAGGCCGACGACGAAGACGCCGACCTGCCAGCTCAGGTGCAGGCCCCGGCTGGCCTTGATGAAGGCGGGCGCCTTCGATACGTGCGGCGCCTCCTCGGCGGCCTCGGCAGTGGTCTCTGCAGCGGCCTCGGTGGCGGATTCGTCGGCTGCGGGCTCGTTGGCCCCGCGGTCACTCCCCGTATTCATGGGACCGAATCTACCGGAGCCGGAAGCACACGTGAATGCCGCTTTGGATCCGCCGTCCGAGGGACCCAGAGGTCCGCAAAACGGTCAGAGGGGTTTACAACGGCACCGTAGGTGGCATGTCGATTTCGCCGACGTGCGAATCCCCGAGCGCACACTGAGCGAAAGGCCCTGGCGCTTATGAACACCACGGTCAGCTGCGAGCTGCACCTGCGCCTCGTTGTGTCGAGCGAGTCCTCACTGCCTGTTCCCGCGGGCCTGCGGTATGACACGGCCGACCCCTACGCCGTGCACGCCACCTTCCACACCGGCGCCGAGGAGACGGTCGAATGGGTATTCGCCCGCGACCTCCTCGCAGAGGGCCTCCACCGGCCCACCGGTACCGGCGACGTCCGCGTCTGGCCGTCCCGCAGCCACGGTCAGGGCGTCGTCTGCATCGCCCTGAGCTCACCGGAGGGAGAAGCACTGCTCGAAGCACCAGCCCGAGCACTGGAGTCATTCCTCAAGCGGACGGATGCCGCGGTCCCACCGGGGACCGAGCACCGGCACTTCGACCTCGACAAGGAGCTCTCCCACATCCTGGCCGAAAGCTGAGCCAGGCCCACACCCGCGCGACACCGTCCGACTCGGGGCGACGGTGCGTGTCGGAAAACCACATACGGACGCACCGGCGCTGTTCCCGCGGAAGCCACCCGCGTGGACGGCGCCGTTGCGCGTTGGGACGACCCGCTAGAGTCGGCCACCAGCGGCGGCAGAGGTCGTCGCCGCAGGCCCGGCCCTTGAGGGAGACCCCGTGCAGATCCCCCACGACACCCGTCGCGCACTCGACGTCGTCGTCGCGCTGGTGAACACCGCGGCCGAGCCGGGGCAGCCCGACGGGCTCGCGGACCTCGGTGCGCTGCGCGGTTTCGTCCAGGAGTACGCGATCAGCGACGTCGGCGAGCTCGGCGCCCGCGATCTGGCGGGCGTCCGGACGGTGCGCTCGAAGTTCGCGAAGGTCTTCGCCTCGCCGAACCCGCGCGCCGCAGCCACGCTGATCAACGAACTGGTGGCGACGGCCGGCACCACCCCCCAGCTGACCGACCACGACGGCTACGACTGGCACGTGCACTACTTCGCGCCGGGCGCGTCGGTGGGCGACCACCTGGCGGCCGACGGCGGCATGGCCCTGGCCTTCATCGTGGTCTCCGGCGAACAGGAGCGGCTGCGCCGCTGCGAGGCCCCGGACTGCCGCCGCGCCTTCGTCGACCTCTCCCGCAACCGCTCGCGGCGCTACTGCGACAGCCGGACCTGCGGGAACCGGCTGCACGTGGCGGCGTACCGGGCCCGGCGCAAGGGAGCCGACGCGGGGCCGTCAGAGCATGAAGAGGTCGTGCACGGCGGCGAGCAGCAGCAGGACGCCGATCACGGCTAGGAAGATCATCAGGGGCGGCTGGGACAGGGCGAAGAGGCAGCCTCGCGGCTCCTCGGCAACGGGGGCGGTGGCCGGCGCGGGAACCGACGGCTCACCCTGCGATGTCTCGAGCATGTCGGGGCGATGATGACGCAGCGCGCCGCCAACCGCGCTTCAACACGCCAATATCCGTGCGGCAGTTCGCCCGATCTTGTGGATCACCGCCGGATTCCGGGACCTCGGGTCAGATGCCGTGCTTCTTGAGAATGGCCTCGATGTCGGAGAAGTCGTCCCCCGCCGCGGCCGACGGCTTCCGGCCCGCCGCGCCCTGCGGCCCGGAGGCGGATCCGGCGCCGAGCGAGGGCGCGGAGGCGGCCGGGGCGACGGCCTCGGGGGTCCGACCGGCCTTCTTGCCCAGGCCCCGCCGCTCGACGGCGCGGGTGGTGAACAGGAGCAGCCAGGCCAGCCCGAGCAGCCCGAAGCCGATCCAGACGGTCGGGTTGAAGACGATCCCGGACACCCACTCCACCAGGCCCGTCATCACGAGGGCGACCGGCACCAGCGAGTACGCGGCGATCCGCGTGGCCGCCAGGAACCGCTTGCGGTAGGCGGTCAGCGCGGCGATGCCCAGGCCCGCCGCGGACACCGCGGAACATATGGTCTCGGCGAGCATGCGGTCCTCCGGCGGTTCGACGGCTGGGCGGTCTGTCCCCATCCATCCTGCACCGGCCCTCCCCCCGGCTGCCAGGCCCGGAGCCGCCCCCGGGCGGATCTCCGGGACATCTCGGGGTCGGACCTCATCCGCAGGTGCCGGTCGGTGGGCGTGCGCGGAGGCTGGGAGACTGGGGGCATGACCGATTCCGTGATCCTCGACGTCTGGTGCGAACTCCAGTGCCCGGACTGCCTCAGCGCTCTGGACGACGTACGCGCCCTGCGGGCCCGCTACGGCGACCGGCTGGACATCCGGCTGCGCCACTTCCCGCTGGAGAAGCACAAGCACGCCTTCGCCGCGGCGCAGGCCGCCGAGGAGGCCCTGGAGCAGGGGCAGGGCTGGGCGTACGCGGAGGCCGTACTGGCCAGGACCGCGGAGCTCAGCGAGCGCGGCGAGTCGGTACTGCTGGACGTGGCACGTGAACTGGGCCTGGACGTCGAGGAGTTCGACACCGCCCTGATCGACGGCCGGCACATCCTGATCGTGGACGCCGACCAGGCCGAGGGCAAGGCGATCGGCGTGACCGGCACCCCGACCTACGTGATCGACGGCGAACGCCTCGACGGCGGCAAGAGCCAGGAGGGCCTGCGCGCCCGCATCGAGGAGATCGCCGACCGCCTGCTCGGCCAGGCCCCCTAGATCAGCTCCTTCCGGGCGTTCACGGTGCTGTCCCGGTAGCCGAGCGACTCGTAGAGGCGCCGGGCCGGGGTGTTGTCCTCGTGGACGTGCAGCGCCAGCCGGCGGGCGCCCGTGGCCAGGGCGGCGTGTTCGGCCAGCAGCATGAGGGTCCGGCCGTGCCCCTGCCTGCGGTGCTCGGCGGCGACGTCCACGTCCCATACGTACGGGACCCGGCCCCCGCCGGGCAGATCGCGGGCCCCCACCCACAGGGTGCCGAGGACGGCCCGGTCCGGCGCCTGGAGGAGGAGGAAGGCCGCGCCAGGGGTGTCCCGCCCGGCCGGCAGCAGCTCGGCGTGCTCGGCTCGGGACGCGGCCAGGGCCTGCTCGGCAGACATGCCGGGGGCGACCAGGTGGTGGCTGTACTCGACGACGGCCTGCTCGTGCCAGACGTCGTACTCGGCCCGGGTCATCGGGCGGCCGACCGCGCCCGACGGGAGCGCGGGCGGCTCGGCTGGCAGCTCCTTGACCTGGACCCGGCCGGTCACCCGGTAGCCGAGGGTCTCGGCCATCCGAAGAGCCGGCGCCTCGTCGGCGGGCACCGACACGGCGATGGCCGTGCAGCCCCAGGAACGCAGCACCTCCTCGGCGGCGAGCGCGGCGACCGTGCCGCGCCCGCGCCGCCGGTCCGGCTCGTCGATCCACAGCCCCCTGATCACCCCGGTCCCGGGCTGGGCTGCCGAGCGGGTGGCCAGTTCGACGCTGCCCACGCGCCGGCTGTTCACCCGGACCTCGTACGTCCGCGAGCGGGTGCCGTCTGTGTTGCGCTGGAGCGGCTGTGCGGGCCGCAGGGTAGTGGTCATCACTTGGTGTTCTACCTGCCCGGCGGGCCCGCGTCACCGGGGTTTACGGATCGAGATCCGCGCCGGCCTTCGCGTCGAAGATCCGCATGGCCTCGGCCGTGACCGGGCCGGGGGCCGTGCCCAGCTCGCGCGCGTCGATCCGTACGACCGCCTGGACATCGCGCAGCGAGGAGGTCAGGAAGACCTCGTCGGCCTGCTCCAGGACCTCGAACGGCAGGTCGGTCTCCTTGGCGCCGGCCCATTCGACGACGAGGGCGCGGGTGATGCCCGCCAGGCAGCCGGAGGCCAGGGGCGGGGTGTGCAGCTGTCCGTCGAGGACGACGAAGACGTTGGAGCCGGTGCCCTCGCAGAGCCGGCCGACGGTGTTGGCCAGGAGCGCCTCGGAGGCGCGGGCCTTGTGGGCGGCGGCGAGCGCGACGACGTTCTCCGCGTAGGAGGTGCTCTTCAGGCCGGCCACGGCGGAGCGCTCGTTGCGGACCCAGGGCACCGTGACGACTGCGGTGGTGTCGGGGCGGCGGAAGGACGGCGCGACGGCCACGATCAGGGTGGGGCCGCCGTCCCCGCGGTCGGAGCCGAGCGGGGAGACGCCGCCGGTGTAGGTGACGCGCAGTCGCCCGTGCTCGATCGGGTTGGCCTCCAGGACCGCGGCGCAGGCCCGGCGCACCTCGTCGTGGTCGGGGTCCGGCAGGCCGAGGCCGCGGGCCGATCGGGTCAGCCGGTCCAGGTGGCGGGTGAGCGCGAAGGCGCGGCCCCGCTCCGCCTTGAGCGTCTCGAAGACGCCGTCTCCCACGGTCAGCCCGTGGTCGAAGACGGACACCTTCGCGCTGTCCACGTCCCGAAGTGCTCCGTCGAGCCAGATGCTCACCGTGCGGCCCCTCTCAAGATCCCGTTCGGCCTGTCGTCTGATGCGCCCCCGACGCTACCCGCAGCAGCCGGGCGGCCTTCAGCTCGGTCTCCGCCCATTCGCGGTCGGGGTCGGAGCCCCAGGTGATGCCGGCGCCGGTGCCGAAGAGCAGGCGGGGGCCGCCGGGGGCCTCGCGGTCGATCCAGAAGGTGCGGATGCCGACGGCGAGCTCGGCGGTGCCCCGGTCGGCGTCGACCCAGCCCAGCCCGCCGCAGTAGGGGCCGCGGGGGGCGGTCTCGAGGGCCTCGATGATCCGCAGGGCGGAGGACTTGGGGGCCCCGGTGACGGAGCCGGGCGGGAAGGTGGCCGCGAGCAGCTCGGGCCAGCCCGCGCCGTCGGCGAGTTCTCCGCTGACGGTGGAGACGAGGTGGACCAGGCCGGGGTGCTCCTCGACGGCGCACAGTTCGGGGACGGTGACGGAGCCGGTGGCGCAGACGCGGCCGAGGTCGTTGCGTACGAGGTCCACGATCATCACGTTCTCGGCGTGGTCCTTGGGCAGCAGGTCGGCCGCGGTGCGGCCGGTGCCCTTGATGGGGCCGGACTCGACGTGGCGGCCGTCGCGGCGCAGGAACAGCTCCGGGGAGGCGGTGGCGATCTCCACGCCGTGCGCGGGCAGCCGAATCGTTCCTGCGTAGGGGGCGGGGTTGCCGCGCGCGAGGAGTGCGGTGAGGGCGTCGACATCGGCGCGGGCCGCGTCGGGCAGCGGCGCGGACATCACGCGGCAGAGGTTGGCCTGGTAGACCTCGCCGGCGGCGATGTGCTCGCGGATGCGGCGGACGCCGGCCAGGTAGGCGGCCCGGTCCAGGGAGGAGGTCCACTGGTCGGCACCGGGGCCGTGCCAGGCGCCGGGCACGGGAGCGGGGACGGGATCGGGGCGTATGTCCCCGAAGCGCGCGCAGACCAGCCGACCTTCGAAGTCGGCGGCCACCGCCCAGAAGCCGGTGGAGTCGAGGGCACCAGGGTCGCTGGTGACGTCTCGGAGGTCGGTCGCGAGGAGGCCGCCGAAGCGGGCCATGGGAGGCAGGTCGTGCACGGCTGTGAGTCTATGACCGGTGACGCGGCGGCGCCGGAGAGGTGACGGTCGGGTGACCGCTGGTGATCGAGCGGCAGCACGCTGCGGAAACGCGTTTTTGAGCTGGCCCGGGAATCCGCTAGAGTTCAACACGTCGCCAGGGAGCGAAGGGGAAAAACCCCGGAGCGAACACGGTGACCTGCGGACGTAGCTCAGTTGGTAGAGCACCACCTTGCCAAGGTGGATGTCGCGAGTTCGAGTCTCGTCGTCCGCTCGAAGTGGGGGTCTTCTTCCCGAGAACCCCCGCAGCTCCATGGTGGAGTGGCCGAGAGGCGAGGCAACGGCCTGCAAAGCCGTCTACACGGGTTCAAATCCCGTCTCCACCTCCAAGGACGATTAGCTCAGCGGGAGAGCGCTTCCCTGACACGGAAGAGGTCACTGGTTCAATCCCAGTATCGTCCACTGGTCCGCAAGGACCCCCGCGCGATTAGCTCAGCGGGAGAGCGCTTCCCTGACACGGAAGAGGTCACTGGTTCAATCCCAGTATCGCGCACGCAGCATCAGCACCACCTGCATCACCTGCGGCTCCATGCCGTTCCCGCGCGATTAGCTCAGCGGGAGAGCGCTTCCCTGACACGGAAGAGGTCACTGGTTCAATCCCAGTATCGCGCACCATCCGGAAGCCCCGGCCGTCCCACGGCCGGGGCTTCCGCGTTGTCCGCACCGCTCAGGAGGAGAAGAGCATCCGGCCGAAGCCGCCGCGGTGGTGGTGGCCGTGGTGGCCGCCCTGGTGCGGGGCGCCCCAGGCGGGGGCGGGGGCCACGTGCTGCGGCGGGTACGGGGCCGGCGGCGCGGCGGGCGGGGGGACCTGGCCGTACTGCTGGGACGTGTACTGGGACTCCAGGCGGGTCAGCGCCTCCAGCTCGCCGTAGTCGAGGAAGATGCCGCGGCAGCCGCTGCACTGCTCTATCTGGACACCGTTGCGGTTGTAGGTGTGCATCATCGCGTGACACTTCGGACACTGCATGGGCGGTTCAACTCCTCGGCGTGGACGGGCCACCGGCTGACCGGATGCATGCCCGGTGGCGCGGAGCTCACCCTACGACGGAGGCTCTCGTTCCAAGTCGCCCGGGAGGGCTGCTATTCGGGCACAGGCGTCCACCATCAGCCGCTCCCCCTCGTCGAGCCGGCGCCGCCCTTCCGCCGCCTTGGCCAGGGCGAGGGCCGCCGTCTGCACGGTGAGCGCGCGGGCGGCGAGATCGAGTTCCGGCCACGGGTCGGTGCCGGGCGGTCCCGCGGCCGGGCCGCCTGCGGCCCGGTAGGCGTCGAGGAAGCGCTGCCAGGCCTCGGGGGCGAGCAGCCCGGCGGCGTACCAGGCGGCGGGCCGGCCGAGGTCCCAGGTGGGGGTGCCGAGGCCGAGGTCGTCGACGTCGATGAGGAACCAGGGCCCCTGGGGGGCGGGATAGCGGACCAGCTGGCCGAGGTGCAGGTCCCCGTGGCACAGCGCGCCGCCGGGCGGCGCCTGTGCCTCTCCGCGCGCCCAGGCGGGCAGCGTCCCCGCGGCGGTCCGTACGGAGCGCACCGCGCCCGGGTCGGGGCCGGCGGGCAGGGCCTCCGCCAGCCGCAGCCGCTCCAGGGCGCGGGCGAGCTTGGCCGGTCCGCGCATCGGCGGGAGCGGGCCGGGGAGGGCGGCGAGCGGTGTCCGGTGCAGGGCGGCCAGGAGCCCGGCGGTGGCCTCCCAGGGGGCCTCCTCGGGGCGCTGCGGGTCGACGGGGGCCCCGTAGGGCCACAGGGAGACCGGCCGGTCCTGCACCCGGCCGGGCACGGGGAGCAGCGGGGGCAGCAGGACACCGCCGAGCGCCTGGTGGCCGGCGATGCGCAGGCGTACGGCGAGGGCCGCGTGGTCGGCGTCCCCGGCGTGGGCCTTGGCCACGACCTCCCCGCAGCGCACCACGGTGCCGTCGTCGCGGTCCGCGAGGAGGGCGTACGGAAGCGGTTGGGCGGTACAGGCGGCGAGGGCCTCGGGCAGCGAGTCGGTCATGGGAACCCCGGGGTGGGTGGTGCGGCAGCGGCCTCCCGGGGATCGTACGCCGCAATGCGGACATCGGGGCAGTGCATCCGGGCATGAAAAAGGGTGCTGCCCGTCCGACTCCCCAGTCGTACGGGCAGCACCCTTCACCTGCCGTCCGTCGTCGCTCCCCCGTCCCCACGGGGTTCGACAGGCCGATGTCCCGGTCCGGGCCGCTCTCCCGGACCCGGGGCGCCGCTCAGCGCCCCAGCATCACGCCAACGGACGACGCCTGTGCCGCCACCTGGTCGAAACCTCCGAAGAGGAAGAGCAGGAGGGCGGCCAGGGGGAGGACCATGGCCGCGGCCACCAGCGGGTGGCGCGTACCGGACTCATGGCCGTTGAACGCGAATGCCTTGCGTCCCTGCCGTGCGATGTCCGCCATGGTCCTCTCCCTGTCGATTCGGCAGCGGCGGGCTTGACCTCGGGGGACGAGAGCTGCCCGCCGCTTGACTTCAACACTAGGTGGGCGGGGGTCGCGTGGCCTCATGCCCTCGTACCCTTTGGCGGGCCTCCAGGAGGATGACGGGCCCTGCCCGGTGTACTCCCCTGGGTGGAGACCGTCCCCCGCGAGTCGGGGTCTTCCCGGAGGGGATGACCGGAGCGTAGTGACTTCGCTCACTTCCGTCACTCCCCGCACATGGGTGTCCCTCTGCCGCGTGTCGTGGAGATCCACTCGATGCGGGCGGCGTACCGGTGCCTCCCGATGGGCCCCGGTGGCCGCGAACGAGGGCCCGGATGCCCCAACCTCCTTGAGGTGAAGGCGATTTGACGGGGGGCCGGGCGGGGCGGCCGGCGCGGGGCCGGTTCCCTGAGAATCCCTCAAGTGTGTTGTGCCGTACTGACGATCGAATCCCCCGGCGAGGGCGCGGCCTCTGAGCGCGCATGCCGGATGGTCCGTAAGCTGTGCCACGTCAACAGGACGACCGGTCAGCGGGGTGGACATGGCGATGATGCGGCTCCGGCGCGAGGACCCGCGTGTCGTCGGCTCGTTCAGACTGCACCGACGGCTCGGCGCCGGCGGCATGGGCGTGGTCTACCTGGGGTCGGACCGGCGCGGGCAGCGCGTCGCGCTCAAGGTGATCCGGCCGGACCTGGCCGAGGATCAGGAGTTCCGCTCCCGGTTCGCCCGCGAGGTGTCCGCCGCCCGGCGGATCCGGGGCGGGTGCACCGCGCGCCTGGTGGCGGCGGACCTGGAGGCCGAGCGGCCGTGGTTCGCGACCCAGTACGTTCCCGGGCCCTCGCTGCACGACAAGGTGGCCGAGGAAGGCCCCCTCACGGCCTCGCAGATCGCCGCGATCGGCGCCGCCCTGTCCGAGGGGCTGGTCGCCGTGCACGAGGCGGGGGTCGTCCACCGGGACCTCAAGCCCTCGAACATCCTGCTCTCCCCCAAGGGCCCGCGGATCATCGACTTCGGGATCGCCTGGGCCACCGGGGCGAGCACCCTCACCCACGTGGGCACCGCCGTCGGCTCCCCCGGCTTCCTCGCGCCCGAGCAGGTGCGCGGCGCTGCCGTCACCCCGGCCACCGACGTCTTCGCCCTCGGCGCCACCCTCGCCTACGCGGCGACCGCCGACTCGCCCTTCGGGCACGGCAGTTCCGAGGTCATGCTGTACCGCGTGGTGCACGAGGAGCCCCACCTGCAGGGGGTCCCGGACGCGCTCGCGCCGCTCGTGCGGGCCTGCCTGGCCAAGGACCCCGAAGACCGGCCCAGCACGCTCCAGCTGTCGATGCGGCTCAAGGAGATCGCGGCCCGCGAGGCGCAGGGGCTGTCGGAGGTCCGCCCGCCGGCCCAGCGCGGCGGCCGCGCCGACCGGCCGACAGGGCGGCTCCCGGAGGGGGTCGAACACCACGCCGACCAGCGCACGGAGCGTCGTACGGGCGGCGGCACCGTGCCCCGGGGCAAGGGCGCGGCCCCCAGCGGACCGCACTCGCGGCCCTCGTCCTCGCGCCACCCGCAGGGCCCCGGCGGCCCGTCCTCGCGGCCGACGGCGGGGCGGACGGGGGGCCGTCCGGCGCCCCGGACGACCGGGACGGGGCGGCGCCCTTCGCGGCCGGACCCGAGGCTGATGCGGCAGCGGCTGATCGTGTTCGTCGTGGTGACGCTGATCGTGGCCCTGGGCATCGCGGCGGCCCAGAAGCTGTAGCCGGCGGTCCTACGGGCGGCCGCTGGCCACCGCGTAGAAGGCGACGGCGGCCGCGGCGCCCACGTTCAGCGAGTCCACGCCGTGCGCCATGGGGATCCGTACCCACTCGTCGGCGGCGACCAGCGCCTGCGTGGACAGGCCGTCGCCCTCGGCGCCGAGCATCAGCGCGACCCGCTCCAGGGACTGCGGGGCGGCCACGTCGATCGGCGTGGCCTTCTCGTGCGGGGTGAGGGCGAGCAGCTTGAAGCCGGCCTCGCGGACCGAGTCCAGGCTCTTGGGCCAGGCCTCCAGGCGGGCGTAGGGGACGGAGAAGACCGCGCCCATGGAGACCTTCACCGAACGGCGGTAGAGCGGGTCCGCGCAGTCCGGCGACAGCAGCACCGCGTCCATGCCGAGGGCGGCCGCGCTGCGGAAGATGGCACCGATGTTGGTGTGGTCGTTGACCGCTTCCATGACGACCACGCGCCGGGTCGTGGCGAGGAGTTCCTCGGCCGTCGGCAGCGGCTTGCGCTGCATGGAGGCCAGCGCCCCGCGGTGCACGTGGTAGCCGGTGACGCGCTCGGCGAGCTCGGGGCTGACGGCGTACACCGGGGCCGGGAGCTCGTCGATGACGTCGCGCATGACGTCGACCCACTTGGCGGAGAGCAGCATCGACCGCATCTCGTACCCGGCGTCCTTGGCACGTCTGATGACCTTCTCGCCCTCGGCGATGAAGAGGCCTTCCGCGGGCTCGCGCCGGCGGCGGAGTTCGACGTCGGTCAGGCCCGTGTAGTCGCGCAGGCGCGGGTCGTCGGGGTCTTCGACGGTGATGAGATCAGCCACAGGGTGATACTGCCTTGTCCTGGGTGCGGTGCCAACGGCCTGTCAGGCGTTGGTGCTGGGAAGCGCGTCGCCGGGGGCGTTGACCCGGACGACGTCGCCGATCACGATGACGGCCGGCGGGCGGACCTCCTCGGCGCGGACCCGCTCGCCGACGGTGGCGAGGGTGGCGTCCACCCGGCGCTGGGAGGCGGTGGTGCCCTCCTGGACGACCGCGACCGGGGTGTCTGCGGCGCGGCCGTGGCGGACCAGGGCCTCGGCGATCAGGCCGATCTTGTCCACGCCCATGAGGATGACGAGCGTGCCGGTGAGCTTGGCGAGGGAGGCCCAGTCCACGAGCGAGCGCGGGTCGTCGGGGCCGACATGCCCGCTGACCACGGTGAACTCGTGGGCCACGCCCCGGTGGGTGACCGGAATGCCGACGGCGCCGGGCACCGAGATGGAGCTGGAGATGCCGGGGACGACGGTGCAGGGGATGCCCTCTTCGGCGAGGGCCTGGAGCTCCTCCATGCCGCGGCCGAAGACGTACGGGTCCCCGCCCTTGAGGCGAACCACTGCCTTGCCGGCCTTGGCGTGCTCGATCAGGGCGTTGTTGATGGCCTCCTGGGCCATGTAGCGGCCGTACGGGATCTTCGCCGCGTCGATGACCTCGACGTGCGGGGGGAGCTCGTCGAGCAGGTCGCGGGGGCCGAGCCGGTCGGCGATGACCACGTCGGCCTCGGCGAGGAGGCGGCGGCCGCGCACCGTGATCAGGTCGGGGTCGCCGGGGCCGCCGCCGACGAGGGACACGCCGGGGGTGTGCGGGCGGGCCGCGGTGAGGGAGCCGTCGCGCAGTCCCTCGACGACCGCGTCCCGGACGGCGGCGGAGCGGCGGGGGTCGTTGCCGCTCAGCACGGCGACGGTGACGCCCTCGACGCGGCCGGTGGCCGGGGTCCAGGCGGTGGCGGCCTCGGCGTCGTCGGCGCGGACGCACCAGACGCGGTTGGCCTCGGCCTCGGCGGAGGCGGCGTCGTTGGCGGCGCGGTCCCGGGTGGCGATCAGGGCGTACCAGGCACCGGCGAGGTCGCCGTCCTCGTAGCGGCGGCGCTCCCAACGGATCTCGCCGGTCTCGGCCATGGCGTCCACGGAGGGGGTGGCGGACGGGGAGATCAGGAGGACGTCGGCGCCGGCCGCGATGAGCGCGGGGAGGCGGCGCTGGGCCACCTGGCCGCCGCCGATGACGACGACGCGGCGGCCGGCGAGTCGGAGACCGACGGGGTACGCGGGGTGTTCGGCCATGGCGGTGCGGCTCCTGATGCGGCGGTCGTTCTGTCTTGCCGCTGCGGCTTTGGAGCGGCGGGGGTGCGTGTGCGGTGTGCGGTGCTGACGTGCGGTTTCTCGTGCGGGTCCACGATACGGCCCGGCGGGGACGGGGGCGCGGGGCGGGCCCTGCGGGCGGCTTTCCCCTACCCGCCCCTTCCCGAAACCGGGGCTCCGCCCCAGACCCCGCTCCTCAAACGCCGGAGGGGCTGGATCTTCGCCCGGCGGGGGGGCCGGGGGCGGAGCCCCCGGCAACGGCGGGCTACTTCTCCGTGACGCCAGCCGAGTCGAAGGTGGCGACCTCGTGCATCGCGCGGGCCGCGCTCTGGACCAGCGGGAGGGCCAGCAGGGCGCCCGTGCCCTCGCCGAGGCGGAGGTCCAGGTCGACCAGCGGGCGCAGGCCGAGCTTGTTGAGGGCCGCCACGTGGCCCGGCTCGGCGCTGCGGTGGCCCGCGATGCAGGCGGACAGGGCCTCCGGGGCGATGGCGCGGGCCACCAGGGCGGCGGCTCCCGCGCTGACGCCGTCGAGGATGACGGGCGTACGGAGGGAGGCTCCGCCGAGGAGGAGACCGACGATAGCCGCGTGCTCCAGGCCGCCGATGGCCGCCAGGACGCCGATCGGGTCCGCGGGGTCCGGCTGGTGGAGTTCCAGGGCACGGCGTACGACCTCGACCTTGCGGGCGTGGGTCTCGTCGTTGATGCCCGTGCCGCGGCCGGTGACCTCGGACGGGTCGACACCCGTGAAGACCGAGATGAGGGCCGCGGAGACGGTGGTGTTGGCGATGCCCATCTCGCCGGTGAGGAGGGCCTTGTTGCCGGCCGCGACGAGGTCGCGCGCGGTCTCGATGCCGACCTCGATGGCCGCGATCGCTTCCTCGCGGGTCATCGCCGGGCCGGTGGACAGGTCCGCCGTGCCCGGGCGGACCTTGCGGGGCAGCAGGCCGGGCGTGGCCGGCAGGTCGCCCGCGACGCCCACGTCGATCACGCAGACCTCCGCGCCGACCTGGTTGGCGAAGGCGTTGCAGACCGCTCCGCCGCCGAGGAAGTTGGCCACCATCTGGGTGGTGACCTCCTGCGGCCAGGGGGTGACTCCCTGGGCGTGGACCCCGTGGTCGCCCGCGAAGATCGCGACGGCCGCGGGCTCCGGGATCGGCGGCGGGCAGACCCGGGAGAGGCCCGCGAGCTGCGCGGAGATGATTTCGAGCATGCCGAGCGCCCCGGCGGGCTTGGTCATGCGCTTCTGCCGCTCCCACGCCTCGCCGAGCGCCTTCGCGTCGAGGGGGCGGATGCTGGCGACGGTCTCGGAGAGGAGGTCGTGCGGCTCCTCGCCGGGCAGCGCGCGGCGCCCGTACGTCTCCTCGTGGACCACCCAGGACAGCGGCCGGCGCTGCGACCAGCCGGCCTGGGCCAGCTCGGGCTCCTCGGGGAACTCGTCGACGTAGCCGACGCAGAGGTAGGCGACGACCTCCAGGTGCTCGGGGAGGCCGAGGGCGCGGACCATCTCGCGCTCGTCGAAGAAGCTGACCCAGCCGACGCCGAGGCCTTCGGCGCGCGCGGCGAGCCAGAGGTTCTCGACGGCGAGGGCCGAGGAGTACGGGGCCATCTGCGGCTGGGTGTGCCGGCCGAGGGTGTGGCGGCCGCCGCGGGTGGGGTCGGCGGTGACGACGATGTTCACCGGGGTGTCGAGGATGGCCTCGATCTTGAGTTCCTTGAACTGCTTCGCCCGGGCCTTGGGCAGCGAGTTCGCGTAGGCCTCGCGCTGGCGCTGGGCGAGCTCGTGCATCGTGCGGCGGGTCTCGCCGGAGCGGATCACGACGAAGTCCCAGGGCTGGGAGTGGCCGACGCTGGGGGCGGTGTGGGCCGCCTCCAGGACGCGGAGCAGCACCTCGTGCGGGATCGGGTCGGTGCGGAAGCCCTTGCGGATGTCGCGGCGCTCGCGCATCACGCGCAGGACGGCCTCGCGCTCGGCGTCGTCGTAGGCCGGAGCCGGGTCGCCTGCGGCGGGCTCGGCCGGTTCACCTGCGGTGGGCTCGGCCGGTTCAGCTGCGGTGGGCTCGGCGGGGGTCGGCAGCTCGGGCTCGCCCTCGCCTGCCGCTTCGCCTGCGGCGGGCTCGGCCGGGGCGAGCGGCTCGGGCTGCGCCTCGGCGAGTACGGGGGCGGGCTGGTCGGCCGGGGCGTCCACGACGGGGGCGGGCACCGGCTCCGGCTCGGTGGGAGCGGGCTCGGCCGGTACGGCGGCGACGGGCTCGGCGGGGGCCTGTTCGGCGACGGCCGGCTCGACCGGCAGGGCTTCCGTCATGACCGGCTCCGCGGGCGCGGGCGCGTCGGCGACGGGCTCGACGGCGAGCGGCTCGACCGGCAGGGCCTGCGCCGGGGGCGCCTCGGCGGGCACCGGCTCGGCGGCCTGGACCACCGCTTCTGCGGGGGCGGGCAGCGCCACGGGCTCGGCGGGGAGCTCGATCGCCTGCGGGGCCGCCTGGAACGGCTCCGGGGCGGCGGGCTCGGCCGGGAGTTCCACCGCCGCGGGGGCGGCCGGGAACGGCTCCGGCTCGGCCGGGGCGGCGGGGGCCGCGGCGGGCTCCGGGGCGAAGGCGGGCTGCGGCTCCGGCTCGGGGGCCTGGGCGGCCTCCATCACGGGCTGCTGCACGGGCTCGGCGAGCGGCGGTTCCGGGGTCCACGGGGCGCCGGCCTGCGGCGGGATCTCGGTCAGCTGCGGGGCGGGGGCCGCCGGGACGTCCAGGTACTCGGGGCCCGTGGTCGGCGGACCGGGCTGGCGCACGGGCGCGGGCGCCGCGGCGGGACCGCGGTCCGCGAGGGAGCGTACGACCCCGCCGGTGGCCTCGGGTACGGGCGGACCCATGTGCAGCGGGCGGCGGACCGGGGAAGCGGCGGCGGCCGGGGCCACCGGCTGGGGGTAGCCCTGGAGGGGGTCTGCGGGAGGGACGGCGAGCCCGCCGAGGTCGAGCGCGCCGGAGTCACGGCCGCCCGCCTCGTGCGCGCCGGCGCCGTAGGAGGGGAATTCGGGGTACGCGGCCGGCTCGGTGTAGACCGGGGCCTCGGCGTACGCGGGCTCGGTGCCGTAGGCCGGGAACTCGGGGGCCGGCGGGACGACCTGGGGGTCGCTCCACGCGCCCTGGCCGCTCGGCATCAGCAGGAGTTCCTCGTCCTCCGGCTCGGCCGGGTCGTCCACGAGGTCCTGGAAGGCGTAGCCGGCGGGCATCGGTGCCGGGATCTGGACCGGAGCGGGGATGCCCTGCTGATCCACCATGCCCGCGTTGTCCGGGTGACCCTCGCCCGGGACCTGGCCGGTGTCAGTCATGCGTACCCCTCGCCCATCGGTGTTGCCTCTTCGATCGCCCGGCGTCCACGTGACGAACGAACGGTCCGCGCGACAACCAGTAAGCATTGTCGCGCCCGTTCGCCGTCATGGCGGCCATAACCGCCGCGGTCCTCTGTGGACTGCGCCACGTCGCGCGTAGCAGCGGTGCCGTGATGCCCGAATCGTCCTGGGCGGTACGACGATCGGCCAGCCTACCCCGGCCTCCGGGTCAGCGGTTCACCGGGCGTTCGGCTGCCAGCAGGAACACGACGGAACGGTCCTGTTCGGCCCAGGTCCGGGTGTCCAGGCCGACGGACTGGAGCAGCGCGCACTCGACGGCGTACCCGTGTTCGGTGAGGGCCCGGCCGATGGCCTCCGCCTCGTCGCGCGTGGAGGCGTGGCTGACGATCCGTTCGGGGCGCCGGTCGGCGACGGCCGCGACGACTTCGGCCCCGCCGCCTCCGACGCGTACGACATCGGGCTCGGGCAGGTCCTCCAGTACGTGGGGGGCGCGCCCGGCGACGACCTGGACCTGCACTCCGCGCTTGCGGGCGGCGGCAGTTACGCGTTCACAGGCGTCGGGGTCGGAGTCGACGGCGATGACGGCCGCGCCGAAGGCGGCGGCGTCCACGGACACGCCGCCGGTGCCGGCGCCGATGTCCCAGACGAGGTCCCCGGTGCGGGGGCCGAGCCGGGCGAGCTGCGCGGCGCGCAGCTGCGCGGACTGCCCCTCCCCGGCCTCGGCCTGCGGCCCGGCCCAGCCACGCTCGGCGGCGGCGGGGCGGCGGCCGAGCAGCCAGCCCGGTTCGGCTTCGGGGTCCTGTCCCCCGCCGCCGATGACGATGACGACGTTCGGGTCGCGCCAGTTGTGGTCGGCGGCCTTGTCGGAGGTGAGGACGCTGACCTGTTCGCGGTCGGTGCCGAGTTCCTCGCAGACGACGAAGGTGCGGTGGACTCCTTCGAGGAGCAGCGCGAGTTCGGCGGGCCCGGCGCCGGGCGAGGTGAGGACGGCGACCTTGGGGTGGGCGCGGCAGACGTTGACGGCGCGGCGCAGGGTGCGGCGGTGGGCGACGACGACCTGGGCGTCGTCCCAGGGCATCCCGGCGCGGGCGAATGCGGCGGCGACTGCGGAGACGGCGGGGACGACTTCCACCTCCAGGCCGTGTTCGGGCGCGCGCAGGGTGCGTACGACGCCGAAGAAGCCGGGGTCGCCGTCGGCGAGGACGACGGCGGTGCCGCGGTGGCCGGCGATGCGGCGGGCGGCGAGGCCGAGGCTGCCGAGGCGGATGCGTTCCGCGGTGGGCGGGACCTCGGGGAGTGCGAGGTGGTGGGCCGCGCCGGCCACCAGGGTGGCGGCGGAGAGCGCTGACCGGGCGGCCGCGGTCAGGGGCGAGCCGTCCCAGCCGATCACCGTGACCCGGTCTGCCATCGTCGTCGGTCTCCTGGTGTGGGGGCAGGCGCATGGTGCGATTCGTCGGGGTTGGGGGTCGGGCACGGTGAGACTACCTGGTCACCGGCTCAGCTCCAGTCGGCGCCGACGGCGTAGCCGTTCGCGTCGGCCGGCTGTCGGTAGGCGTAGGCGTCTTCGTATCCGTATCCGTTGTCGTACGCGTCGGATTCGTCGAGGTCCTCGGGGAGCAGGCTCCAGACGATGAGGTCGGTACGGGTGTCGGTCCAGGTGCCGTCGGGGTTCTGCGCGCGCACTATCCACGCGCCCCGCAGGACGCCTTCGCTGATGCAGCCGATCTTCTGGGCCACCTGCTGGGAGGCGGTGTTGTCGGCCGCGGTGCGCAGTTCGAGGCGTTCGAAGCCCTGGTCGCGGAAGAGCCACTGGGCGACGGCGAGTACGGACTCGCTCGCGTAGCCCTCTCCGCGGGCCCAGGGGGCGGTGACGTAGCCGACTTCGGTGGAGCGGGTGCGCCAGTTGGTGTTCTTGAGGTGGACGATGCCGACGAGGCGCTGGGTGAGGAACTCGGTGACGGCGAAGACGATGCCGCGGCCCTCGGTGCGTTCGGCGTGGGACTGGCGGGTGGCCCATCCGTGCGCGTCCGCCGGGGTGTAGGGGTGTGGTGCGGAGGTCCAGGCCGTGACGTGCTCGTCGTTCATCATCTCGGTGAGCGCGGTGACGTCGTCTTCCTCGAAGGGGCGCAGCACCAGCCGGTCCGTGCTGATGGTGACGTCCGGGAAGGTGGTAGTCATGCGCAGCTCCATCGCCTTTGCTGGACCGTTTGTGGGGGTCGTAGGCCACAGCATGCAGCATGCGCCGCGGGAAGTGCATGGCCGGGTTGCCCGGAAGCGGGCAGAGCTCGGCCCCGCGACCCCCGGAGGGGTGCGGGGCCGTGTTCCGGCTGGTGGTCAGGACTTCGGGGTGCCGAAGGCCGGGATGACCGAGCCCTGGTACTTGTCCTCGATGAACTTCTTGACCTCGTCGGAGTTCAGGAGCTTGGCCAGCTTCTGGATCCGCGGGTCGTCCTGGTTGCCGTCCTTGACCGCGAGGAAGTTGGCGTAGGGGTTGCCCTCGGCCTTCTCCAGGATGAGCGCGTCCTTGGCGGGCGACAGGTCGGCCTCGATGGCGTAGTTGCCGTTGATGACGGCGGCGTCCACGTCGTTCAGGGCGCGGGGGACGGTGGCGGCCTCCAGCTCCTTGAACTCCAGGCCCTTCTTGTCGGTGATGTCGGACAGCTTGGCGCCGGTGCCGACGCCCTCCTTGAGGGTGATGAGGTTGTTCGCGGCGAGCAGCTGGAGGGCGCGGCCCTCGTTGGTGGTGTCGTTGGGGACGGCGATGGTCTGGCCGGCCTTGATGTCGGAGAGGGCCTTGACCTTCTTGGAGTAGAGGCCGAGGGGCTCCAGGTGCACGTTCACGACGGGCACTATGTGCGTGCCGTTCTTCTTGTTGAAGTCGTCGAGGTACGGCTTGTGCTGGAAGTAGTTGCCGTCGACCTGGCCCTGCTCGGTGGCGGTGTTCGGCAGGACGTAGTCCGTGAACTCCTTGACCTCCAGCTTGAGGCCTTCCTTGGCCGCGAGCTTGTCCTTGACGAAGTTGAGGATGTCGGCGTGCGGGCTCGGGGAGGCCGCGATGACGAGCGGCTTGCTCTCGTCGGTCTTGCCGCCGTCGGCCTTGGTGGAGGACGGGTCCGAGGAGCTGCCGCAGGCGGTCAGTCCGAGGGCGAGCGCGGAGGCGGTGGCGGCGAGGGCGGTGAGCTTGATGTTCTTACGCACGAAGAGTGCCTTTCTTGCTTATTCCGGGTGGTGGCCCAAGCACGACAAGTGCGGGCTTTCGAAGGGGAAAGTCTGTTCAGGCTGTCCGGCCGCGGCGGGCCAGGAGGCGGACCACGCCGTCGCCGATCAGCTGGATCACCGTGACGATGGCGACCAGGACGACGACGGTGGCGACCATGAAGCCGGTCTCGAAGCGCTGGAAGCCGTAGGTGATGGCCTTGGAGCCGAGGCCTTCGCCGCCGACGGCGCCGGCCATCGCCGAGTAGCCGACCAGGGTGATGACGGTGGTGGTGACTCCGGCGACCAGGGAGGGCAGGGCCTGCGGGAGGAGCACCTTGCCGACGAGGGTGGGGATGCCGCCGCCCATGGACTCGACGGCTTCGACGAGGCCGTGGTCCACCTCGCGGACGGCGGTCTCGACGAGCCGGGCGAAGAAGGGGATGGCGCCGATGGCGAGCGGGACGATCATGGCGGTGGGGCCGATGAAGGTGCCGACGATCGCCGTGGTGACCGGGATCAGGAAGATCAGCAGGATGATGAACGGGAGCGAGCGGCCCGTGTTCACGATCACGCCGAGGACCTTGTTGAGCGGCCGGTTCCGCAGGAGGCCGCCCTTGTCGGTCAGGACGAGCAGGATGCCGATGGGCAGTCCGCCGAGGACGGTCACCAGGGTGGACCACAGCACCATGTAGAGGGTGTCGTAGGTGCCCTGGGTGAGCAGGGGCTGCATCTCGGACCAGGTCACTTGGCACCATCCTTGACCAGTGCGGCGAGTTCGTCGGCCAGGCCGTCGGCGCTCTCGGCGCCTCCGACGACTTCGACCTGGAGGCCCTGCTCGCGCAGGAAGCCCACCGGGACGACGTTGTCCTCGTAGCGGCCGGGCAGCTCGATGCGCATCCGGCCGATCTGCCGGCCCGCGACGGTGTCCATCGCGGCGCCGAGGATGGAGATGTCGACGTTGTAGGTCCGCGAGAGCTGGGAGATGACCGGCTGGGTGGCAGCGTCGCCGTGGAAGGTGACGTCGACGACCGTGCGGTCGGGCCCGGTCGCGGAGCCCGTGACCGGGAAGAGTTCGCCGGCGAGCTCCGAGCCGGGGGTGGCGAGCAGTTCGGCCACGGTGCCGGATTCGATGATCCGGCCCCGCTTCATGAGGGCGGCCGAGTCGCAGACGGACTTGACCACGTCCATCTCATGCGTGATGAGCAGGACGGTGAGGCCGAGCTGCTGGTTGAGGTCGCGCAGCAGCTGGAGGATGGAGCGGGTGGTCTCGGGGTCCAGAGCGCTGGTGGCCTCGTCGGAGAGCAGCACCTTGGGGTCGCCGGCCAGGGCGCGGGCGATGCCGACGCGCTGCTTCTGGCCGCCGGAGAGCTGAGTCGGGTAGGCCTTGGCCTTGTCGGCGAGGCCGACCAGGTCGAGGAGTTCGAGGGCCTTGCGGGAGCGGTCGCGGCCGGAGACGCCGAGGATCTCCAGGGGCAGTTCGACGTTGCCCTGGACCGTGCGCGAGGACAGCAGGTTGAAGTGCTGGAAGACCATGCCGATGCGGCTGCGGGCCTGGCGGAGTTCCTTGCCGGCGCGGCGGCCCCGGCCGGCGAGCGCGGTGAGGTCGACGCCGTCGACGGTCACGGTCCCGGTGGTGGGGCGCTCGAGCAGGTTCACGCAGCGGATCAGGGAGGACTTGCCGGCGCCGCTCTGGCCGATGACTCCGTAGACCTCGCCCTCGCGGACGTGCAGGTCGACGCCGTCCAGGGCGGTGACCTCGCGGTCACGGGACTGGTAGACCTTCGTGAGGCCCGATGTGGTGATCACAGGAATTCCGTCGCTGTCGAGTGCACGGCGCGTGCGGGTGCCGGGCACGGGGCAAACATCTGGGGACGCGGTACGGGCTGAAACCGGGAGGAATCGGCGGTCTCGACGCGTGCGCGGGGCAGGAGCGGTCCGGGGTGCACGGACGGGCTCGGCCGGTCTCGCTTCGGGGCGCGAGGCGTGCGGAAGGGGCCCTCAGAAGGCGCGCATTCGACACATACAACGAGCACCGGGCGTCATCGTCGCCTCGGTCGCAAGGGTGCGGCTGCTCGTCGTGGTCATGGGCCCCAGTAAAGCAGACATGTCGCTTCACCGATCAACAGTGTCCGGATAGCGGACGGAATCCGGCCGCATACCGGACGACACCGGTCCGGCTCAGCCGTCCGTCTCAAGCGTCAGGACCCCGTCGGTCACCTGCGCCGACACGGCCGACAGGTCCCGTACGACCACGTCCGCGTCGAGCTCGCGGGCCGGATGCGTTGTGGTCAACGCCACGGTCTTCATCCCGGCCGCGCGACCTGCCGCGAGGCCGGCCGGGGCGTCCTCGAAGACCACGCCGAGGCGCCGCGCGGCAAGCGGGAGGGGCTCCGGGGCGGGTTGGCCTCGAGTGAGGCCGACGGCGCTTCGGGCCACGGCCAAATCCGCAGCGGGGCCCGGGGCGAGGGGTGCGCGCATCGGGTCTTTCGGCCCGTAATACCCTCGCAGCATGCTCGACGCCCTGACGGTCGCCATCGGCGTGGCCGCACTCGCCCTCGCCGCCTGGTGCGGCCACGCCGCATGGCGGGACACGCCGACCAAGGACTGGCACTTCATCGGCATGGCCGTGGTGACCCTGCTGGTCCTGGCCCAGCTGGTCATCGGCCTGGTGCAGCTGGCCCGGGGCGAGAAGCCCGACGAGGGCGGCGTGATCTTCGCGGCCTACCTGATCGGCGCGTTCGCCGCCGTACCGGCCGCCGGGATGCTCTCGCTCACCGAGCGCACCAAGTGGGGTTCGGTGACGGTGGCCGCGGGCGCGTTCGTCCTCGCCGTCCTCGAAGTACGGCTCTATGACATCTGGGGGACCCCCGGTGCCTGACACGACGAGCGCCGTGCCGGCGGAGCGCAAGCGGCTGGTGTCCGGGCCCGGGCTGCTGCTCGTGTGGCTGTACGGGGTGATGGTGGTGGGCGCGCTGTCGCGCTCGGCCTACCAGATCTCCACCGCGTTCGACCGGGCGCCGCTGGCGTACTCGCTGTCCGCGGTCGCGGCGCTGGTCTACGCGTTCATCACGTACTCGCTGGTGCGCGGCGGGGAGAAGGCCCGCAGGGCGGCGCTGCTGTGCTGCGCCGCCGAGCTGGCCGGCGTACTGGCCGTCGGCGCGTGGACCCTGGTCCGCCCCGAGGCCTTCCCGGAGGCGACCGTGTGGTCGGACTTCGGGATGGGCTACCTGTTCATCCCGGTGATCCTTCCGATCACCGGGATGCTCTGGCTGCGCAAGCGCTGAGCGCTGGGCACTAGGCGCTGACGGCAAAATCCGTCGGGTCCTTGGCTTCCTTCTCCAGGATCACCAGCCGCACGCCGTCCGAGGCGGTGCGGCCGCCGACCCGGGTGTAGCCCGCCTTGCGGTAGAGCCGCAGGTTGGACTCGCTCTTGTCGCCGGTGTGCAGGCGGAAGCGGGTGGTGGCGCCGTCGCCCGCGAGGGCTTCCTCCACCGCGCCCAGCAGGCGGGACCCGAGGCCGTGACCCTGCAGGCGCGGGTGGACGCACAGCTTGGCGATCTTGCCCGTGCCCTCCTCGTCGACGCTGCCGCGGACGGCGCCGACCACTTCGTCGCCGAGCCGGGCCACCAGGACGGTGTCCGTCGCCAGCTCGCCCTTGAGGGAGTCCAGGGACTGGGTGAGCGGCTGGATGAGGTAGTTGCCGTACAGCTCGGCCTCGCTCTGGAAGGCCAGGTACTGCAGTTTGAAGATCTGCTCCGCGTCCTCGGCAGCCGCCGCCGAAATGGTCACGCTCATGCCCATGTGCGCATGCCTCCCGCTCACCTGGTAGCCCGTTGGTCTACCGCTCCTTTCCCCACGGGCCAGGAGCCGCAACCTCTGCAGCCAGCATTCTGCGCAGACATCCCAGGCAACGGGAACGGACGGGCCCCAAACTTCCTTGTGAGATACCCAACTCTCCTGCGATTTCACGGTAAGTGAGGTCTCTGGGTGAAAGAAGTGCCTTCATCAGCTCGGGACACCGTCCGGGCAATCGGGCGACGGCCGACCGCAGGGCCCGGTTCTCCTCGCCGTGCAGCAGGGCGTCTTCCGGTTCGGCGGCGCCGGGTGAGCGGTGCGTGCGGTGGCCGTCCACGGAGTGATGGCGGTGGTCATAGGGGATCTCGCGGCGGGCGCGGCGCCGGGCGCGGCGGGCCTCCGCGCGCACGGCCCGGCGCAGCCAGCGGGCCGGCCCGTCCGGATCGGGGGTGCGTCCCCCCTGCTCCAGCAGCCTGACCCAGACGGCCTGTTCCAGATCGGCCGCGTCCACTCCGGTGCCCGGTGCCTCCGCCGCCGCTTCGGCGGAGAGCAGCGGGCCCAGTTCGTTCAGCAGGTCCATGCCGGGCGGGACGAACGGGCCGGGCCCGGTGGTTTCCCCACCGGGCCCGGCCCACTCGTACGGGAAGCTCCGCTCAGCGGTTGACGGGGCGTCGGCCGGGCCGGAAGGCCTCCGCCGCGAGCAGCCCGGTGTCCGGGTTGTCGGTGAAGATCCCGTCGATGCCCTGTTCGAAGTACGTCTTGAAGGCGCCGAGGGCGTCCCCGTACGCGGTCGGGTCGGTGCCCTTGCGGTACTCGGCCGGCAGGAAGTTGTTCTCGTTGCGCGCGGTATAGGGGTGCAGCAGCAGCCCCTGGGCGTGGGCGTCCTTGACGAGGGTGGTCGGGGCGCCGAGCCTGCCGTCCGCGGTGCGCGGGAGGATCAGGTCCATGGTGGGGCCGATGCCCTGGGCGAAGCCGGCGATCCACTTCAGTCCCTCAGGCTTGACCAGGTCGGCGACCGTGCGGGGGTCCTTGGCCTGTTCGAAGTCCCACGGGCGGGTGCCGGCCGCGGACAGCAGCACCACGCGGGGCGCGGAGACCAGCCGGGAGAGCCGCTGGATGCTGGAGGGCTCGAAGGACTGGACGAAGACCGCCGAATCCCGGCGGTCGCGTCCGTAGCGGCGCAGCAGCTTGGCGAGGGGCTCCTCCAGGCCGAGGCCGAGCCCCCGGAAGTAGCTGGGGTGCTTGGTCTCCACGTGCAGCCAGACCTGCCTGTCCCGTCGGCGGCTCTCGCGGTTGGCCCAGCGCAGCACCTCTTCGAAGCTGGGCACCGCCCACTGGCCGTCGTAGAGGGTGTTGCGCTGGCGCAGGGCGGGGATGCGTTCCTTCGCGCGCAGGGTCTTCAGCTCGGCGAGGGTGAAGTCCTCGGTGAACCAGCCGGTCACGGAGACCCCGTCGACCGACTTGGTCGTGCGCCGGGAGGCGAACTCGGGGTGGTCGGCGACGTCCGTGGTCCCGCCGATCTCGTTCTCGTGACGGCAGACCAGGTGCCCGTCACGGGTGGGGACCAGGTCCTGCTCGATGACGTCGGCGCCCATGTCCAGGGCGAGCTGGTAGGAGCCGAGCGTGTGCTCCGGCCGGTAGCCGCTGGCCCCGCGGTGCCCGATCACCGTGGGGTAGGGAAGGTCCCGGTGGCCCGCTGCGTCCTCGGAGGCCGAGGCCGGTCCCGCCGAAAGTCCGGCGATGCCCGTGCCCGCCGCCAGGACGGCCGCTCCCAGAACCGTGCGCCGCGCTGCCCCACCCTGCGTCATGAGTGCCACTCCCCGCTCGTGAAAAGGCCGAAATTGCGTGGCGATCGTAGGCGGGTGGGGATGTCCGGGGGGCCAGCGCGCGAGGAACATGGCGGAAACGTGCGTCAACACTGCGTATCCACTGCGTGAACCCGATGTGCGATCAGCACCGGGCCGCGAGTATCGTCCTCACCTGCGCTACCGCCGTACGCTGGGATGCGCGATCCGCTTTTCGATGCCGGAGGGCCCACGTTGTTCCGTACGCGCCTCATCAAAGCCACTGTCGGACCGGTCATGCGCCTGATGTTCCGCACCCGCGTGGAGGGCATCGAGAACATCCCGGGCTCCGGACCGGTGATTTTGGCGGGCAACCACCTCACCTTCATCGACTCGATGATCCTGCCGCTGGTGTGCGACCGCACGGTCCACTTCATCGGCAAGGACGAGTACGTCACCGGCAAGGGCCTCAAGGGCCGGCTCATGGCCTGGTTCTTCACCGGCGCCGGCATGATCCCCGTCGACCGCGACGGGGCCAACGGCGGAGTCGCGGCCCTGATGACCGGCCGCCGCATCCTCGAAGAGGGCAAGATCTTCGGCATCTACCCCGAGGGCACCCGCTCCCCCGACGGCCGGCTCTACCGCGGCCGCACCGGCATCGCCCGCCTGACGCTGATGACCGGCGCCCCCGTGGTCCCGTTCGCGATGATCGGCACCGATAAGCTCCAGCCCGGCGGCGCCGGCATGCCGCGCCCGGGCCGGGTCACGGTCCGCTTCGGCGAGGCGATGGAGTTCTCCCGCTACGAGGGCATGGACCGCGACCGGTACGTGCTGCGCGCCGTCACCGACTCGGTGATGGCCGAGGTCATGCGGCTCTCGGGGCAGGAGTACGTGGACATGTACGCCACCAAGGCGAAGGCCGCGTAGCCCCTCCCGCCCTACTGCCGCTGGAGTGACCGGCTGACGCCCGCCGCCGTGGTGGTGGCGAGGATCCAGCCGGTCACGATCAGCAGGTACGACAGCCACTGGTACCAGCCGCTCGGCGCGAAGGCCTGCTCCTGGCCGAAGCCGATGATCGGCAGCATCAGGTCGAGCGTGTAGAAGACCGGGTTGAAGTCCGGCGCCTCCCCCGCCTTGATCGGGCGGGGCGGCCGCAGGCCGTACGCGATCCACCCGGTCAGCAGCAGCGCCAGCAGCCAGCCCGCCGCGCGCAGCGGCCGGAACCCGTAGCCGACGGTGACGTCCTGGAGCAGCCCCCAGACGCGGGAGTGCCGGGGCTGGGTGCGCCGGTGGCGGCGCAGCTTGGCGAGCTGGACGGTCCGGGCGGCAGCCTCGTCGCCCGCCGTGCGGTAGGCCGCGGCGAGCTGTTCGTAGGCGTAGGGGAGGTATCCCGACTCCTCCCGGTCCAGCAGGGGCAGCCGCTCCTCGGCGGGCAGGTGTGGGTGCAGCACCCGGTAGGTGAGCCCGTCGGCGCGGACCACGGGCGGCCAGGTGCCGGGGGCGACGTAGAGCATGTCCAGCTGGCTGCGGCGCAGGTTGACTATGCCGTCGATGGGAGGGCACTCGCGGAGCCAGAACTCGCCGATCGAGCAGCTGCTGGCGCGCAGGGCGACTCCGCCCGGGTTGCTCAGCCGCGCGCGCGTCAGGAGCAGCTGACCGGGGATCCGGGCACCGGTGAGGTTGACCATACCCTCGGCTTCGAGCTGGTGGCCGCGCAGATCGGTGCCGACGGAGACGGTCTCGGCGTGGAAGGCGATCCCGCCGGGGTTGATCAGCTTCGCCCGGTCCAGGCTGATCAGCCCGGCGACGGTGGCGCCGTTGATCCGGAGCTGGCCGCGGAGGGTGAGCTCGTCCGCGATGATGTCGGTGCCTATTTCGGCGTGGTTGAGCTGGAGCGGGGGTTCGCCCTGCTCGTCGGTGGCGCCGCCGGGTCCGATCACCGCTCCCTGGAGGAAGAGGGTTCCGGCTATCCGGGCCCCCTTCAGCCGGACCGGACCGGTGACGCGGCAGCAGTTCAGCCGCAGGGCGACGTCCACGCTGACGGTGGAGGCGGTCAGCCCGGGCAGCGCCGAGTCCGTGAGGACCAGGGCCCGCAGCCGGGCCCCGTACAGCTGGGGTTTGCGCTCGAACCAGCAGCCGCGCAGCCGGATCGCGTGCTCGATGACGGCGTACTTGAGGCTGAGCTTGCCGGTGATCCGGGCACCCCTGACGTTGAACTCGGTGACCCGCCCCACCGACTCGGGGCTGGTGAGCAGGAGGGCGGCGATCACGTCGGCGCGCAGGGTCCGCTCGGGGCCCCAGCCGTACCCGTCGGAGGCGTCCTCGTCGGGGCGTTCGCGGAAGTCGACGCCTTCGCCACGGGGGAAGGCGTCCCACACGCGGCGTTCGGCCGGGGTCAGTTCGGTGATCTCCATCGCCGGGATGGTGTCCCGGGCGTCAACGGACTGTCAACTTCGGCCGGGACACCACCCATTGTCGGGACGTCAGTGCTCGATGCCGTCCTGCAGCGCCTCCCCCTTCAGCAGGAACCACGCGGCGGCGGCTGTCGCCAGCAGCACGGCCGCGCCGGCCCCGGAGGCGAGCCGCAGGCCGTCCACGAAGGCCTCCTGGGCCGCGCCCAGCATCTGCCCGGCGGCGCCCGGGTCCAGCGTCCTGGCCACCTCGACGGCTCCGCCGAGGGACTCGTGTGCGGCGTCGGCCGCAGGGCCCGCGACGGACGCGGGGGCGGTGAAGCCCTGGTAGACGCCGGTGACGATCGAGCCGAGCAGGGCGATGCCGAGGGCGGCACCGAGTTCGTACGCCGTCTCGGAGACGGCGGAGGCCGAACCGGCCTGCTCCTTGGGCACGCTGGAGAGGATCACGTCGGCGGTGACGGTGAAGGAGAAGCCGGCGCCGAGGCCGACGACGAGCAGGGCCGCGCCGAGCAGCGGGTAGCCGCTCTCCTTGTGCAGCACGGTCAGCGCGCCGAGGGCCAGGCCGATGGCGGCGAGGCCGCCCGTCACGACGACGCGTACCGAGTGCCTGCGGGCGTAGCGGCCCGCGACGAGGCCGGTGGCCACGGCGCCGATGGCGGCGGGAAGTTCGGCGAGGCCGGCTTCCAGCGGGTCGCGGCCCTGGACGAGCTGGAGGAACTGGGAGAGGAAGAAGACCAGCCCGGAGAGCCCGAAGACGGTGAGCAGGTCGGCCAGGACCGCGCCGGAGAAGCCGCGGTGCCGGAAGAGCCGCATGTCGAGCAGCGGGGCGGGCAGGGTGAACTGGCGCCGGACGAAGGCGTACAGGCAGGCGGCGCCGAGGACGGCGGCGGCCCAGACCTCCCAGGCGGCGAGGCCGTGGGTGGCGGCTTCCTTGACGGCGTAGACGACGCCGATGACGCCGATGAGGGAGAGGCCGACGCTGACCAGGTCCCAGGGGCCGGCGACCGGGTTCTTGGACTCGGGAAGCAGCTTGCTTCCGACGATGACCAGGACGATCATGACGGGGAGGTTGATGAGGAAGACCGAGCCCCAGTAGAAGTGCTGGAGCAGGGCCCCGCCCACGACCGGTCCGACGGCCGCGCCTGCGGAGGCGGTCGCGCCCCAGATGCCGATGGCGAGGCTGCGTTCCTTGGGGTCGTGGAAGATGTTGCGGATCAGCGCGAGGGTGGACGGCATCAGGGTCGCGCCCGCCACGCCGAGCAGGGCCCGGGCGACGATCATCATCTCGGGGCTGGTCGCGTAGGCGTTCAGGACCGAGACGGCGCCGAAGGCGGTGGCGCCGACGAGGAGCAGCTTCTTGCGGCCGATGCGGTCGCCGAGGCTGCCCATCGACACCAGGAGACCGGCGATGACGAAGGAGTAGATGTCGCCGATCCACAGCAGCTGGGTGCCGGACGGCTTGAGGTCCTCGGAGAGCGAAGGGGTGGCGAGGCCGAGCACGGTGGCGTCCACCGCGACCAGCAGCACGGCCAGCACGAGCACGGAGAGCGCCAGCCAGCGCCCACGGCCCCCGCTCTGCACCCCCGTCTCCTCGATCGGGCTCGACTGCTTGGTACTGCTCATCACTCCACGCTCCGTTTGACGCCACCGAGCAGCAGCTCGATGATCATGTACTGAAAGTCCTTGGCGGCGACCCGGCCGTCCATGACGGCCCAGGCGCAGGTGCCGATGAGGCCGTAGAGGGCCTCGGTGAGCCAGGCCGGGCTCAGGTCGATCCGGATGTCGCCCTCTTCCTGACCGCGCCGGAACAGCGCGCCCACGCGGGCGTCGAGCCGTTCCCAGCCCTCGTTGATCTGATCGCCCTCGAACAGCTGGTTCTCGGTGACGAGGAAGGCCAGCAGCTCGGCGTTCGGCTCGGATTCGGCGACGAGCCGGCGCAGCGCGTCGATCGCGCTGCCCTCCTCGAGGCGGGCGTTGTCGAACGCCACCTCGAACTCCCGGATGCCGAGTTCTTCGAGGGCCCGTACGAGGGCGTCGCGCCCGGCGAAGTGCCGGTGGAGGGTCGCGCGCCCGATTCCTGCGGCGCGGGCGACCTCGTCCATCGTGGCGGTCGATTTCCGGGAGAGCAGGGCCGCCGCGTCGCGGAGCACCTGGTCACGATCCATGGCCATGAGACAACCATACCCCAAATGAGACGCCAGTGTCTCATTCGACGGAAAAACAGGCTGCCCCAGGGCCGCCGGAACGGAATGATTCAGAGATGAAGCCGCTGCTGCTGATCGACGTCGACGGACCGCTGAACCCCTACGCCGCCAAGCCCCAGCGCCGCCCCGAGGGCTACACCACCCACCGGATGCGCCCGACCGGCTGGACCGACGCCGAGAGCGTGAAGCCCCTGCGGGTCTGGCTCAACCACGCCCACGGCGCAGAGCTGCTCGCGCTCGCGGACTCGTACGAGCTCGTCTGGGCCACGACGTGGAAGGACGAGGCGAACGACTGGATCGGACCGCACCTCGGCCTGCCGCGACTCCCGTACATCGACTGGCCGGTGATGCACGGCCGGGCGCCGCGCGGCACGTTCTGGAAGACGCAGTACGTCCTGGAGTACGCCGGCCCGCGGCCGTTCGCCTGGATCGACGACGACATCACGGCCATGGACCACGAGTACGTCGACCAGCGCCACCCGGCGCGGGCGCTGCTCATGCGCATCGACGAGCGGATCGGGCTCACCCGCCCCGACTTCGACGCCCTGGCGGACTGGGCGGCGTAGGGCAGACCCCGCCACGGCGCCTGCGTGGCGGGGCCGGGAGTACTCGGACCTGGATCAGGTGAGGGCCGAGGCCAGCAGCCGGGCGGTCTCGGCGACCAGCGCACTGTCCCGGGGGCCGGTCGGCGAGCCCGGCTTGGTCGTCAGGACCGCCATCACGATCGGGGCGCCGTCCGGCGGCCACACCACGCCCACGTCGTTGGCCACCCCGTACTCGTGCCCGCCACCGGTCTTGTCCGCCAGGATCCAGTCCGCGGGGAGCCCGGCCTTGAACCGTTCGGTGTTCGTCGTGTTGGCGATCAGCCAGCCGGTCAGCATCCGGCGGTCGCGGGGCGACAGCGCGTCGCCGAGGAGCAGGCGCGCGTACGTCCTCCCGATGGCCCGGGGGCTGGTGGTGTCGGTCACCCGCCCCGGTTCCGCCGAGTTCAGTTGGGGTTCGTAGCGGTCCAGCCGGGTGATCCGGTCCCCGAGCGAGCGGCTGAAGCGGGTGATCGCCGTGGGGCCGCCCAGTTCCTCGAGGAGCAAGTTGGCCGCGGCGTTGTCGCTGAGGCTGACCGAGGCGGCGCACAGGGCCTCGACCGTCATACCGTCGGCCACGTTCCAGGGCTTGCCCGTCTCGGGGCCGAAGCCCGACTCGTTGACGTACTCCTGCGTGTACCGGATCCGCTTGGCGAGGAACTCGCCGTCCTCGTCGAGGTCCCGCAGCACCGCTGCGGCGGCCAGCCCCTTGAAGACCGAACAGATCGGGAAGCGCTCGTCCGCGCGGTACACCACCGTCCGGCCGGTGCCCGTGTGGCGGGCGAACACCCCCAGCCGGGCGGAGTGCTCCCGCTCCAGCTCCCGCAGCCGCCGGGTCACCGCGGCCCCGGGCTCCGCCGCGTGGGCCTGGCCCCCGGCGGTCGCGGCCAGGCCGGTGAAGAGCACGGTGCCCGTGCCGAGTGCCAATAACGCGCGCCGGGACGGACCGGCTCCTGAGATGTCCACGATCGTCTCCTCGTCTCCGTCGATCAGGTCACCGTCCAACACGCGCCTTGCGGGGCTGATGGTTCCCGCGGGGCGGGAGGGCACGGCGCATGCCGAAGGGGCGGCCGGGGCCCATGCGCCCCGGCCGCCCCTTCGGGGTGGTCCCGTTACTGCTTGTGGGCCGCCCAGGCGTGCTGGATGACCAGGTCCGCCTTCAGCTCGGTGAGCTGGACGGCGACGGCGGACGGGGCGGTGCCGCCGCGGCCGTTGCGGGAGGCCAGGGCCCCGGGGACGTTGAGGACGGTGCGGACCTCGGGGGTCAGGTGCTCCGAGATCTTCGCGAACTGCTCGTCCGTGAGCTCGTCCAGCTCGATGCCGAGCCCCTCGCACACCTTGACGCACTCGCCGGCCACCTCGTGCGCCACCCGGAACGGGACGCCCTGCTTGACCAGCCACTCCGCGATGTCGGTGGCGAGCGAGAAGCCCGCCGGAGCCAGCTCCTCCATCCGCTCCCGGTTGACCGTGAGGGTGGCCATCATGCCCGTGAAGGCCGGGAGCAGGACCTCGAGGGTGTCGCAGGAGTCGAAGACCGGCTCCTTGTCCTCCTGGAGGTCCCGGTTGTAGGCCAGCGGCAGGGCCTTGAGGGTCGCGAGGAGACCCGTCAGGTTGCCGATGAGCCGGCCCGACTTGCCGCGCGCCAGCTCCGCGATGTCCGGGTTCTTCTTCTGCGGCATGATCGACGACCCGGTGGAGAAGGCGTCGTGCAGGGTCACGAAGGAGAACTCCTTCGTGTTCCAGATGATGATCTCCTCGGCGATCCGGGACAGGTTGATCCCGATCATCGCGGTGACGAAGGCGAATTCGGCGACGAAGTCGCGCGAGGCCGTGCCGTCGATGGAGTTGCCGACCGAGCCCCGCTCGAAGCCCAGGTCAGCGGCGACCGCCTCCGGGTCCAGGCCGAGGGAGGAGCCGGCCAGCGCGCCCGAGCCGTACGGGGACACCGCGGTCCGGGTGTCCCACTGGCGCAGCCGCTCCGCGTCCCGGGACAGGGACTGCACGTGGGCGAGCACGTGGTGGGCGAAGAGCACCGGCTGCGCGTGCTGGAGGTGGGTGCGGCCCGGCATCGCCACGTCCGCGTGGGTCTCGGCGAGGCCGACCAGCGCGTCCTGGAGGTCGGCGACGAGGCCGCCGATGATCCGGGCGTGGTCGCGCAGGTACATCCGGAAGAGCGTGGCCACCTGGTCGTTGCGGGACCGGCCGGCGCGCAGCTTGCCGCCGAGGTCGGCGCCGAGGCGCTCCAGCAGGCCGCGCTCCAGGGCGGTGTGCACGTCCTCGTCGGCGATGGTGCCGGTGAAGGAGCCGTCGGCGACGTCGGCTTCGAGCTGGTCGAGGCCGGCGATCATGCGGTCGAGTTCCTCGGCGGTGAGGAGACCCGCCTTGTGGAGGACGCGGGCGTGGGCGCGGGAGCCCGCGATGTCGTAGGGCGCGAGGCGCCAGTCGAAGTGGACCGACGCGGACAGCTTCGCGAGGGCCTCGGCCGGGCCGTCGGCGAACCGGCCGCCCCAGAGCCGGACGTCACCACCGTTGTTGCTGCTCACAGCTACTGCTCCTCAAGACTGCATGGCTTGGACTGCCTGGATGGCTTCGGATGTGAAACCGCCTCCCCGCCGCGGAGGTAACGGGGAGGCGATCGGGGTACTGCGTTTAAGGGTTACGCGAGACCGCGACGGGCGGCGATCTTCGACGAGAGGGCGAAGATGTCGATGAAGCCCTGGGCCTTGGACTGGTCGAAGGTGTCGCCCGAGTCGTAGGTCGCCAGGTTGAAGTCGTACAGCGACTCCTCGGACCGGCGGCCGGTGACGACGGCGCGGCCGCCGTGCAGGGTCATCCGGATGTCACCGGTGACGTGCTGGTTGGCCTCGTTGATGAAGCCGTCCAGCGCCCGCTTGAGCGGGGAGAACCACAGGCCGTCGTAGACCAGCTCGCCCCAGCGCTGCTCGACCTGCCGCTTGTAGCGGGCCAGCTCGCGCTCGACGGTGACGCTCTCCAGCTCGGAGTGGGCGGTGATCAGCGCGATCGCGCCCGGGGCCTCGTACACCTCGCGGGACTTGATGCCGACGAGGCGGTCCTCGACCATGTCGATCCGGCCGACGCCCTGGGCGCCGGCGCGCTGGTTGAGCTGCTGGATGGCCTGGAGGACCGTGACGGGCTCGCCGTCGATGGCGACGGGCACGCCCTCCTTGAAGGAGATGACGACCTCGTCGGCCTCGCGCGGCGCGGCCGGGTTCGCGGTGTACTCGTAGATGTCCTCGACCGGGCCGTTCCAGATGTCCTCCAGGAAGCCCGTCTCGACGGCGCGCCCGAAGACGTTCTGGTCGATGGAGTACGGGGACTTCTTGGTGGTCGCGATCGGCAGGTCGGCCTTCTCGGCGAAGGCGATGGCCTTGTCGCGGGTCATCGCGTAGTCGCGGACCGGGGCGATGCACGTGAGGTCGGGGCCGAGGGCCTGGATGCCGGCCTCGAAGCGGACCTGGTCGTTGCCCTTGCCGGTGCAGCCGTGGGCCACGATCGAGGCGCCGTGCTTGGTGGCGGCGGCGACCAGGTGCTTGACGATCGCCGGCCGGGAGAGTGCCGAGACCAGCGGGTAGCGGTCCATGTAGAGGGCGTTGGCCTTGATCGCCGGGAGGCAGTACTCGTCGGCGAACTCGTCCTTGGCGTCGGCGACCTCGGCCTCGACGGCACCGCAGGCGAGGGCCCGCTTGCGGATGACGTCCAGGTCCTCGCCGCCCTGGCCGACGTCCACCGCGACCGCGATGACCTCGGCGCCCGTCTCCTCGGCTATCCAGCCGATGGCGACGGAGGTGTCCAGCCCGCCCGAGTAGGCGAGCACGACGCGCTCGGCCATGGGTTCCTCCTTACGGTGCATCCAACAACAGGCATAACTATGCACTGCTCCGTATGTTTCGTCAATCGAGCCCCGCCCCGGAGCCCTGACCAGCCCGAATATCGGAAGCCCCGCGCATGGACGCCCCACTACGATCGGCGGACGACTCGGGGAGGGCGCATGGGAGCCGGTGTACGGCGGGACGTGTTCATGGGGCGGGCGGCCGCGCAGGACCTGCTGTGGAAGCAGGACCCCGCGCCGGTCGCGGGCGTGCTCGGCCTGAGCGGACCCGAGGCCTGGATCGCCTTCGACGAGGAGGTCCGCCGCATCGGCCGCGGGTACGACCCGCCGCCGCGCGGCAAACGGCTCGAGGCCCGGCTCTGCGACCCCGACGGGCAGATCCGCGCGGCCGCCCTCGCCGCGTGGCGGTTCCCGCCGCTCCCTCTCGTCCTGATCCGGTGCGCCGACTGGGCCCCGCCGGTGCGCGAGCGGGCCCGGCGCGTGCTCGGCCGGCTCGTGGCCAAGTACCCCGCCGACGTGCTGGCCCTGCTCACCCCGCTCGCCCTGAGGCTGGGCGCGCGGGAGCACGGCGGCTGGGCCGTGGAGCAGCTGGAGGCGGCCCTGACCGGCCGGTACTCCCTGCTCACGGCGTGGTGGCGGCCCGGACGGCCCTCGACGACGTGGGAGTGGACCTCACTGCCCCCCGCGCAGCGGGCCGCCGTCCTGGAACGGCTGCACCGGGACGCCGACCTGCCGGCCCGGCGGTTCGCCGCCCGGCTGGCCATCGGGGCCGGGCGGACCGGCGTACGGGAGCTCGCGCGGCGGGCCGCCGACGAGCCGGATCCGGTGACCGCCCGGCTGTGGACCGACGCCGCGCTGGCGGTGATGGCCGCCGACGGACCGGACGACGCGGCGCTCGACGCGCTGCTGCGCGGCCGGCACCCGATGGTCCGCTCCGCCGGGGTCACCGCCCTGCGGCGGGCCGGGCGGGCGGCCGAGGCCGCGGCGCACCTCGCCGACCGGTCGGGTCTCGTACGGGCCTGCGCGCGCTGGCTGCTGCGGCAGGACGGCGGCGACGCCCGGGCGCACTACCGCGAGCTGCTCGCGGACCCGGCGGGCTGCTCCCCGTACGCCGTGACCGGCTTGGCCGAATGCGGCGAACGGGCCGAAGCGGAGCCCCTGCTGCGGGAGTTGCTGGACCACCGGGCCGGCGCGGTGCGGGCCGCCGCGGCCGCCGGGCTGCGCCGGCTGGACATCAGGGTCGAGGACGCGCGGCTGCTGCCGCTGCTCGACGACTCCGCGCCCGCCGCGCCCCGCGAGGCCGCGCTGAGCCTGCTCCCGGTGGCCTGGCGGCTGGACCCCGTGGAGCTGGCCCCGCGCACGACCCCCGGGCGCCGCCCGGCCACCCGGCGGGCCGCCTTCCGGCTGCTGTGCGCCCAGGGCGGGATCGCCGCACTGCGGGCCGCGGTGGACCTGGCGGCCGACCCCGATCCGGGGATCCGGCGGGCGGCGCGGACGGCGCTGCGGCGCCGGGACTGGTGGGCGGGCCTGCGCGAGAGCGGGGCGGACGGGGCCGAGCTGCGCGAGCTGCTGGCCCGGTCGGCGGAGTTGTTCGAGGACCACGAGCTCGGACTGCTCCTGAGGCTGCTGGTTCCACGAAGGGAAATCCAATAATCGGAGTGCAGAATTCCGGGAGATAATCCCGCCATGGGAAAGCTCTACGAACGAATCGACGACCGGCTGCGCGAGTTCATCGAGGCGCAGCCGATTTTCTTCACCGCGACCGCTCCGCTGGACGGTGACGGGCACGTCAACCTGTCCCCCAAGGGCCGCGCCGGAACCCTGGTCGTCATCGACGAACAGACCCTCGCCTACCTGGACTTCGGCGGCAGCGGCGCCGAGACCATCGCCCACGTCCGCGAGAACGGCCGGATCACGCTGATGTGGTGCGCGTTCAGCGGCCCGCCGAACATCGTCCGCATACACGGCGACGGCGAGGCCGTCTTCCGTGACGACCCGCGCTGGGAAGATCTGGTCGTCCGTTTCGGGGACGCCGACGGGCCGGCGGCGCGTGCCGTCATCCTCGTCAAGGCCCGCCGGATCGCGACGGTGTGCGGGTTCGCCATCCCCTTGATGGACTACCAGGGCGAGCGCACCCTCCACGCGGAGTACTTCGGCCGCAAGACGGACGAGGAGTTCAGCGAGTACTGCGAGAAGAAGGAGCACATCGCAGTCAGCATCGACGGCCTGCCGGGCCTTCCGCTGCCCCTTCCGCCCCGTACCGTCTGACATGTGCCGCGTACCGCGCTTGTCGCCGCCTCGCTGATCGTCGCCGGCCTGCTGTCCCAGGGCCCTCCGGGCACCCACGCCGGTCCCCTGCTGCCCGCCCGGCTCGCCGACACCGGCGGCGGCAGTCAGCTGATCACCGCCGTCGCGCCCGCCCCCGGATCCACCACCGGCCGCCTGACCTGGTGGGACCGGCGGGCGGGGCGCTGGTACGCGGCCGGGAGCGCGCCCGCGCGCTTCGGGGCGAACGGCCTGGCCGAGGGCGCGACCCGTACGCAGGGCACCGACACCACGCCGACGGGGCTGTACGCGCTCCCGTACGCCTTCGGGATCCGCCGCGCCCCGGCCGGGACCGAGTACCGGTACCGGCGGGTGACGGACCGTTCGTGGTGGTGCCAGGACAACCGCTCCGCCGCCTACAACCGCTGGGTGGAGCCGCTGCCCGCGGACTGCGCGCCGGGCGAGGCCGAGCACCTGGTGACGTACGAGAAGCAGTACGCGCACGCACTGCTCATCGCCTTCAACTACGACCGGCCCGTACGCGGCCGGGGCGCGGGCATCTTCCTGCACGTCAACGGCAAGGGCGCGACGGCCGGTTGCGTGTCCGTGCCGGAGCGGGCGATGCGCGAGATCCTCCGCTGGGCGAACCCGAGGCGCCGCCCGCACATCGCGATCGGCACGGCGTCGGGGGCGCTGGCCGTCACCCGGTACTGAGCTGCCCGTGGATCGGGGTCAGCCTTCCTTCTGCGCCAGTCGCAGGAGGTGGTCGGCCAGGGCCTGGCCGCCCTCCGGGTCGCGGCTGATCAGCATCAGGGTGTCGTCGCCCGCGATCGTGCCGAGGATCTCCCGGAGTTCGGCCTGGTCGATCGCCGACGCGAGGAACTGGGCCGCGCCCGGCGGGGTGCGCAGGACCACGAGGTTCGCGGAGGCCTCCGCCGAGATCAGCAGCTCCCCGGAGAGGCGCCGCATGCGCTCCTCCTTCGCCGACTCCCCCAGCGGGGCCTGCGGGGTGCGGAAGCCGCCCTCGCTTGGCACCGCGTAGATCAGCTCGCCGCCGGTGTTGCGGATCTTCACCGCGCCCAGCTCGTCGAGGTCGCGGGAGAGCGTCGCCTGGGTGACGCTCAGCCCGTCGTCGGCGAGCAGCTTGGCCAGCTGGCTCTGGGAGCGGACCGGCTGCCGGTTGAGGATGTCCACGATCCGGCGGTGGCGGGCCGTGCGGGTCTGCGGCACGGCCTGGCCGCCGTGCTCGTTGTCCTGCGGCTGACTCATCGTCGTCTCATTCTCCGGATCCGTCCCCTTGGGCTGCGTCGAGGACGCCCGGCAGCGCCCGGAGGAACGCGTCCACCTCGGCCTCGGTCAGTACGAACGGCGGCATGAGCCGTACGACGTCGGGGGCGGGCGCGTTGACCAGGAAGCCGGCGTCCTGAGCCGCCTGCTGCACCTTGGGCGCGAGCGGCTCGGTCAGCACGATACCCAGCAGCAGACCGGCGCCGCGGACGTGGGAGACCAACGAGTGCCCGGAGGCTTCGATTCCGGAGCGCAGCCGCTCGCCCCGCTCCTTGACCTGGTCGAGCAGCCCTCCGCCCGCGATGGTGTCGATCACGGCGAGGCCGGCGGCGCAGGCGACCGGGTTCCCGCCGAAGGTGGTGCCGTGCTGGCCGGGCTGGAGCAGGTCCGCGGCGGCGCCGAAGGCGGCGACGGCGCCGATCGGCAGGCCGCCGCCGAGGCCCTTGGCGAGGGTGACGAGGTCGGGTTCGACGCCCTCGTGGGCCTGGTGCTCGAACCACTGGCCGCACCTGCCGATGCCGGTCTGCACCTCGTCGAGCACGAGCAGGGTGCCGGTGGCCCGGGTGATCTCGCGGGCGGCCGTCAGGTAGCCGGCGGGGGGCACGACGACGCCGTTCTCGCCCTGGATGGGCTCGATGACGACGAGCGCGGTCTCCTCGGTGACGGCGGCCCGCAGCGCCTCGACGTCGCCGTACGGGACGTGCGTGACGTCGCCCGGCAGCGGCAGGAAGGGCTCCTGCTTCTTCGGCTGGCCGGTGAGCGCGAGGGCGCCCATGGTCCGGCCGTGGAAGCCGCCGCCGGTGGCGACCATGTGGGTCCGCCCGGTCAGCCGGCCGATCTTGAAGGCGGCCTCGACGGCCTCGGCACCGGAGTTGCAGAAGAACACCTTGCCGGGCCGGCCGAAGATCTGGAGCAGCCGCTCGCCGAGCGCGACGACCGGCTCGGAGGCGTAGAGGTTGGAGACGTGGCCCAGGGTCTGGATCTGCCCGGTGACGGCCGCGACGATCGCCGGGTGGGCGTGGCCGAGGGCGTTCACGGCGATGCCGCCGACGAAGTCGGTGTACTGCTTGCCGTCCGCGTCCCAGACCTGCGCGCCCTCACCGCGTACGAGGGCCAGCGCGGGGGTGCCGTAGTTGTTGGTCAGCGCACCCTGCCAGCGCGCCTGGTAGTCCTCGTTGCCGGTCACTGTGCTCCCCCTTGCTTCCCGTCCGGCACGACCATCGTGCCGATTCCCTCGTCCGTGAAGATCTCCAGCAGGATCGAGTGCTGGACCCGCCCGTCGATCACGCGGGCGGTGCTGACGCCGCCGCGCACCGCGTGCAGGCAGCCCTCCATCTTGGGCACCATGCCGCTGGACAGCTCGGGCAGCAGCTTCTCCAGCTCGCTGACGGTGAGCCGGCTGATGACCTCGTCGCTGTTGGGCCAGTCCGCGTAGAGGCCCTCGACGTCGGTGAGGACCATCAGGGTCTCGGCGCCGAGTGCGGCGGCGAGCGCGGCGGCGGCCGTGTCGGCGTTCACGTTGTACACGTGGTGGTCGTCGGCGCTGCGCGCGATGGAGGAGATGACCGGGATCCGGCCGTCCGCCAGCAGTGCTTCGATCGCGCCGGTGTCGATGGCGGTGATCTCGCCGACCCGCCCGATGTCGACGAGCTCGCCGTCGATCTCGGGGCTGTGCTTGGTGGCGGTGATGGTGTGGGCGTCCTCGCCGGTCAGGCCGACGGCGAGGGGCCCGTGCTGGTTGAGGAGCCCGACCAGCTCGCGCTGGACCCGGCCCGCCAGGACCATCCGTACGACGTCCATGGCGTCGGGCGTGGTGACGCGCAGGCCGGCCTTGAACTCGCTGACCAGGCCTTCCTTGTCGAGCTGGGCGTTGATCTGGGGGCCGCCGCCGTGCACCACCACGGGCCGCAGGCCCGCCTGCCGCAGGAAGACCACGTCCTGGGCGAAGGCCGCCTTGAGGTCTTCGTCGATCATGGCGTTGCCGCCGAACTTGATGACGATGATCTTGCCGTTGTGGCGGGTGAGCCACGGCAGGGCCTCGATCAAGATCTCCGCCTTCGGGAGCGCCGTGTGCTTCCTTGCAGTGCTCATGAGGAGTAGGCCGAGTTCTCGTGGACGTAGTCGGCGGTCAGGTCGTTGGCCCAGATGACCGCGGACTCCTCGCCGGTGGACAGGTCGGCGGTGATGCGGACCTCGCGGTCCTTCATGCTCACCAGGTCGCGGTCCTCGCCGACCGAGCCGTTCTTGCAGACCCAGACGTCGTTGATGGCGACGTTCAGCCGGTCCGGGTCGAACGCGGCCTTGGTGGTGCCGATGGCGGAGAGCACCCGGCCCCAGTTCGGGTCCTCGCCGTGGATGGCGCACTTGAGCAGGTTGTTGCGGGCGATGGAGCGGCCGACCTCGACCGCGTCGTCCTCACTGGCCGCGCCGATGACCTCGATGCGGATGTCCTTGCTGGCGCCCTCGGCGTCGCCGATCAGCTGGCGGGCGAGGTCGTCGCAGACCGTGCGTACGGCCTCCGCGAACTCCTCGTACGCCGGCACCTGGCCGGACGCCCCGGAGGCCAGCAGCAGCACCGTGTCGTTGGTGGACATGCAGCCGTCGGAGTCGACCCGGTCGAAGGTGGTCCGGGTGGCGGCGCGCAGGGCCCGGTCGAGCGTGGCGCTGTCCAGGTCGGCGTCGGTGGTGAGGACGACGAGCATGGTGGCGAGGCCCGGGGCGAGCATGCCGGCGCCCTTGGCCATGCCGCCGACGGTCCAGCCGCCCTGGGAGACGGTGGCCGTCTTGTGCACGGTGTCGGTGGTCTTGATGGCGATCGCCGCGGCCTCGCCGCCGTCCGCGGACAGGGCGGCGGCGGCGGTGTCGATGCCGGGGAGCAGCTTGTCCATGGGGAGCAGGACGCCGATCAGGCCGGTGGAGGCCACGGCGACCTCGCCGGCGTTGAAGTCGCCGCCGAGCGTCTCGGCGACCTTCTCGGCGGTGGCGTGGGTGTCCTGGAAGCCCTTGGGGCCGGTGCAGGCGTTGGCGCCGCCGGAGTTCAGGACGACCGCGCCGACCACGCCGCCGCGCAGGACCTGCTCGGACCAGTGCACGGGCGCGGCCTTGACGCGGTTGGAGGTGAAGACGCCGGCCGCGGCCAGCTTCGGCCCGTTGTTGACCACGAGGGCCAGGTCCGGGTTGCCGTTCGCCTTGATCCCGGCGGCGATGCCCGCCGCCGTGAATCCCTGTGCTGCCGTGACGCTCACGGTGCCACTCCGATCGTGGAAAGACCCAGGCTCTCGTGGAGCCCGAGGGCGATGTTCATGCTCTGTACCGCGCCGCCGGCGGTGCCCTTGGTGAGGTTGTCGATGGCGCTGATCGCGATGATGCGCCCGGCAGCCCCGTCGTATGCGACCTGCACGTGGACGGCGTTCGAACCCTGGACGGACTTGGTGGTGGGCCACTGCCCCTCGGGGAGCAGCCGGACGAAGGGCTCGTCGGCGTAGGCCTTCTCGTAGGCGGCGCGGAGCGATTCCGCGGTGGTGCCGGGGAGGGCCTTGGCGGAGCAGGTGGCGAGGATGCCGCGCGCCATGGGCACGAGGGTCGGCGTGAAGGAGACGGAGACCCGCTCCCCGGCGAGCGGGGACAGGTTCTGCACCATCTCGGGGGTGTGGCGGTGTCCGCCGCCGACTCCGTAGGGGGTGGCCGTGCCCATCACCTCGGAGCCGAGCAGGTTCGTCTTGAGGGCCTTGCCGGCGCCGGAGGTGCCGGTGGCGGCGACGATCACGGCCTCGGGCTCCGCGAGCCGCGCCTGGTAGGCGGGGAACAGGGCGAGGGAGACGGCGGTGGGGAAGCAGCCGGGCACGGCGACGCGCTTGGCGCCCGCGAGGGCGGCGCGGCCGCCCGGCAGCTCGGGGAGGCCGTAGGGCCAGGTCCCGGCGTGCGTGCCGCCGTAGAAGGCGTCCCAGTCGGCCGAGTCCTTGAGCCGGTGGTCGGCGCCCATGTCGATGACGAGGACGTCCTCGCCGAGCTGGGCGGCGACGGCGGCGGACTGGCCGTGCGGGAGTGCGAGGAACACGACGTCGTGGCCGGCGAGCACCTCGGGGGTGGTCGCCTCCAGGGTGCGCCCGGCGAGGGGTCCGAGGTGCGGCTGCAGGTTGCCGAACAGCTCACCCGCGTTGGAGTGGCCGGTCAGCGCGCCGATCTCGACCTCGGGGTGGGAGAGCAGCAGGCGCAGGACTTCACCGCCCGCGTATCCGCTCGCTCCGGCCACCGCTACACGTACCACCATCGGACCCTCCTCATCGATGGCATGACTATACGTATCGCCGCACGTTTATGCAAAGATTCTTCGATCTTCGCGGCCGGTGCCGTGCGATCCTGGGGAGCGTGACATCGCTGGAGGACCTCGTACGACTGCGCCGCGCGCGGGACATGATGGACCGCGACTACGCACAGCCGCTGGACGTCCCGGCGCTGGCTGCCGCCGCCCTCATGTCGGCCGGGCACTTCTCCCGCAGCTTCCGCGCCGCGTACGGCGAAACGCCCTATAGCTACCTTATGACCCGCCGCGTCGAACGGGCCAAGGCGCTGTTGCGGCGGGGTGACCTGAGCGTGACGGACGTCTGCTTCGCCGTGGGGTGCACCTCGCTGGGGTCGTTCAGCTCGCGGTTCACGGAGCTGGTCGGCGAGAGCCCGAGCGCGTACCGGGCCCGGCCCCACGAGGCGGGCGCCGCGATCCCCGCGTGCGTGGCCAAGATCCACACGCGACCGGTCAGGAACGGAGAAGCGGGATCACGGGAGGTCTCGTAGCTTCGGAGGCATGAACAGCATCAAGCTCTCGCAGTGCTTCATCGCAGTCGACGACCACGACAAGGCGCTCGCCTTCTACCGCGACGTCCTCGGCATGGAGGTCCGCAACGACGTCGGGTTCGAGGGGATGCGGTGGGTGACCGTCGGATCGCCCGAGCAGCCCGACGTGGAGATCGTCCTCGAACCGCCGCTCGCCGACCCCAACGCCTCCCCGACCGACCGGCAGGCCATGGCGGAACTCCTCGCGAAGGGCCTGCTGCGCGGGGTGATCTTCCAGACGGACGACGTGGACGCCACCTTCGAGAAGATCCGGGCCGCGGGCGGCGAGGTCCTCCAGGAGCCGGTCGACCAGCCTTACGGCGTGCGCGACTGCGCGTTCCGCGACCCGGCGGGCAACATGCTCCGCTTCAACCAGCCGCGTAGGCGCTAGCCGGACACCCCTAGCCCACTCGGTCCCGGACGAAGAGCGCCAGCAACACTGCCGACAGCAGGAAACCGGCGCCGGCCATCACCTTGGCCGCGATCGGCCGTCGGCGCGGGTCCGCTCCGGCGGCCAGCAGGAGCTGCAGCACGGAGGGGAAGAACAGGAACATCCCACCCATGGCGCCGAGGATCGACCACGGCACCAGCAGCGCCGAGATGAATCCGATGGACCACCCGAAGCCGGACGGCCGGGAGTGCAGCAACAGCGGTACGGCGACCACCGCGGCGGTCACGAGGCCAGGGGTGATGGTGAAGTAACCGTGGCCCGACCACGCGATCAGCGGCACCAGCGGGGTGAGCGCAGCGCACACCACCAGGCCGAACTGCCACGGATGAACGCTCGCTCGCGCAGTGGCTCCCATTGACCTGCCCCCGATCCGACGACTTGAACGCGTTCAAGGTATCGGATCGGGCCAGGCGCTACGTCAGGGGGTGCCGCACCCACACGTTCGGCTCCACGTAGACCGCGTACCCCTGCTCCGGTACGCAGTGGACCGGGGCCAGGGCGCCGGGAACGTGGACGGGGCCCTCCTTGTCGAAGGGGAGGCCGGTCCACTCCCGCCACTGTTCGATCGAGCCGTTGATCGTCATCGACAGCGGGGCCACGGAGTCGACGACCCCGCCCGCCCGGACGTGCACGCGCAGCCAGGGGTCGTGCGGCAGGCCGTCCTCGCGCGTCCGGTACGCGTACTCGTGGATCGAGGTGTCCGGCTCGGCGGGCTTGCCGCTCGGCCGAACGGGGGCCACCGCCTCGGCGAAGCCGCGGGCGCGGGCGTTCTCCCGCATCGCGGCGAGCATCAGCCCGGACAGGCCCTCGCCCTGCCGGTCGGTGGCCACGCTGATCTCGATCGCGCTCACGGTGTCGGGCTCGATCCCGCGGCGCAGGTCGGAGAAGGCCCACATGAGGATCCGGTCCCAGCCCTGCGGGGGCAGCACGCCGTCGCGGCCCGGCGCGTGCTGCGCGAAGGGCACGCTGAAGCCCCGGGCGACCACCGTGTCGCCGTCGGTGGCGATCAGTACGTAGTCGGGGAGCTCGGCGACCATCCGCGGGTACAGCAGCCAGGCGAGCGCGTCGTGCTCGGCGAACTCGGGCCACGAGTCCGTCATGTCCCAGAGCCGTTCGGCCAGTTCGGGTCGCTCCGCGAGGGTGGTGATCCTGATTCCGCTCATCCGGGCAGATTAGGACGCTCCGCCTCCGGTCTCAACGGTTTTAGGCCGGGGCCTGGAGCGAGAGGTGCCAGCGGCCGGACCAGCCCGTGAGGGTCATCGTGGACAGCGGCCTGACGTCCACGTTCCAGTACGTCAGCGGGGGCGCCTTCAGCGCGTAGACCAGGGCCGCTCGGACCACCGAGGGCTCGGCCACCGCCACGATGGCGCCCCCGTCGTCCGCCGGGCGGGTGTCGAGCCAGCCGCCGATCCGGGAGATGAAGGCGAGCAGGGACTCCCCGCCGTGCGGGGCGGCCCGCGGGTCGGTGAGCCAGAGGTCCACCGCCCCGGGCTCGTGGGCGGTCACCTCGGCCAGGGTCATCCCCCGCCAGCGGCCCATGTCGCAGTCGCGCAGGGCCGGCTGGGCGAGCGGGGCGTACCCGAGGGCCTGGCCGGTGGCCCGGCTGCGCGGGGTCGGCGAGCAGTAGCGCAGCTCGGCCGCGCCCAGGCGGGCGAGCCCGGGCGCGGCGGTCTCCACGGCGTGCCAGCCGGTCCCGTCGAGCGGGCGGTCGTCGTCGAAGCGCTCGGCGAGCAGCGGGGAACTACGGGCTGCGGCAACGAGCGAAACCCGAACATGCATGCGGCGATGGTGAGCCGCGCGCCGCACGGGGTCAAGCGTCTGGACCGACCCCGCCCGGCAGGGCCTCCCGCAGCCGCCGCACCGCCTCGACCAGTTCCCCGGGCCCCGACACCCCGGCGAAGCTCAGCCGGACGTACGGGCCCGGCGGTTCCGCGCAGAAGTACGGGCGGCCGGGCGCCACCGCGACCCCGGCGCGCAGGGCCGCCGCCGTGAAGGCGGTGTCGTCGCCGGCCTCGGGCCGCGCCCACAACTGGTAGCCGCCGGACGGCAGGTGGGGCACCTCCAGCCCGGGGAGCTCGCGCCGCAGGGCGCCGGCGAGCACGTCCCGCCGGTGGCGCAGCTCGGCGGAGACGGTGCGCAGGTGGCGCGGCCAGGCGGGCGCGCCCACCAGCTCCAGGGCGGCCTCCTGGAGCGGCCGGGGCACGAAGAAGCTGTCCACGACCTGGATGGCGCGCAGCCGGTCCACGACCGGGCCCCGGGCGGCGAGGGCGCCCACCCGCAGGCTGGGCGAGGTGGGCTTGGTCAGCGACCGCACGTGCACCACCACCCCGTCCGCGTCCTCGGCGGCCAGCGTCGCGGGCAGCGGGCCGGAGTCCTCGTGGGCGAGCGAGCGGGCGTAGTCGTCCTCCACGACGAAGGCCCCGGCGGCCCGCGCGATGCGCAGCACCTCGGCCCGCCGCGCGGGGGCCAGCACGGCCCCGGTCGGGTTCTGGAACAGCGGCTGGCAGACGAACACCCGTGCGCCGGTGGCCTCGAAGGCGGCGGCCAGCAGCTCCGGCCGGACCCCTTCCGCGTCCACCGGGACGGGTACGGGCCGGCATCCGGAGGCGCGGGCGAGGGCCAGCAGCCCGGGGTAGGTCGGCGACTCCACCAGGATCGGCGCCCCCGGCGGGGCGAGCGCCCGCAGGGCGGTGGCCAGTGCGCTCTGCCCGCCCGCGGTGATCAGTACGTCGGCGGCGACGACCGCGCCGCCGATCTCCCGCGCGAACCAGTCGCGCAGCTCGGGCAGCCCCTCGACGGGCGGCCGCTCCCAGGCCCCGGGGCGGCGGCCGGCCCGGGCCAGGGCGGCCGCCATGGCCCGCTCGGGCTGGAGGGAGGGGTGCAGGTAGCCGCCGTTGAGCCCGATCACCCCGGCCGGCGGGGTGGCCAGCGAGACCAGCACCCCGCTGGCGTCGACGGAGCGCGGGACGATCTCCCCGGGCCCTTCCGCGCTGAGGGCGACCTCCTGCCAGGACGTGTCCCCGGCCGCGGGTGCCGCCGTACGGGGCCGGGAGCGGAAGACCCCGGAGCCGGGGCGGGTGACGACCAGGCCCTCCGCGGCGAGCTGCGCGAGGGCCCGCGAGACCGTGACCGGGCTGACCCGGTAGCGCTCGACCAGGGCCCGGCTCGACGGGAGCTTTCCACCTACCGAGTAGCGGTTGAGCTCGGACCGCAAGGATTCCGCCAACTCGGCCACACTGCTACGCTCGTACATGACAGCACAGAATAGCGCTACTCACCCGACCACGATAGCGGTTGCCGGAATCCCGAACGGGACCGTGAGCCGCCCGCTGAGCCGCGGCACGCTCCTCGCCTCGCTGGGTGTCCTCGCCTTCTCGCTGACCTTCCCCGCCACCGCGTGGGGGCTGGAGAGCTTCGGCCCGTGGTCGCTCGTTTCGCTGCGCAGTGTGCTCGCGGCCCTGATCGCGGCCGGGTTCCTGCTCGCGCTGCGCGTGCCGCTCCCCCGCCGCGAGCACCGGGTGGGCCTCGCCGTCGTCGCCGGCGGCGTCGTGGTCGGCTTCCCGATGCTGACCACGCTCGCCCTGCAGACCTCCACGACCTCGCACGCCGCCGTCGTGGTCGGCCTGCTGCCGCTGACCACCGCCGCGCTGTCCGCGCTGCGCACGGGCGCCCGCCCCTCGCGCACCTTCTGGATCGCGGCCGTCTCGGGGGCCGTTGTCGTGCTGGGCTTCACCCTGGCGCAGAGCGGGGGTTCGCTCTCCCTGGGCGACGGCTACCTCTTCGCCGCGCTGCTGGTGTGCGCCGCCGGGTACACGGAGGGCGGGCGCCTGGCGCGGCTGATGCCGGGCTGGCAGGTGATCGGCTGGGCGCTGGTGCTGTGCCTGCCGCTGAGCCTGGCCGGCTCCGTGCTCGGCCTCGCGTTCGAGCCGGTGCACCTGACCGGCCGGGGCCTGGCGGGCCTGATCTGGGCGGCGGCCGGCTCCACCTTCCTGGGCCTGTACGTCTGGTACCGCGGCATGGCCGAGATCGGCGCCCCGCGCGCCAGCCAGCTCCAGCTCGCGCAGCCGCTGCTGACGCTCGTCTGGTCGGTCGCGCTGCTCGGCGAGCACCTCACCCCGGCCGCCCCGGCCGCCGCGTGCGCGGTCCTGGTCTGCATTGCCGTGACCCAGCGGGTCAAATGACCGCGAATCGACCTAAACTGCTAGCACCGGATCGGACCGCCACCGAGGAGGTCAGTTATGCGAGCGACCGAGGGCGACCAGCTGGTGCAGCACGGCCGGGTCGTGGGACAGCACGACAGGGTGGGCGAGATCGTCGAGGTGCTGGGCGAGAACGGCGCGCCCCCGTACCGGGTGCACTTCCCGGACGGGCACGATGCCGTGATGTCCCCCGGCCCCGACTGCGTCGTACGTCACCCGGCCGAGTCCGAGCCCAAGACCGGAACCTGGCACTGATCAGCTCGGCGGCGCCGCCGTCGGGTAGTGGTCGGCAACGACCCTGGACATAGCCCCGTTGGGGTCCGCGACCACCTGCTTCGCCGAGAACCAGATGTGGCCGCGGACCTCCGGGTACTTCCGCGCGAACGCCACGTGCCGCGACAGTTCGCGCGGATCGCGCCAGGCCTCGGTGGGGCTGTCGGGGGCGCAGCGGTAGAGCGCCTCCCCCACGTACAGCCGTACGCCCGTGCCTGCCACGGTGTGCGCCCACCACGGGACGAGGTCCGCGTAGTCGGCGGTCGGGTGGCCGATGTGCCAGTACGCCTGGGGCGCCACGTAATCGATCCAGCCCTCCTTGACCCACTTGCGGGTGTCCGCGTACAGGTCGTCGTACGTCCCGAGGCCCCGCGTGGGTGAGCCGAGCGGGTCGACGTCGGAGTTGCGCCAGATCCCGAACGGGCTGATGCCGAACCGCGCCGCGGGCCGCAGCGCCCGCACCCGCTCGGACATCTCGCGGACCAGGGTGTCGGTGTTGTGGCGGCGCCAGGCGGCGCGGGAGGCGAAGTCGCCGCCGTGCTCCTCGTAGGCCTCGTCGTCGTCGAAGTACTCCCCCTCCACCGGGTAGGGGTAGAAGTAGTCGTCCCAGTGCACCCCGTCGATCGCGTACCGGGAGACGGCGTCGAGCATGGCCTCCTGCACGAACTGCCGCACCTCGGGCATACCGGGGTTGTAGAAGAGCTTCCCGCCGTACTCGACGGTCCAGTCGGGGTTCCGCCGGGCCTGGTGGCCGTCCGCCAGGAGGTCGAGGTCGGTGTGGTTGGCCACGCGGTACGGGTTGAACCAGGCGTGCAGCTGCAGCCCGCGGGCGTGCGCCTCGGTGACGGCCGTCCCCAGCGGGTCCCAGCCCGGATCCTCCCCCTGCTCCCCGGTCAGCCACTGCGACCAGGGCTCCAGCCGCGAGGGCCACAGCGCGTCGGCGGCCGGCCTCACCTGGAGGATCACCGCGTTGAGCCGCCGCTTGACGGCCGTGTCGAGGAGGGCCAGCAGCTCGGCCCGCTGCCGCGCGGCGGACAGCCCGGCCCGGGAGGGCCAGTCCACGTTCGACACGGAGGCGATCCACATCCCCCGGAACTCAGGCGTGGTCGCCCGGGCCGGGATCCGGCCGGCCGGCCCCGGGGCCGAGGCCGCGGGGACGGCCGCGGCGGCCGGCCCGGCCGCGCCCGCCGCGATCACCCCCGCCGCTCCCGCCAGCAGTTCCCGCCGACCGATGTGCGCCATGTGATGACTCCGTTTCGCTGAGTGACATGTGACGGTGTCAGCCCAGCATGCCCGCCCCGGCCCCCCGCCCCGCGCAAGGTCGGGAGTAACGTCGGGGGGCGTGGCGGGCGCCGGAATCGTACGGGGGACCCGCCGACGGATGAGCAGCGAAAGGCACGAAGTGACTGACCTCCCTTCCGACATCACACGGGTCGGCGTAGTGGGCTGTGGCCAGATGGGCGCGGGTATCGCCGAGGTGTGCGCCCGCAGTGGCCTTGAGGTCAAGGTCGCCGAGACCACGGGCGAGGCCCTGGAGATCGGACGTACCCGGCTGTACAACTCCCTGACCAAGGCCGCCGAACGCGGCAAGATCAGCGAGGAGGAGCGGGACGCCACCCTGGCCCGCCTCACCTTCACCACCGACCTCGGCGAGTTCGCCGACCGCGACCTCGTCATCGAGGCCGTCGTCGAGAACGAGCAGGTCAAGACGGAGATCTTCCAGATCCTCGACCAGGTGATCACCCGCCCGGACGCGATCCTGGCCTCGAACACCTCCTCGATCCCGCTGGTCAAGCTGGCCGTCGCGACCTCGCGGCCCGACCAGGTCATCGGCATCCACTTCTTCAACCCCGCCCCGGTGCAGAAGCTCGTCGAGCTGATCCCGGCGCTGACCACGGGCGAGGAGACCGTCAAGCGCGCCGAGGCCCTGGTGCGGGACGTGCTGGGCAAGCACGCCGTCCGCGCCCAGGACCGTTCCGGTTTCGTGGTGAACGCGCTCCTCGTCCCGTACCTGCTGTCGGCGATCCGGATGTTCGAGTCCGGCATCGCCAGCCGCGAGGACATCGACAACGGCATGGAGCTCGGCTGCGCCCACCCGATGGGCCCGCTGAAGCTGTCCGACCTGATCGGCCTGGACACCATCGTCTCCATCGCCGACTCCATGTACGCCGAGTACAAGGAGCCGCTGTACGCCGCTCCCCCGCTGCTCCAGCGGATGGTCGACGCGGGCCGCCTGGGCCGCAAGACGGGCTCCGGCTTCTACCCGTACGGCTGATCCCCGACGGTTCCTACGGCCTGCCGCCCAGCCTGAGGTGATGCAGGAGCAGCAGCCCGGCCGCCATGTTGGCGGCCGGGATCTCGCCGCGCCCGATCATGTCGGGCACGAGTTTGAGCGGCACCCACTCCCGCCGTGAGGACTCGAAGGCGTCCTCGGGAGGGCCGACGTACGTGGCCCCGTCCGCCCAGTACAGGTGGTGGCGGGCGTCGGTCAGCCCGTTGGACGGCTCCACCGTCATCAGGTGCTGGAGCGGGCCGGGCCGCCAGCCCGACTCCTCCTCCATCTCGCGGGCGGCCGCCGACTCCACGGACTCGCCGTCCTCGACCACCCCGGCGGGCAGCTCCCACCCCCAGCTGTCGGTGATGAAGCGGTGCCGCCAGAGCAGCAGCACCTCGTTGGCCTCGTTGACGGCCGTCGCGACGGCCACCGGGCGCAGCCGGATGACGAAGTGGTCCAGGTGCCGGCCGTCGGGCAGTTCCACGTCCGCGAGGTTCACGTCGAACCAGCGGTTCTTGTACACGGTCTGCTCACTCAGGTTCGTCCACTGCACGGTATTGCCGCCTTCCGCTCGGATCGGTGGCAACATGGCAGCAGTTCGAGCCGTCACAGGGGAACGCGCAGCGCCCCGTCGATGAGCTCCGCGGTCTCCTCCGCGCCCGCGCAGCCACTGGTCAGCAGCTGCTCGCGGACCGCCCGCAACCGCTCGCGAAGCCGCAGCGACTCCATCCCCCGGGCCCGCTCGGCCATTTCGGCCGCGGCCGCGACCGCCCCGTCGGCCTCGCCCTGGCGCAGCTGGATCTCGCACAGCATCGCCAGCCGGTGCACGCGCCCCCGGTCGTGCGCGGGCGTGCCGACGGCCGCGGCGGCCTGCTCGTGGGCCGCGGCCAGCTCCCCCAGGCTGAGCAGCGCCTCGGCCACCTGTACGTTGACCAGCCCGGGCTGCACGTACCCCGTTTCGTCCGGCTCGCTGCCGGGGCGGATCCGCTCGGCGGCCGCCTCGGCGCTGCGGATGCAGCCCAATGCGGCCGCGGTGTCGCCGAGTTGGGCGTAGGCCTTGGCCTGCATGGCATGGAGGTCGGCGGCCAGCGCCGGGGTGGTGTGCCGGCCTGCGGCGCGCAGGGCGGCCTCGGCGAAGGCGACGGCCTGGCGGTACTCCCGCAGGTGCAGGGACTGGTTCACGATCAGCGCGATCACGTACGCCCCGAGCCCCCGGTCCCCGCTCGCCTTCGCCAGCCGCAGCGCCTGGTGGAAGTAGCGCTGGGCGAGCCCGTGGGCGTCCGAGTCGTACGCGCAGATCCCCGCGACCGCCACGAGGGACCCGGTGGCCCGGTGGAGCTGGCGGCCGAGGCCGTCGGAGTAGCTCCCGCGGAGCATCGGGGCCGTCTCGGTGCCGAGGAAGCGCACGATCCGGTCCCGCGTCGCGACCCCGCCCGCCCGGCGGTACATCAGCTCGTAGTGCGCCCGCGCGGCCTTGAGGATCTCGATGTGCTCGGGCCCGATCCGGTCGGGTCCGTCCCTCGACACGTCGGCGTCCTCGGGCGGGTTCTCCCACTCCCACACCGGGATCACGGCGGGGGGTCCGGTGAGCGCCTCCGCGGCGAGCAGATGGGGCCGCGCCTGCCCGTCGGACCGCCACAGGGCGGCCGCCCGGTCCACGAACCCGCTCAGCGGCGACGCTCCCGGCGCGGCGGCCTGGCCGGGCACCCCGAGCCCGACGTCGTCCAGCCCCACGGGCCGCCGCAGCCGCCCGCCGAGCACCTCGCAGATCAGGTCGGGGACCTGGCCGCGGGGGCGCTGGCCCTTCAACCACCGGGTGACGGCGGTGTGTTCGTAGCGAAGGGCGAGACCGCGGGTGCGGCCCGCCTGGTTCACGTACGCGGCGAGTCCGGCATGGGACATACCCGCCTCGGCGAGGAGGGCGTCGAGCAGGACATTGGGCTGCATGGGCCGCTCCAAGGGCTCGTCGCTCCCAGGCTAGTGGGTGCGGGGTTCGCACGGGGTGTGAACCAAGTACGCGCATAAATGCGATACGCACTCTGCCGTGGGGGCCCCGCGGAGCGCTTCACTTAAGGGCCTCGCCAAGAGGCAGCCCGGGTCGTCGGCTCCCCCTCGTACAGTGCGACGACCCGTCACAGCGCCGCCCGTCCTGCTGTCTGCCCGACACTCCACGGCAGGCGGGCGGCGCCGTCCGGCTCCGCCGGTGCGGGTTGGTCGCCCGCCCCGCCCGGAGCCGGACCTCTCGGGGCTCCGCCCCGGGCCCCCGCCCCGTCCCGCTGCGGCGCCGCTGCCGGGGCTCCGCCCCAGACCCCGCGCCTCAAACGCCGGCGAGGCTGGATTTGGCTCCTGCCGTCCTCGAAGCGCAGCTGGATTACCCGCAGGGCAATTTCAGCCTCGCCGGCGTTTGAGGCGCGGGGGTTCGGGGGCGGAGCCCCCGACAGCGG
>NZ_JBFBFP010000038.1:0-76891 GCF_040684275.1 Streptomyces sp. NPDC091371
AGCAGGAGCAGGGCGAACTCCTCGAGGAGGGAGGGGAGTTCGGTCCGCTCGTTGGGCTGGATTTCGCTGATGCCGCCTGGCGGCATCAGCCCGTCCGGCGTTTGAGGGCGGGGGTACCCCCGGACGGAGTCTGGGGGAGGGTCCGGGCGGAGCCCGGGGAACGGAGGAAGGGCGGGGCGGGGAGCAGCTCCGCGCAGCGGCACCCACCCGCACCCACCACCCCACCGACCACCACCACCCCCGAACGGGAGTTCAGCAATGACCGAGGCCCCGGACACAACGATCCTCCACCGCGTGGACAGCGGCGTCTCCTGGATCACCCTCAACCGCCCCGACGCCATGAACGCCGTCACCTGGGACCAACGCGAACGCGTCATCGCGCTCCTCGCGGACGCCTCCGCCGACCCCGCCGTCCGCGCCGTCGTCATCACCGCCACCGGCAAGGGCTTCTGCGCGGGCGCGGACCTCCGCGGAGCGGCCCCCGCGCAGGCCGGCGAGCGCGTCGCCGGGGACGTGGCCCGCATGATCCGCCTCGGCGCGCAGCGCCTGATCACGGCGGTCCTCGACTGCGAGAAGCCGGTCATCGCCGCCGTCAACGGCACGGCCGCCGGCATCGGCGCCCACCTCGCCCTCGCCTGCGACCTCGTGATCGCCGCGGAGCCGGCCCGCTTCATCGAGGTGTTCGTCCGGCGCGGCCTGGTCCCCGACGGCGGCGGCGCGTACCTCCTGCCCCGCCTCGTCGGCCCGCAGAAGGCGAAGGAGCTGATGTTCTTCGGCGACGCCGTCCCGGCCGCGGAGGCCGAGCGCCTCGGGCTGGTCAACAAGGTGGTGCCGGCCGGGGAGTTGGAGGCCACCGCCCGCGCCTGGGCCGAGCGCCTCGCCCAGGGCCCGACCCGGGCCATCGCCATGACGAAGCAGCTGGTGAACGCCTCCCTGGACGGTGACCGGGCGGCCGCACTGGCCGCCGAGGCCACCGCTCAGGAGATCAACATGACCACCACCGACGCGAACGAGGGCGTGGCGAGCTTCGTGGAGCGCCGCACGCCCAAGTACCTCGGCCGCTGAGGCAGGCAGGCCAGCAATCAGGCAAGCAAGCAGCCCCTACATCTCCGCGCTCGGCTTCAGCAGCGCGAACACCGCCCCCGCCGGGTCCGCGGCCCACGCGATGCGGCCGACGTCCGGCACGTCGGCCGCCGGCATGAGCACGGCACCGCCGTTGCCCTCGATCGCGGTGACGGCGGCGTCCACGTCGCCCACGTTGAAGTACGGCACCCAGCGCGGCAGCATGCCCGACGCCCCGCCCGCGCCCTCACCCTGCGGCGCGATCCCCCCGAAGGACGTCTGCTGCTTGTCGCCGTCGGCCGTGCTCAGCACCCGGTACGTCATGCCGGGCGCTTCCATCTCCTCGTGCCGCCAGCCGAAGAGGTCGTAGTAGAAGGCGATGGCCGCGACGGGGTCGGGGACGTGCAGCTCCGCCCACACCAGGGTGTTCACGGCGGAGGTCAGCTCCAGCCCGGCGGTCTTCCCCGGCTGCCAGCACGCGAACTGGGCGCCCTGCGGGTCGGTGAACTGTCCCATCCAGCCCTCGCCCATCACGTCCATGGGCTCCACGCGCACGGCCCCGCCCTTGTCCCTGACGGCCCGGGCGGTGGCCTGGATGTCGGGGGTCATGAAGTAGTGCATCCACGAGGAGGTCGCGCCCTCCTCGCTGAGCGGCCCGATCGCGGCCACGGTCTTCCCGGCGATCTGGAAGAACCCGTACCCGCCGGCGTCGGGCCCGGCGGAGACGAAGTCCCAGCCGAAGACGGACCGGTAGAAAGCGGCGGCCGCGTCGATGTCGGGGCTGCCGAGGTCGAGCCAGTTGGGTGATCCGGTACGGAAGTCGGTGCCGAGCATGGGCGGGGTCCTCCCTGGAGTACGGCGGTACGGCGATACGGCGATACGGCGGTACACGATGCCGAGACCTGGTGCCGCGGCGGGTGTGCGGCCGCCCTGCCGGGCCGGGGATTCACCCGTCCGGGTGTATCAGCGCGCCGGCTTTCAGGAGGCTCCCTCGCGCGACAGGATCCGCAGCACTCCCGAGTCCGGGTCTCCGACGATGTGGAACAGCTCGGGCCGCCGCACGCTCCCGGCCACTTCCCAGCTCTGCTCCCAGCCCGGGCAGCCGGGTACCTCCAGCTGCACCCCCGCCCGCGTCCGGCTCCCGGCCGGCCGGTACCTCCAGGTGCCGGCGCCGGTGCAGCGGCGCTCCCCGGCCCCGCCGTCCACGTCCACCGACACGCCCTCGACCTCGACCGTGCCGCCCTCCCGGATGCGGACCGTCCCGCCTTCCTCCCCGTGCCAGTCCCCGATGTACGCCGCACGACTCAGCCGGGGCGGCTCGTAGCCCACCACGCCGAGGCCGTCCAGGACGGCCCCGCCCGCCAACGCGACCAGCGCGAGCAGGCCGGCGCCCTTGCCCAGCGCCTTCACGGCGGCCCCGTACCCCCGTCCAGTGCGCAGCGCCCAGCGCGCCAGGAGCAGGGGCGGCAGTCCGATGGCCGCGATGCAGGCCCAGGCGACGGGGAACGAGGTCCCGTCCCGCGCGGTGACCAGGGCGCAGCCGGCCGAGGCGGCCAGCAGCCAGGCCGGTGCGGCCCATTCCCGTCCGGTCCGGCGGGCCAGGGCGAGGGCGGGGCGGGTGACGAGGAGGGCGTGCAGGAGGACGGTGACGAGCATCGCCGGGACGCCGAGCACGACGATGACCGCGAGAAAGAAGCCGCTGAGGGGACCCCATGCGGGCAGGCCGTAGTCATCAGTCGTGTTCAACGAGACGACCAGGGCGGCCAGGAGGAACACCAGCTCCACGGCGACGGCCACTTCCGCCCCCGGCGCCGATGCCCACCAGCCCCGCCGTGCCGGGTCCGCCTCCGGGTCCGCCCCCAGGTCCACCTGCGTCATTTCCGCCCACCGCCCCCTGCTTGAACACGTTCAAGGCCAACTCGGGGCGAGACTACACCCCGACTTGAACATGTTCAATCAATCCCCTGCCCGCACACCTCTTCCTATCTGACGAACCGTCAGCTTCAATCGTTGGTGTGATGGGACATGCAGGGATGGCGGCCACCGTCGTCCGATACCTCAGGTCAGCCGGCTCCCCCACCTCCACCGCGGCGGGAGCCGAAGCCGTCGACGCCCTCCCGCGCCCCGATCTGCGGGCCGTCGGCGAGGACGAGCGCGCCCCCGTGAGTCCCGCCGAGTTCCGGGCCGTGCTCGGGAACTTCGCCAGCGGGGTCACCGTCATCACCGCGCCGTCCGGCGAGGACGAGGACGAGGACGGGCCGGCCGGCTTCGCGTGCCAGTCGTTCGCCTCGCTCTCCCTCGACCCGCCCCTGGTCACCTTCATGGTGGCCCGTACGTCGACCACCTGGCCGCGGATCGCCCGCGCCGGGGTGTTCTGCGTCAACATCCTCGGCGCCGAACAGGGTGAGCTGTGCCGGTCCTTCGCGGTCAGCGGAGCCGACAAGTTCGCCGGGGTGGGCCACAGCCCCGCCCCCGCCACCGGGTCGCCGCAGCTCGACGACGTGCCCGCGTGGATCGACTGCCGGATCCACGCCGTCCACACCGGCGGGGACCACCTCATCGTCGTCGGCCGGGTCGAAGCCATGGGCGCGGCCGGCGAGGACGGACCGCTCCTGTTCCACAAGGGCCGCTTCGGCCGCCTGGCCGACTGACCACGCCGCCCGCCACCCGCCGCCCGACATCCCAGACCGGCGCGACCGGCGCGGCTACTGCTGCGTAAGCTCCCACGGGGGCTGAGACGCCTCGGGATTGTCCCGCCCCCTTCGGACCGTTCGACTTGTCCTGTCTCAGGGGGATTTGACTTGATTTTGAAGATGATGCGCCGCGCCCGCGGCGCAGTCGCCGTCACCGTCGCGACGGGGGCCCTGCTCGTGGTCTCCGCGCCGGCCTCCTCGGCCGCGGCGACGGCCGCGCCCCCCACCACCGCCGCCGGCATGATGCTGATCGACGGCACCACCGGGACCACGCTCGCCAGCAAGTCCCCCGACACCCGGCGCCAGGGGGCCAGCACCACGAAGATCATGACCGCCACGGTCGTGCTCCGAACGCCGGGCCTGGACCTCAACAAGAAGGTCACCGTCAAGCAGGAGTACCTGGACTACGTCGTCCGGGAGGGCGCGAGCTCGGCCCACCTGAAGGCGGGCGCCACCCCGACCGTCCGCCAGCTGCTGTACGGGCTGATGCTGCCGTCGGGCTGCGACGCGGCCTACGCGCTCGCCGACACCTTCGGCAAGGGCACGACCAGCGCGGCACGCACGGCGGACTTCATCGCGCAGATGAACGCCAAGGCGAAGGCGCTGGGCATGAGCAAGACGGTCTACGACTCCTTCGACGGCATCTCGCCGACCGGCAACAACCTCACGACCCCGCGCGACCTCGCGAAGCTCACCAAGTACGCGATGAAGGGTGCGAACTTCTCGAAGATCGTGAAGGCCACGACGTACAGCACCGGCGGCACCTCCACCGACGCGGCCTGGGGCAACAGCAACCTGCTGATCCGGGAGCGCCCCACGGGCTACGCCTACCCGGGTGCGATCGGCGTCAAGACCGGCACCGGCACCGCCGCCGGCAAGTGCCTCGTCTTCTCCGCGACCCGTGACGGCAAGACCGTCATCGGCGTCGTGCTGAACGACGAGGAGCGCTACGCGGACGCGATGAAGCTCATGGACTGGTCGCTCGGCGCGAGCACCGGCTCCGGGGCGGCGATCCAGCGCAGCGACACCGAGCCCGTCCCCGACGTCCTCGACTGACGGTAGCGCCGGACGCCGCGTTCGCGGTGTCCGGCGTCGCCGGGCCCGACCACCCGCCGACGTCGGACACCGCACCGCCCGCCGGTCAGAACGTGAGCACCCCGCGCGCCACCCGCCCGTGGTGGGCGTCGTCCACGGCCTTGGCGAAGTCCTCGACCGGGTAGACCTCCGTGACCAGCTCGTCCAGCAGCAGCTTGCCCTGCCGGTAGAGCTCGGCGTAGAGCGCGATGTCGCGCTGCGGGCGCGAGGACCCGTACCGGCAGCCCATGATGGTCTTGTCCAGGTACATCGAGGAGACCTGGAACGACGCCTCCTCCTGGAAGCCGGGCACGCCGAGCAGGACCGCCTGCCCGTGCCGGTCGAGGAGGTCGATCGCCTGGCGGATCAGCTTGACGTTGCCCACGCACTCGAAGGCGTGGTCGGCCCCCGTCTGGAGGATCTCCTTCACCGCGGCCGAGGAGTCCGCCACCGCGGACGCGTCGATGAAGTGCGTCGCCCCGAACTGCCGGGCCGCCGCCTCCTTCGCCGGGTTCGCGTCGACCGCCACGATGGTGGTGGCGCCCGCGATCCGGGCCCCCTGGAGCACGTTGAGCCCGATCCCGCCGGTGCCGATGACGACCACCGACTCGCCCCGGTCCACCCGGGCCCGGTTCAGCACCGCGCCCACCCCCGTCAGGACCCCGCAGCCGATGAGCGCCGCCGAGGTCAGCGGGATGTCCGCCGGGATCTTCACCGCCTGCACGGCCTTGACGATGGTGCGCTCCGCGAAGGCCGAGTTCGAGGCGAACTGGAACAGCGGCTTCCCGCCCCGGGAGAAGGGCTGTCCCGGCATCCCGATCGCCTTGCGGCACATCGTGGGACGGCCGCGGTCGCAGTCGGCGCAGGCCCCGCAGTTGGCGAGGGTTGACAGCGACACGTGATCGCCCGGCGCGACGTGCATGACACCGGAGCCGACCGCCTCGACCACCCCCGCGCCCTCGTGGCCGAGGACCACCGGCGGCGGGAAGGGGATCGTCCCGTCGATCACCGAGAGGTCGCTGTGGCACAGCCCGGCCGCCGCTATCGCGACCAGCACCTCCCCCGGCCCCGGGTCCCGGATCTCCAGGTCGTCGACCACCTGGGCCTGCTTGCCGTCGAATACGACGCCTCTCACCGCGACTCCTTAGGCAGGCCGAGCACACGCTCGGCGATGATGTTCCGCTGGATCTCGTCCGAGCCGCCGTAGATGGTGTCGGCACGGGTGAACAGGAACAGCCGCTGCTCCTCGTCGAGCCCGAGTTCGTACGGGAGCCCGGGCGCCCAGGCCGTGCCCGCCGGCCCGGCCGTCGCCGCCGCGCCGCGGACCTCGACCGCGAGTTCGCCGAGCCGTTTGTGCCAGCCGCCCCACAGCAGCTTGGCCACGCTCGGAGCGCCCGGGTCCCCCTCGGCGCCCAGGGTGCGCAGGGCGTTCCACCGCATGGTGCGCAGCTCCGCCCACTGGCGCACGAGCCGGTCCCGCAGGACCGGGTCCTCCGCATGCGACGCGGCATACGAGGCCAGGACCCGCTCCAGTTCCGCCGCGAAGCCGATCTGCTGGACCAGCGTCGAGACGCCCCGCTCCAGGGCGAGCAGGCCCATGGCCACGGTCCAGCCCTCGCCCTCCGCGCCGACGACCTCCGCCGCGACCGCCCCGTCGAAGAAGACCTCGTTGAACTCGCTGGTCCCCGACATCTGGCGGATCGGCCGGACCTCGACCCGCCCCGGCTGGTCCATCCGCACAAGGAGGAAGGACAGCCCCCGGTGGCGGCGCGAGCCCGGCTCGGTGCGGGCCAGCACGAAGCACCAGTCCGCGTCCTGGGCGAGGGAGGTCCAGATCTTCTGGCCGGTGACCCGGTACAGCCCGTCGGCCGGGTCCCGGACCGCCGCCGTACGGATCGCGGCGAGGTCGGAGCCGGCGCCCGGCTCGCTGTAGCCCTGGCACCAGAGCTCCTCGCCGCGCGCGATGGCGGGCAGGAAGCGGTCCCGCTGCTCCTGGGACCCGTAGGCGATCAGCGTCGGCGCGAGGAGGTTCTCCCCGATGTGGCCGACCCGGCCGGGCGCGCGCAGCGCCGCGTACTCCTCGGCCCACACCACCTGCCCGGTCAGCGAGAGCCGCTGCTGCCCGTACGCCCCCTCCGGCACCTCCCAGCCCTGCCCGATCCAGCCGCCCCGGCCCAGCTCGCGCTCCCACGCGCGCCGGGCGTCGACGCCCTCGTGCTCGCTGCCCGGCCCGCCGAGGCCGACCGCCTGCGCGTACGGGCCCACGAGGTGCTCCGCCAGCCACGCCCGGGCGCGGCCGCGCAGCTCCTCGTCCTCGGCCCCGAAGCCGAAATCCACGGCGCTCCCCCCGTCAGGCGTTGGGGCGGTCCTTGGCGGCCGCCGCCTTGGCCATGGCCTCCAGCTGGGCCAGCATCGGCATGGGGTCCTTGCCGACGGTCCCGGGCAGGAAGTCGGCGATCTTCTCGGGGGTCCAGGCGCCCTCGGCGTAGCCGGCGCGCAGTTCGCGCGGCTGCGCCCAGACGGCGATCTTGGGGCCGGCGATCGTGTAGACCTGCCCGGTGATGTCCTCGGCCTTGGCGCGGTCGCTGAGCAGGTAGGTGACGAGCGCGGCCACGTCCTCGGGCTCGCCGATCTCCTTGAGCTCCATGGGCACGTTGGCCGACATGCGGGTCCGGGCGACGGGTGCGACGGCGTTGGCGGTGACCCCGTACTTGGCCAGGCCGAGGGCGGCGGAGCGGACCAGCGAGATGATCCCGCCCTTGGCGGCGCTGTAGTTGGCCTGGGCGACGGAGCCCTGGTGGTTGCCGCTGGTGAAGCCGATGAGCGTGCCGGTGCCCTGCTTGCGCATGACGGCGGAGGCGGCGCGGAAGACGGTGAAGGTGCCCTTGAGGTGGGTGGCGACGACGGGGTCCCACTCCTCCTCGGACATGTTGAAGAGCATCCGCTCGCGCAGGATGCCCGCCACGCACACGACCCCGTCGATGCGCCCGTACTGGGCGAGCGCGGTGTCGACGATGCGCTGGCCGCCCGCCATGGTGGAGATGTCGTCCGCGACGGCGACGGCCTCGCCGCCCGCGGCGAGGATCTCCTTCACCACGCTTTCGGCGATCTCGCTCGTGGGCTCGCCGCCCTCGATGCCCACCCCGTAGTCGTTGACGACGACCTTGGCCCCCTCGGCGGCCGCGGCGAGTGCCACGGCCCGCCCGATGCCCCGGCCGGCGCCGGTGACGGCGACGACTTTGCCTGCCAAGAAGTTCCCCACGTCCGGCCCCTTCCCGCGATTTCTGACGGACCGTTAGATTCTAGGGGCACGCCGATGCCGGAGCACAAGCCCTCGTTGCCTTCTCTACGTTCTCTACGCAAGGAGCTGTCGACGCCCATGACCCTGCCCGCCGAGTTCCACGACATCGCCAAGCGCGTCAACAACTGGGGCCGCTGGGGCGCCGAAGACGAGATCGGCACCCTCAACCTCATCACCGACGAGGTCGTCCGGGCCGCCGCGGCGGAGATCCGCACCGGCCGCCGGATACCGCTCGCCCTCCCCCTCAAGGAGGACGGGGTCCAGGCCGGCATGATCCCCGGCCGGATCAACCCGCTGCACACGATGGTGCAGATCAACCAGGAGATCTTCGGCCCGGGCACGGTGGCGTGCAGCGACGACGCCGTGACCATGGGCCTCCAGTCGGCCACCCACTGGGACGCCCTCACGCACGTCTCCCACTCGGGCCGGATCTACAACGGCCGCCCGTCGTCCTCGATCACCGCGCACGGGCGCGCCGAGTTCAGCGGCATCGACAAGGCGGGCCACATCGTCTCGCGCGGGGTGCTCCTCGACGTGGCCCGCGCCAAGGGGCTCGACCGGCTCCCGGGCGGCCACGCCGTCACCCCCGAAGACCTCGCCGAGGCGGAGGAGTTCGGCGGGGTGACGGTCCGCGCCGGCGACATCGTCCTGGTCCGCACCGGCCAGATCCAGGTCTACCTGGCGGGCGACAAGCACGGCTACGGATTCCCGTCCCCCGGGCTGTCGGTCCGTACGCCGGAGTGGTTCCACGCCCGGGACGTCGCGGCGGTCGCCAACGACACCCTGACCTTCGAGATCTTCCCGCCGGAGATCGAGAACCTCTGGCTCCCGGTCCACGCCCTCGACCTCGTCGAGATGGGCATGCACCAGGGCCAGAACTGGAACCTCGAAAAGTTGTCCACAGCCTGTGCAGAGGAAAACCGGTACGCCTTCCTCCTCTCGGCGATGCCGGAACCCTTCGTCGGCGCGGTGGGCACCCCGGTCGCCCCGGTGGCCGTCCTCTGACCCGCGCGCCGGGGCCGCGCGTTCAGCGCGTCGCGCTCCACCCGCTGCGCGCGCACAGCGACCGCTTCTGCTCGCCGGTCAGCGCGACACCCGGATTCGCCCGGTCCAACTTCGCGACACCGGCCACCGAACCGTCCGGCCCGTAGCAGGTGACCGACTCGCTGTCCGCGCCGGCGGCCGTGGGCTGGGCCGCCGGGGCGGGCACGGACGACACCACGGCCGCCGGGGCCGGTGGGGCCGATGCGCCGCCGGCGCACCCGGCGGACAGCGCCGCCAGCACGACCGCCGCCGGCACAACCACGTAACGCCGCATGACGACTCACCTCGGTCCGATCGCTGCGAAGACCGCCGTGCGCCCACGGTGCGGCGGCGGGCTGCCGACCGTAGCCACGCCTCCGCCGGAGCGGCCAGAGGCGGCGCGGCGAGGCGGCCGGATCCCGCCGGGGCAGGGCCGATTCCGGGCGCCCGCTCCCCCAGATGCGTTCAGGGGCCACCGTCATGCGCGCTCCCCGCACCTGGAACCATGAGGTGTCCATGACGCGTCACCGTTCGCGCGTCATACCCCCGGTCCCAACCGCCACCCCCAGGAGGAGCGATGGCAAACCCGTACCAGGCATACCCACCCCCGCCGCCCCCGCCCCCGGCCCGCCGCTCGGGCAACACCGTCGCCACCATCGTGGTCATCGGCCTGATCATCGCCGGCCTCTACGGCGTCTCCAGGCTCTTCGTCTCGGACGGCTCGGACAACAAGCCCTCGGTGTCGGCCTCCAGCCCGGCCATCCCCTCCGCCAAGACCTCCGACCCCGGAAACCCGGAGTCCTCCTCCGACACCTCCAGCGCCTGGAAGGTCGGCGACTGCGGCGGCCCGGACCCGAAGAACCAGCCCGACGGCTACCGGGCGCAGAAGTGCGACGCCGCCGGCGCCACCTTCAAGGCCATCGACATCAAGGACGCCAGCCTCTTCCCCGGGTCGATCCAGTGCCCGGCCGGCACCGACCTGATGATCGAGGTGAGCATCTCCTACAACGGCGGCAAGAGCAGCGGCATCCCCACGAACACCGTCTGCGGCCGCAACCTGTCCGGCGACCACCCCGGCGACGCGGGTGCCGGCGGCGGCCAGCTGGTCCAGGGCGACTGCGTGACCGACCAGGCCCAGGAAGTCCCCTGCGCCGGCGGCGGCAAGAGCTACAAGGTGCTCGGCCTCGTCAAGACGAAGAGCGAGTGCCCGTCGGGCACCACCGAGCCCATGGAGCTGACCATCGCGGTCGGCCGCCCGTACAACGTGATCTGCACCAAGGGCTAGGCCACCGGCACCGGGAGGGGTGGGCAGGGCACGGTTCGGCCGGGCCCTTTCCACCCGGCCCGGCCCGGCCCCGGCCCCGGCCCGAGCGCCGGGGCGTACGAAGCAGCCCTACCGGTCGCCGCCGGTCCCCGACGCCCCTTCGGCGGGCGCCCCGGCGCACCACGCGGCGACCCGGTCCCTGAGATTGATGATCGAGTCATCGAGCTCCGTCCGGACACCGCCACCGGCGCCATCGCCGTCGCCGGCATCAGGCCCGAGGAACACGGCCAGGAACGGCCACGGCCCCTCGATGTGGCACACGTAGGCCTCCGTGTCGTCGGTCAGCACGGCCACGCGCCCGCCGTCCAGGGTGACGACCCAGTACACGACGTCGTCGTCATCGCCACGGAACACCTGTATCCGGTCCGCGGCCACCCCCGCCCTCAGCAGTGCGCCGGCGACCCCGTACCGATGGGCGAGGTCGTAGGGGGTCGGCGTCTCCTCCCAGATCACCCTGACCGCGTCGGACGGAAGGTGCTCCGCCCAGGCGAGCCCCGGGTCGGCGCGGCCGACAGCGTCTCCCACGGGCATGCGGAGGACCTCCTCGTCGCGGATGCACCACAGCGGACCCACCACCCTGCCGTACGGATCGCCCGTCCCGCCAGGGGCCGGGACGCTCAGGCGTCCGCCGCGCCCGTCTCCCCCAGGACCTCCAGGTAGTGCGCGTTGTACATGACGCCCAGGACGTTCCCGAAGGGGTCGACGACCGAAGCGGTGACGAAGCCGGGCCCGCGCTCCACCGGGCCCTCGTACTCCTTCGCCCCCATGGCCAGCAGCTTGTCGAAGGCGGCCTGCACGTCGTCGACGTGCCAGTAGACGACGGCCCCGCCCGGCCCGGCCGCCGCCCCGCCTCCGGCGGGCGCGTACCGGCTGTCGATCAGGCCCAGTTCGTGCTGGTAGTCCCCCAGCCGGAACTCGGCGTACCCCGGGCGCTCGAAGTAGGGCTCGGCGCCGAGTAGTTCGGAGTACCAGCGCTTCGCCGCCGCCAGGTCGGCAGCCCAGAAACTGACGGTGGTGAGTCCTCGCAACATGCCTGCCCGCTCCTTCGCCGCCGTGGAAACACGATCCCGGCCGCGTCGCACGCCCACGGCACGGCCGAGCCCGACTGTAGCCAGCAAGCAGGCCAGGACCTGACCTACTTCAAGCGTGTTGCTCCGTCATGCGGGTGGCGGCGGCGCGCATGCACGCCCCGAGCGCGGCACGGCAGCCGCCACCCCGCGACCCGCACTCGTCAAGGCAGGCCCTTGGCGTCCCCTCGCGTCGAATCGCTCCACACCAGGGTGATCAAGATGTGACAGATCGTCAATATCTCGTTAGAGGTACACGCGCGGTTCCCGCACCGGAGTGTGAATTTCCGACGGTCCGTCCGAAGGCCCGCACGAAGCCCCGTCCGAGGACGCCTTCTCCGCACGGTCGACCTCGCACCAGATCCGCTTGCCCGCGCCCTCGCGCTGCCAGCCCCAGCGGTCCGCCAGGCCGTCCACCAGCTCCAGGCCGCGGCCGTTCGTGTCGTCCCCGGCGGCCTGCCGGCGGTCCGGCGCCCGGTCACTCGCGTCCGCGACCTCGACCCGCACCCCCGGCCCCCCGAACAGCATCCGCAGCACGGCCGGACAGCCCGTGTGCACGACGGCGTTCGTGACCAGCTCGGAGATCAGCAGGATCAGCGTCTCGGCGAGCGGCTCGTCGTCCCCTATGCCCGACCCCGCCAGCCGCGACCGCGCCCACCGGCGGGCCCGGCCGACCTCGGCGGGGTCCGGTCCTACCTCCAGCTGAACCTGAAGCACCTGCACCGCTCACACCATCCGAACCGGCGGCAACTTCGCCTCGCGACAGGATGGGATCACCCACCGTGATCCCCTTGCCGAGCAGCATGGTTGACATACAGTCACCACAACAAGCGCTTCGGGCATATTCCCGCGCGAAGGAGTGGGCGTGGTGCATACTGTGCGGCGCCAGCGCCGCTCAACCGCTCGCATCGTGGGAGCGTACCGGAGCAGGGTCGTGACTCCGGGCCGTAAGAGGGCGGGCGAAGGACACAAACCGATATCAACTCTCTGTAATCGGACATGCGTCCCCCGCCGTCCCACCCGTGCCTTCCGTGACAGCCAGCTACCGGCTACAGCGCCGCGGACGACAGCAGCAGTTCCTCCGCCAGCAGCTCCTCCGCCTCCGCCGCCGTGCGCCACTGCTCCGCCCGCACCCACGCCCGCTTCAGGTGCAGGTGCACGTCCGCCTCCCAGGTGAAGCCCATCCCGCCGTGCACCTGCAGGCAGTCCCGGGCACCCCGCACCGCCGCCTCGTCCGCCAGCAGCTTCGCGGCCGCCACCTCCCCCGGGTCCGCCGTCACCGCCGCCGCGTACACCGCCGTCCGGGCCACCTCAGCCCGTACCAGCATCTGCGCGCACAGGTGCTTCACCGCCTGGAACGCCCCGATCGGCTGCCCGAACTGCTCGCGCTCCTGCGCGTACCGCACCGCCAGCTCCACCGTCCGCAGCGCACTGCCGACCTGGAGCGCCGCCGTGAGCAGCGCTCCCTCCACGGCGTACGAGGTCACGTCCGGGCAGGAAGGGACGTGGTGCAGCGGTGTCAGCGGGTCCGCCGAGCGGACGGCGGTGCCCGAGACCGCCCCCGGGGCGCCCAGCACCGCATCCGCCTCCCGCAGGTACGGAACCAGGCCTCCGCCCAGGTCGCCGGCCGTCACCACCGCCGTCCCCTCCGCCGCCCCCGGGACCGCCCCGGCCGCCAGGTGCGTGGCCACCAGCGGCCCCGGCAGCAGTACCCGCCCGGCCTCCTCGAAGACCATCACCGCCTCCGGCAGCCCGAGGCCGACACCCCCGGCGGACTCCGGGAGGCGGAGCGCGAAGAACCCCGCCTCGCCGAGCTCCCGCCACAGGGCGCGGTCGACCACGGCCGCCCGTGTGTCCGCCGAGTCCGCCGAGTCCACCGACGCCCGCAGCGCCTCGCGCCCGTACCGCCCCTCCAGGAGCTCCCGTACGCCCGCCCGCAGATCGCGCTGGTCCTCGGTCGGCTGGAAGTCCATGCCCCTCACCGGCCCTTCGGGAGGCCGAGGATCCGCTCGGCGACGATGTTCTGCTGGATCTGCGAGGTGCCCGCCGCGATCGTGTAGGAGAGGGAGGAGAGCCGGTCCAGGGTCCACTCCTCCTCCAGGGACAGGGCGAGCGGCCCCAGCACCTCCGCCGCCGCCTCGTACAGCTCCTGCCGCGCGTGCGAGTACGCCAGCTTGAAGACGGAGCCGCCGATCCCGGGGACCCCGCCGGCCCGCTGCGCCTCGCTGACGTTCCACTGCGTGAGCCGCCACAGCGCGCCGAACTCCCCGTACAGCCGGCCCAGCCTGCGCCGCAGCACCGGGTCGTCCCAGCGGCCGTTCGCCTTGGCCGTGCGGGCCAGCTCGCCGAGCGTCCGGCGGCAGGCGACGACTTCACCCACGAAGGCCGTCCCCCGCTCGAAGGACAGCGTCACCATGGTCACCCGCCAGCCGTCGTTCTCCGCGCCGACGCGGTTCGCGACGGGGACCCGTACCTCGTCGAGGAACACCTCCGCGAACTCCGTCGACCCGGCGAGCGTGCGCAGCGGCCGCACCGTCACCCCCGGCGCGTCCATCGGCATGGCCAGCCAGGAGATCCCCCGGTGCTTCGGCGCCGCCGGGTCGGTGCGGACCAGCAGCTCGCACCAGTCGGCGACCTCCGCGTGCGAGGTCCAGATCTTCGACCCCGTGATCACGTACTCGTCGCCGTCGCGGACCGCGCGCGTGCGCAGCGAGGCCAGGTCGGAGCCCGCGTCGGGCTCGCTGAAGCCCTGGCACCACACCTCGTCGCCGCGCAGCACGGGCGGCAGCCAGCGCGCCCGCTGCTCCGCCGTGCCCTCGGCTGCGATGGTCGGGCCGGCGTGCAGCAGCCCGACGAAGTTCGCGCCGACGTACGGGGCTCCCGCGCGCTCGGTCTCCTCCAGGAAGATCAGGTGCTGGGTGGGGGTGGCGCCGCGTCCGCCGGCGTCGGTCGGCCAGTGCAGTCCCGCGTACCCGGCCTCGTACAGCCTGCGCTGCCAGCCGAGGTCGTAGGCGCGCCGGCCCGGCCAGTCGTCGGGGGACGGCTTGGCGGGCAGCTCGGGGAGCACCTTGCCGAGCCATTCGCGCAGCCGCGCCCGGAAGTCCTGCTCCTCCTCGGTGTAGGTCAGGTCCACTACTTGGCCCGGTCCTTGTCGAGGTCGAGGCCGAGCATGCGGATGGCGTTGCCGCGCATCAGCTTGTAGATCGTCTCGTCGTCCAGGCCCTTCACGTGGTCGAGGGCGACCTCCTTGGTGTGCGGGAAGGTCGAGTCGACGTGCGGGTAGTCGGTCTCGAAGGTCGCGTTGTCGCGGCCGACGACGTCCAGCGAGGCGATGCCGTGCTTGTCGCGGAAGAAGCAGCAGAACATCTGCCGGTAGTAGTACGTCGACGGCGGCTCGGGGATCAGGTCGCGCACCCCGCCCCACGCCCGGTGCTCCTGCCAGACGTCGTCCGCGCGCTCCAGGGCGTACGGGATCCAGCCCATCTGCCCCTCGCTGTACGCCAGCTTCAGCGTCGGGAACTTCACCAGCACCCCGCTGAAGAGGAAGTCCATCATCGAGGCCATCGCGTTGTTGAAGCTGAGCGAGGCCTGCACGGCGGGCGGCGCGTCGGGGGAGGCGGCGGGCATCTGGGAGCTGGACCCGATGTGCATGTTGACCACCGTGCCGGTCTCCTGGCAGACGGCGAAGAAGGGGTCCCAGTAGCCCGAGTGGATCGACGGCAGCCCGAGGTAGGTGGGGATCTCGGAGAAGGTCACGGCCCTCACCCCGCGGGCGGCGTTGCGGCGGATCTCGGCGACGGCCAGGTCGATGTCCCAGAGCGGGATGATGCAGAGCGGGATCAGCCGGCCGCCGCTGTCACCGCACCACTCCTCGACCATCCAGTCGTTGTAGGCGCGCACGCAGGCGAGCGCGACCTCCTTGTCGTGGGCCTCGGCGAAGGTCTGCCCGCAGAAGCGCGGGAAGGTCGGGAAGCACAGCGAGGCCTCCACGTGGTTGAGGTCCATGTCCGCGAGCCGGGCCTTGGGGTCCCAGCAGCCGCGCCGCATCTCCTCGCGCGTGATCCCCTCCAGCGTCATGTCGTCGCGGTCGAAGCCGACGGCGGCGATGTTGCGCTTGTACGGGAACTTCAGGTCCTCGTAGATCCACCAGTCGGTGGGCGGGCCGTCGGGGTCCATGGTGATCACGTACTTGCCGCCGGTGTACTCCAGCTCGCCGATGCCGGCGGTGAGGGCCTTGGGTCCTCGGTCGCGGTACTTGGCGGGCAGCCAGACGTCGAAGAGGTGGGCGGGTTCGATCACGTGGTCGTCGACGCTGATGATCCGCGGCAGTTCCAGTCCCATTGGCCGTCTCCCCATTCCCGTACACGCATCGCATCAATCTGATGGATCGTCAGAAACAAGCTAGCCCCGCCACCCCTGGACCGACAAGCGTCAGCGCTCTACGCTCTGCGCTTGATCTGACTATCCGTCAGCTATGGGGAGGTCTGGGATGACGGACGCGGCCACCAACACCGGCGACACGGCCACCGCGACGGAACTGAGCCGTTCCGCGACCCTCTGGGAGCTGATCACCCGCCGGGCCGCGCTCACCCCGGACGCCACCGTCCTCATCGAGGCCGCCGAGGACCCCGCCGCCGACCGCACGCTCACCTTCGGCGAGCTCCGCGACCGCGCCGAACGCGTCGCCGCCGGCCTGTACGACATGGGCGTACGCCGCGGCACCGTCGTCGCCTGGCAGCTCCCCACCCGCATCGAGACGGTGCTGCTCTCGGTCGCCCTCGCCCGGCTCGGCGCCGTCCAGTCCCCCGTCATCCCCTTCTACCGGGACCGCGAGGTCGGCTTCGCGCTGCGCGAGTCCAAGGCCGAGTTCTTCGCCGTCCCCGGCACCTGGCGGGGGTACGACCACACCGCGATGGCCGCCCGCCTCGGCGCGCGGGGCGTCTTCGAGGCGTACGCGACCCTCCCCGACGGCGACCCGTCCGTACTCCCCCCACCGCCCGCCTCCGGCACCGACATCCGCTGGATCTACTGGACCTCCGGCACCACCTCCGACCCCAAGGGCGTACTGCACACCGACCGCTCCCTGATCGCCGGCGGCTCCTGCCTCGCGCACGCCCTGCACCTGACCCCGTCCGACGTCGGCTCGATGGCCTTCCCCTTCGCGCACATAGCCGGGCCCGACTACACGGTGATGCTGCTGCTCTACGGCTTCCCGGCCGTCCTCTTCGAGAAGTTCGCGATGCCCGACGCCCTGGACGGCTACCGCCGCCACGGGGTCACGGTCGCCGGCGGCTCCACGGCCTTCTACTCGATGTTCCTCACGGAGCAGCGCAAGGCCCCCGACACCCCCCTCATCCCCACCCTCCGCCTCCTGGCGGGCGGCGGCGCCCCCAAGCCCCCGGAGATCTACCACGCCGTCGTACGCGAGCTGGGCTGCCAGCTCACCCACGGCTACGGCATGACCGAGGTCCCGATGATCACCATGGGCGCCCCGGACGACACCGCCGAGAACCTCGCCACCACCGAGGGCCGCCCCCCGGAGGGCATGTCCATCCGCATCACCACCCCGGACGGCACCGCACTCCCGCCGAACACGGACGGGGAGGTGCGCCTGCGCGGCGAAGCGGTCTGCCAGGGCTACCTCAACAGCGACCAATCGGCATCGGCAGAGGTCTTCGACCAGGACGGCTACCTCATCACGGGCGACCTGGGCCACCTCACCGAAGACGGCTACCTGGTCCTCACGGGCCGCAGCAAGGACGTCATCATCCGCAAGGGCGAGAACATCTCGGCGAAGGAGATCGAGGACCTCCTCCACCAACTCCCCGCAGTGGCCGACGTAGCGGTCATCGGCCTCCCGGACCCGGAACGCGGCGAACGCGTCTGCGCGGTGGTGGAACAACCCCCGGGCGCATCCCCGTTGACCCTCCCCCAGCTCACGTCCTACCTCCGCGCCCAGGGCCTGTCGACGCACAAACTCCCGGAGCAACTGGAACTCCTGGACTCCCTGCCGCGCAACGAGGCCTTGCGCAAGGTCCTGAAGTACAAGCTGCGGGAGCGGTACGCCTGAGGGTGGGGTCGGGTGATGGCGGGGTCCGAGCGGACCGGAATCAGAGAGGTCTTGGGGGTTTCCCGTCAGTCTCATCGTCCTTCCGCGTCGGGCCGCCCTGTCAAGGGCGCTCACTTCGTTCGCGTCGCTGCGCGACGGCCTTCGGCCGCCCTTGACAGACCGTCCCGCCACGGAAAAACGAAGACTGCCGGGAAACCCCCAAAAGAACGGGCCGGTCCGAGGACAAGGGACGGGTGTGTCAGCGATGTCCGGCCCCCTCCCAAGGGGGCAGGCCCTGGCCCGGGCCCTCCCGGCCCGCCACCGGGGCCGGGCAGGCGGCCAGCCACCGCCAAACCTCGACCACAAGGGCCTCAGCCCCCGACAGGCGCATCAAATCGCTACGCGCTCCTCATCAATGGCGTCCAACGGCCCTCTCGGGCTGGTCTAGGCGCGATAGATCGCTACGCGCTCCTCGATGACGGCGTCTGCGGGTCGTCTGGGGCCCTCAGTGACTGTCCGTGGCTCGCGGGTGTCCGATACCTGCAAAGGTGATCCAGCAGGTGTCACGGGCAGTGTCCACGAGCTACCAAATTCGGCCGCCCCCAGTCACCTCATTCCCAACCCTTGGCCGATGCCGCGTCGGCGAAGCGGACTTCCCAGTGCCCTCCTGGCGCCGGAGGCGCGGCGCGGTCACCGCGGCCCGCGGTCAAGGGATGTCGCCTGGGTTGGGTACCGGACCGTAGTCCGTGCCGTGATCTCTGGTCAGCGCAGCCAGAAGGACGGGATCGGAATGGACCTCGGCCGTGTGCTGCCAAGCGGTGAGCATCTGGGCAACGGAGGCGCTGTTGCCGATCGAGTCGGCTGCACGCATGGTGTCGACCAGTTCGACAGCGAAGGCATGGACATCGGGCTCGGGCAGGAAACGAACCCAGGGAAATGCCTCCGGCAGTATGTCGAGGAGCAATTCCATGCTGCCGGGCTCACGCCTCGCCATGGCCGCCAGCATCCGCGTGGCGGCCGACACTACTGTCTGGTCCTGCTCGGCCCTGGCAGCAGTGGTGAGGACCAGGTCCTCGCCGTCTCTACGGTGCAGCAGCAGTCGTGGTGATTCCTTGAGCCGGGCCAGTGTCTGCTTGTTCTTGTTGACCAGCTCGGAGAAGTTCACGGCGGCGTTCTCGGCGCTCACGACTTTGAAACTACTTCGAAATCCATTCAATCGCCATCGCCCGTGGGAGGGACACGCCCCCACCCAGACCCGTCCGGCGCCGAGCTCAGGATGTGGGCGCGTCCAGCTGCGGCTCCAGGCGCACCTCGGTCACGCTCACTCCGTCCGGCGCGCCAAAGGGCTCGACCATCACGCCCAGGTAGGGACTGCTGATCTCCAGAGCCAACTGCTCGGCCCCCACACGCAGGTCGAGCCTTGCCACGGGCTTGCCCGCGAAGTCCGGCATGCGGTGGATCCGCGCCGCCGGGTAGTTCAGGCTCGTCAGCTTCTCCCGCATCTCCTCGTACGTGGCCACGTTCGTGCCTGAGAACGCCTTGCTGATGCCCAGTACGTGCCTCTCGGCGGCGCATTCCTCTTCCGTGGTCAGCGGTACCTCATCAACCAGGATGGGCATGGTTGAGTCGGGGGCCGGCTCCGCTGCCGTGGTGTCGGCCGTGGACGCCGGCGCCAGATCATCGGCTGTGCTGGAGAGGTCCGGAGCGCAGCTCTGCGAGATGAGGTCCGCCAACTCAAGGAACCGCATCTCTGCCTCGTCATCGCTCACCGCGGCGACGCTGACCATAGAGGTGTGATCGGCAGCGGCGTTCTGCGCGCCGAAGCCGGCCAGGACGACGACGCCGCCGAGGGTCGCGGCCAGCAAGGACTTCGGGAGGAATATCGATCGCATGCCCGTACCTTGCAGGCTGCTGACCACCGCCCACATGAGTACCCGTACTCAATCCATCAGTGGGTCCGTGGGCAAGGTCCGTGCAACTTCCGCCACATGCACGCCGGATGGGCTTCCACGTCAACCGAGACTGTCGGTGCGCTCGGCCAGTGCGCGGAGTTCGTCCGTCGCGGACCGGCCCGCGACGAGGACGAGGTCCCGTACCACTGCCCGGGCTGCCACATGGGTGTGGATCATCTCGGGAGCCAGTTCCTCGGCGCGCAGCAGGCAGTGCAGCGACTCGGCGTACTGGCGTCGTTGTGCGTGCGCTCGGCCCACATCCAGCAGCAGGCGCGCCTGCCGCTCGGAGGACAGGCCGTCCGAACGGAGCCCTTCGGCGAGGTCGAGTGCCTCCCCGGCGTCGCCGAGGTCGACTGCGGTCGAGACGGCCTGGATCTCCACGTTCGTGGGGCCGAATTCGAGGTTGAAGTCGTTGCGGTCCTCCCCCAGCCGTCGGCCGACGGTTCGAGCAGCCTCGATCTGCTGCCGCGCGGACGATCTCTCGCCCGCGCGGGCGTGTACGAGTGCCAGCATCAGGTGGAGTGACCCCAGTACGGAGAGGTGTTGGGGTGTGGGTTCGTTGCCCTCGACGTGGTGCTGGAGGGCACTGACCGCCGTCGCGGCCGCGTGCTCCGCCTGGTCGAGGTGCTTCAGGCGGACGAAGACGTGGCAGAGGCGGTAGATCCCGGCGAAGACACCGAGCGGGTCGCCGGAAAGCTCAGCTTCGCGGATCGCCCGGTCCGCCGCGACCCATGCGGCATCCGCCTCGTTCTGGCGAACGAAAGCCGCAGCCAGGGCCTGATAGGTCGTGGCCAACAGCTCGTGCAGTTCGCGCACGCACTCGTCCGCCGCCGTCCGGACGCCTCTCTCCAGCCGTGAAACCAACGGACCGATCGATGCACTCAGTTCGGCGAACTGGCCGCTGTGAGTGAGTTCCCAGATCCTGTCCACCGATGTTCGGAGGTCGGGCATCGTGTCCGGCCGGAAGTCCTGGCGGAGGCCCAGGAGGACATCCGGCGCCGAGTGTCCGGAGAGCACCAGACGGGCTTGATCGAGGTCGTTCGTTTCCGCCTCGGGCGCCGGCACGGCCTCGACCACGGGTGGGGCATCGGGCTGGAGGGCCTGGAGCGGCACGCCGAGGCCGTCCGCGAGGAGCCGCAGCACGTCCAGGCGGTTCACCGGCTGGACGCCCCGCTCGACCTGGGACAGCCAGCTCGCCGTACGGCCGATGGCTGCGGCGAGTTCCCCCTGTGTCATGCCCTTCTGCTTCCGCAGATCGGCCACTCGCGCGCCGAAGACGCGCCGCTCCTCGGAACTCACTGCAGAGCTGCCGCCTTCCCGCCGATCACGTCGAGGAACGTGACCTCGACACCGGAAAGGTACTGCTCCCGCTCGGCGAGAAAGTGCTTCGTGTGCGACTGCGCCTCGTGGGCCTCGAATGCGGCGCGGTCCACGTACAGCTCATAGAACACACGCACCAGCGGCTCACCCTCCGGTACGTGCACCACGTACGTCAGCGTGCCCGGCTCGGCGCTCTTGATGCCCTCCAAGGTGGTCGCGCACAGCTCATCGAATGCCGCTGCGGCTTCCTGGTCGCGCAGCAAGAAGCGCACGACCAGGCCGAATCCCTCGCTCATACGTGCTCCTTTCGAGTCGCAGCCAGTCTCGCAGATACGCAGAGCTACTGCGAGTAGTAGATTTTCTTGACTCGCAGAAATCCTGCGACTAGCTTCGTAGTCATGCTGCTACCCGGCGTGACAGGAGGGCCGCTCCCCTGCTACGTCAAGGAGGCGCACGCATGCGTCAGATCCCCGTAGACACCTCGGCCGCCGAACCAGTGGGCGCCTCGGACACACCCCCGGTGGGGGTCGCCGCAGCGATCTCACCCAGCGCGGATCTACTCGACCGGGCACTGGTCGGCTGGGAGCGCTTCCTGGACACCTTCGAGGGAGCGTCCGATGAGTGAGCGCTACGAGTACGTCCCCCATCGGCTTCTGCGCCGCCACGTCCGTGACATCGCATCCGGCGCCGAGGGGGAGCTGATGGCCGTGATCAACGAGAACGTCTCCGACTCCGTCGCTCACGAGCATTGGATAAGGCTGGCGTACGTCCGGGGCGTGTCCGGCCGCGAATTCACCACCGCAGTCGCCAACATCGAGCCCGCCTCTGACCAGCCACAGACAGGTCGCGGACGCCGAGACGAGAAAAGCGCGTAGCGACCTGTGGCGGCTATGACCAGCCCCAGAGGCTTGCAGACGCCGTCATCTAGGAGCGCGTAGCGATTTGAAGCGCCCAACCTCCCCCGAGGGGCCTGTGGCCGAGGTTGGGGGGAGGTTGGCCGCCTGCCCGGTCTGGAAAGCGACTTGAGAGAGCCCGGGCTGGGGTCTGCCTCCTCGCGAGGGGGGCCGGACATCCCTGACGGGCCCGTCCATTCCCCTCGGACCGGCCCGTTCTTTTGGGGGTTTCCCGGCAGTCTCTTGTCTTTCCGTGGCGGGTCGGTCGGTCAAGGGTGGCCGAAGGCCATCGCGAAGCGACGCGACGAAGGAGCGCCCTTGAGGGACCGGCCCGACGCGGAAGGACTATGGGACTGCCGGGAAACCCCCAAGACCTCCCTGATTCCGCCCCGCTCGAACCCCGCCAACTCCGAAGCCCCCGCCGCACAGGACTGCCCGGCCCCGCCCGATGCCGGGGGGCGGGTGGGCAAACACCGGCCCGGAGCGGGGCTCGAGGGGGTGAAGGCCCCGCAAGCGCGTAGGCCCGTACAAGCCCCACCCGCGCCCAAGCCCCTACCCCCGCCCCCTACAGCCGACTCAGCGACGCCGCCGCGAAGAGGACGTCGCGGATGGCCTCGCGGTCGCCGTGCTGGCCTACCGCCGCTTCCTCCGGGGAGATGTGGCCCGCGGCCAGCTGGCAGAACTCCATGCCGTCCAGCGCGATCTCCGCCACCGTGTGCTCCGCCGACGGTTTCGCGCCCGGCGAGTCCAGGGCGATGTCCCAGCCGCCTCCGCCCGCGCCCTCGATCTCCAGGTGGAGCGTCCGGCCCGGGGTGCCCGCCGCGACCAGGCCGCGCGCCGGGGCCGCCAGGCCGGCGCGGCGGCGGTGGGCCAGGGCGCCGGGGAGGAGGCGTGCCGCCAGGTCGATCATGCGGTGGAGGTGGGGGCCGGACGGCGGCTCGTACGGGTAGTCCACCGCCTCCGCGATGTCCCACGCGTGCACCCAGCACTCGAAGGCCCGCTCCAGGAACGCGTCCCCGAGGGGGAGGGCGAACGAGCCGTAGTCGACCGACAGTTCCGCCACGCCCCGGCCCGCGAAGGACACCGTGCGCACCAGCGTGTGCCCCTGGTCCCGCCACGGCTCGCGGACGTGCCGCGTGGTCGGGTACGCCGACGCGTTCCAGAAGTGCTCGGTGCGGGCGGCCGGGCCGCCCGTGGGCGCGTCCGGGCCGAGCGGGTCGTCCAGGCCGAGGGCTCCGGCGATCAGCCCGTCGTCCGTCAGCAGGTGGCCGATCACCCCCGCCACCGTGGTCCGCCGCGTCCGCCGGCGTTCCTCCTCGAACCACTTCAGGCGTACCGGGGTGTGCCATTCCGAGTCCCCGAAGTCCTGGAGCAGTGCGTCCAGCCGCGCGGTCTCGGTGTCGTACGGGCCCGCCCACACCGGCACCGGGATGCGGGCCGGCCGCTTGCCCAGGCAGTCCTCCAGCACCCGCGAGCGCAGCAGTGGCTTGAGGTCGAGGTTCTCCTCCGGGTGCAGCAGCCCGACCGCGTCGCGCAGCCGCAGTGCCTCGTCCGCGCAGGGCGCGCACTCGGTGAGGTGGTCCTCGACGGCCTGCGTCTCCTCGGAGGAGCACACGGCCAGCGCCCACGCACCGAGCAGGGACTTCAGTACGGCGTGCGAGGGCGGCGGCTGCGGGAGGGGCTCGGGCGCGTGCCGCGGGTCCAGGTCGTCGGCGGCTCCGCGGGGTCCCGGTATCCGCGTCCCGCCGCCGGGTCGCTCCTGTGCACCGTGGCCGTCGTATGCGTCGTCGGGCGGTTCCGGGGGGCCGTTCATCGGGAGGTTCCGTATTCGCTCGGGCCGTATCCGGACGGGCCGGCCGTGTCGTCCTGCGGGAGGGCGTTGGCGGTCGACAGCAGCTGGAGGCCGAGGCGCAGCCGGCGGCGCGCCTCGTCCTCGCTGATCTGGAGGTCGGCGGCGGCCTGCCGGTAGTCGCGCCGCTTGAAGTACGCGAGTTCGAGCGCGGCGCGCAGCGGTGCGGGCATGGAGGTCACGATGTAGTCCGCGCGGGCGGCGGCGTTGGCGCTGCGCACCTTCTGCTCCAGCTCCTCCCGCGAGCCCCGGCCCAGTTCGGCCTGGCGCAGTCTGGCCACCGCCTGCCCCTGGGTGATCCTGGCGACCCAGGAACGCATGGAGCCCTGCTTGGGGTCGTAGGCGTCCGGGTTCTCCCAGATGTAGCCGAACACCTCGCGCGTGATGCGGTCCGCCGCCTGTTCGTCGCCCAGCACCCGGTTCGCCAGGCTGTGCACGAGCGAGGCGAAGCGGTCGTACAGCTCTCCGAGCGCGGCTGCCTCGCCGCGTGCGAGGCGCTGCTGCATGCGGCGGTCCCAGCGCGGTGGTACGTCCTTCGGCATAAGTGCCCCCAGCCGTGGCCTGGCCGTGTGTCGACCCGTCGAATGTAGTGGGCACGGAGCGGTTCGCGCCCGTTTTGGGAGAACCTCGCCCTGGAAGGATGCCCTCCGTGATAGAGCCGTGGCCGGGTGTGAACGGTGGTGAACAGTGCGACGGGTGGCGGCACATGGGCACAGGCGTACGCGCCCCACCGCGCTCCCCGTGCGCGGGTTCGACGCCGCCACCTCCTTGACCGCTTCGCTTAACGCGCAGGCCACGTAGGCCTTACGCTCCTGTCCTGTCTTGATCTGAACCCACCGCACACGTGAAGGCGGAACGCCGAATATGGACAGCGCAGAATACGAGCGCAAGATCGCCGCCCGATTCGCCACCTTCGACCAGGACGGGTCCGGCTATATCGACCGGGAGGACTTCAGCGCTGCCGCGAAGGCCGTCCTGGCCGAATTCGGTACCACCGCCCGGTCGGACAAGGGCCAGGCCGTCTTCGCGGGCGCCGAGGCGTTCTGGCAGGGGATGGCGGGCATCGCGGACGTCGACGGGGACCAGCGGGTGTCCCGCGAGGAGTTCATCACCGGGGCGGCGAAGCGGCTGCGGGACAGCCCGGAGCGGTTCGCGGAGATCGCGCGGCCGTTCCTGCGGGCGGTGATCGCGGTGGCGGACGAGGACGGGGCCGGCGCCACGCCGGCGGCGGCCGAGCGGGTGCTGCGGGTGCTCGGCACCGCGCCCGAGCTGGCCGCCCAGGTGGCGGCGGCCCTGGACCCGGACGGGGACGGCCGGCTCGCGGAGGACGACATCCTGACGGCGTTCGCGGCGTACTGCGGCGTGGAGGCGCCGGACGCCTGACGGCCGGCCGCGGGGGCTTGGCGGGGCCGCGCCGGGGCCGCGCCGGGGCCGGGGCCGCGCCGGGGCCGAGGTCGCACCGGGGCCGAGGTCGCGCCGGGGCCGAGGTCGCGGGGTCCGTGCGGACCGGCTGCCGGGGCGCTGCCCCGGACCCCGCTCCTCAAACGCCGGAGGGGCTGATTCTGCCCCCGGCGGGGCCCGATGGGGGACTCGGGACACCTCTCAGCCGGAAGGGCCGGGTTTGCCCCGGGCGGAGCCCCAGCGGGCCTACGCGAAGACCACCGTGCGGGAGCCGTTCAGCAGGACGCGGTGTTCGCTGTGCCACTTCACCGCGCGGGCGAGCGCCTGGCACTCCACGTCGCGGCCGATCGCGACCAGCTGGTCGGGGGTCACGTCGTGGCCCACCCGCTCGACCTCCTGCTCGATGATCGGCCCCTCGTCGAGGTCGGCCGTCACGTAGTGCGCGGTCGCGCCGATCAGCTTCACGCCGCGCGCGTGCGCCTGGTGGTACGGCTTCGCGCCCTTGAAGCTCGGCAGGAACGAGTGGTGGATGTTGATGATCCGCCCGCTCAGCTCCTTGCACAGGGTGTCCGACAGCACCTGCATGTAGCGCGCGAGCACCACCAGCTCGACGTTCTCGGCCCGGACGAGTTCCAGCAGCTGGGCCTCCGCCGCCGCCTTCGTGTCCTTCGTCACCGGGATGTGCACGAACGGCACGTCGTACGAGGCCACGAGCTCGGCGAAGTCGGTGTGGTTGGAGACCACGGCCGCGATCTCGATCGGCAGGGCCCCGATCCGTGCGCGGAACAGAAGGTCGTTCAGGCAGTGGCCGAACTTCGACACCATCAGGATGATCCGCATGCGCTCCTCGGAGCGGTGGATCTGCCAGTCCATCCTGAACGAGTCGCCGATCGCGGCGAAGCTCGCGCGCAGCTTGTCGACCGTCACCTCGGGCTCGGCCTCGAAGTGCACCCGCATGAAGAAGAGCCCGGTCTCCCGGTCTCCGAACTGCTGGCTGTCCACGATGTTGCAGCCGGTCATGAACAGGTAGCTCGACACGGCGTGCACGATGCCCTGTTTGTCGGGGCAGGACACGGTCAGAACGTACTGGGGCAGGGGCTCGGTGCGGGCCTTGGCCGCGGCCTCGGCCTGGGGCTCGGTGTGCGGGTCGCTCATGACCGCACAGCCTTTCACACCGCGCGCGTGAGGATCTTCAGTATCTCTATCGATGTCGGCCGTACGTCCGGGTCGTCCCCGTCCGCCGCGGCCAGTCGTACGTGGGCCTCGCGCGCGGCGCGCACGGCCTCGGGCCAGGCGTGGTGCTCCAGGTAGGCGGAGACGGGGGCGTCGGGGCCGACCTGGTGCATGATCCGGAGCACGCGCAGCACGGCGAGGTCGACCAGGGCCGCCTCCTGCGAGTCGCGGAAGATCGTGCCGACGTACTTCTCGGCGGACCAGCTGTCGAGCCAGGTGTCCTCGACGAGCCGGTACACGGCGTCGGTGACGTCCCCGTACCCTTCGGCGCCGGTGAGCCAGGTGTCCTCGTGGAAGGCCGGATCGGAGAGCATGTGCAGCGCCGAGCGCACGTTGCAGCGCCAGCGCCACCACGGCATGTCGTTGAGGGGCATGCCGCCCATGGTGGAGGAGCGGCCGCCTCGGCGGGAAGGGTTCTTCGGACCTTGGGCGAATGTCACGCTTTCGATCGTACGTTCCCGTTGAGTGCGATCTTGAAGCGCATGCGCGGGACGACACCCCTGTAATTCACCTCGGCGTCACCCGATGTTGTGTCCATCTCACTCGCGAGTTACCTCCGGGGCGGAATGGTGCATGGACATGACCATCTCGCGACGCGCTGTATCCCTCTCCCGCACCTTCGCGGCCACGGCGATGGGTGCGTGCCTCGTCGCCGGGTGCGGGGTGATCCCGGGTGGCTCGGGGGGCTCCGGGGACACCATCACCGTCATGACCTTCGCGCCGGAGGACACCAAGGCGACCAACATGCCCGGAATGACCGGCATGGCCAAGGCGTACGAGCGCTGGGTCAACGCCAAGGGCGGTATCAACGGCCGCAAGCTCCGCGTCCTGACCTGCAACGAGAAGAACACCGCGAGCGGCGCCGCCGAGTGCGCCCGCAAGGCCGTCAAGGAGAAGGCCGTCGCCGTCGTCGGCTCCTACAGCCAGCACGGACGCGCCTTCATGGCCCCGCTGGAGGTGGAGGGCATCCCCTTCATCGGCGGGTACGGGGTCTCCTCCGAGGAGTTCCAGTCCACGCTCTCCTACCCCGTCAACGGCGGCCAGCCCGTCCTCATCGCCGGCGCCGGCCACCAGCTGGGCCGCGCCTGCGAGAAGGTCGCCCTCGTCCGCCCCGACACCCTCGTCGGCGACACCCTGCCGGTGCTGCTCAACGCCGGTCTGCGGGCCAACCAGATGGCCGACGCCTCCGACATCCGGGCCGCCGAGGACTCCGCCGACTTCGTCCCGCAGGCCCGCGAGGCCCTCGCCCACACCACCGGAACCGGCAAGGACAAGGACAAGAACAACGGCTGTGTGACGGCCGTCCTCGGCGAGCGCACCGAGACGTTCTTCGACGCCTTCCGCCGCACCGACCCCCAGCGCAAGAAGCCGCAGATCTCCTCGGTCCTGGGCAGTGTCAGCCAGTCCCTGGTCGACCGGACCGGCGGCAAGGAGAGCCCGTTCGAGGGCGCGTACATCACCAGCTGGTACCCGGTGGCCGGCGATCCCCTCTGGGACCCGATGCGGAAGGTGATCAACGACTACGCCTTCGGCGACGACACCGTCGACGCCGACGACAGCGGGGCGCAGACCACCTGGATCGCGTACACGGTGCTGGGCGAGATCATCAAGGGCATCAAGGAGGACGACGACATCAGCGCGCGCAAGATCTCCCGCGCGCTGAACCAGGCGCAGGCCGTCAAGACCGGCGGCCTCACCCCCGACCTGAGCTGGCGCTACCAGGACATGCGCGCCGTGGCCGGCTTCCCGCGCATCGTCAACGGCCGGGTCACCTTCCAGATCGTCCGGTCCGGCCGCCTCGTGGCGCAGCCCGGAGAGCAGTCCCTGGACATGACCCCGACCCTGGAACAGGCTCCCCGCGCCGCGTAGCCACTCCCTACAGCTGGGACTTGTCGCGCTTGGTGAGCCCGTACTTGGCCGCGATCGTGTTCCACAGGGTCGCGGCCTGCTCCTTGGCCTTCGTCGCCTCGCCGCTCGACCTGTTGCCGTCGGCGGCGTTGGACGAGTTCTTGGCCTTGCCTTCCTTGCACTTGTCGTCGTCGACGTCGTCCGCCCACGCCGCGTAGCTGTTGTCGGCGTCCGCGGAGGCCTGCCAGGCCTTGGTGAGGGCGGCGGTCAGGCGGGCGTTGTCCGGGAGCTTGTCCACCTTCAGCTCCTGGAGGCGGGTGATCAGTTCCTCGCGCTGGCGGGCCGCGTCGCGCAGGTCGGAGGCGGCCTGGTCGAGGTTCTTGCAGCCCTTGATGTCCTCCACGGCCTTGATCACCGAGGCCCGGCTGTCGTTGCTGTCCGCGAGGAGCTTGTCCAGCTGGACGGCCTGCGGGCGGCCCGCGTCGACGGGGGCCTCGCCGGGCGCCGTCGAGCCTCCGGCGGTGGCGGCGGGGACCACCGCGCCGGGGTCGTTGTTCTGCGGCTTGCCGTTGCCGAGCAGCGAGCCGACGCCGAGGCCGACGACCACCAGGCCGATGACCACGGCGGCGATGATCCCGGGCGACAGCTTGCGGCCCTCCTCCGGCGGGGGCGGCGGGGCGTACTGCGGCTGGGGCTGCTGGTAGTGGGGCTGCTGGTACTGCTGCTGCCGCTGCGGCGGATAGGGCCGCTGCGGCGGGCGGCGCAGCACCGGCTCCTGGATCGGCGGCAGCTGCTGGGTGTGCCCGGCGTCCTCGCCGCGGAACAGCCCGTCGAACCCGTCGGTGGCGGAGACCGGGGCCGCCGGCACGGGCGGTATGAACTGGGTCGCGGCCTCTTCGTGCGCGGGGGCCGCGGGCACCGGCGGGATGAACTGCGTCGCCGCCTCCTCGTGCGCGGGAGCGGCCGGTACGGGCGGGATGTACTGGGTGGCGGCCTCCGGCAGCGGCGGATAGCCGTAGCCGTGCGGATCGCCCGGCCCCTCGTACCCGGGCCCCACGACGTGCCCGGGCGCGGCCTGCGGGTCGGGATAGGCCTGCGGATAGCCGTACGCGGGCCCGCCCGGCTCCTGCGCCGGGTACGCCGGGTACCCGGACGGGTCCGGACCCCACGGGGCACCCGGCTGGGGGGCGCTCCCTTGTCCGTTCTGCGTCACCGGGACTCCTTCTCCGACGTGCCGGAAACCTGCGCAACCGTCAGGCCACGCTACCCGGTCCCCCCACACCCCCGGCAGCCCCATCCGGCCACAGCCGGTCCGCCGCCTCCCACGCGCGCCGCCGCTGCGGGGGGCTCCGCCCCCGAACCCCCGGGCGGAGCCCCGGCGGCCGGCCCGCACGGCACGGCGGCCCGCACGCCCGCACCGCCCGGCCCGCCGCGAGGCTCCCGGCTAGGCGACCCGGGCCGCGGAGTCCAGCTTCGCCGTGAAGGCCCGGGCCGGGGCCTCGTCGCGGTACGGGTCCAGGCGCGCCCGGAAGTCCTCCAGGTACTCCGCGCCCCGGTTCGAGCGGAGCCCCGCCAGGAGGTCCGCTGCCTCCCCGGCCGTCCGGCACGCCTCCTCCACCTCGCGCTGCTGCACCCGCGCCGCCGCCAGCAGCAGCATCCCGATGGCGCGGCGGCGGGCCTTGCCGGCCGGCAAGCCCCGCAGCGCCTCCTCGGCGCGCTTGACCGCCGCGTCGCCCTGCCCCAGGTCCCGGTGGCAGTGCGCCAGCTCGTCGGCGAGGTACGCCCGGTCGAAGTGGCCGATCCACACCGGGTCGTCGCCGGACTCCGGCTCGGCCCGCTCCAGCGCGGTCACCGCCCGCGAGGACAGCACCGCCGTCGCCCGGGAGTCCCCCAGCAGCGCGTGCCCGCGGGCCTCGGCGGCGTAGAACATGGCCTCCACCCGCGGGGTGACCTGCCCGCGGGTGCCCTCCTGGGCGGCCCGCGCGAGCTGGGCGATCTCCCTCGGGTTGCCCAGCTCGGCGGCGAGGTGGCTCATGGACGCGGCCAGGACGTAGCCGCCGTAGGCGCGGTCCCCGGCCGCCTGGGCCAGGCGCAGGGCCTGGATGTAGTAGCGCTGGGCCAGTCCGGGCTGGCCGGTGTCGACCGCCATGTAGCCGGCGAGTTCGGTCAGCCGCGCCACCGCCGCGAACAGGGCCCGGCCCACCGGCTCCCGGTAGGAGCCGCCGATCAGGCCGGAGACCACGGAGTTGAGGTAGTGCACCACCACGGGCCGCACGTGCCCGCTGCCGAAGCGGTGGTCGAGGTCCTTGAGGGCCTCAGTGGTGGCCCGTACGGCCTCGACGTCGGACATGCCGACGCGTGAGCCGCCGGTGCGGGCCACTTGCGTATCGGCGCCGGTGATCAGCCAGTCGCGGCTCGGCTCGACCAGCGCGGAGGCGGCCACGCTGGAGCCGGCCAGGAAGTCGCGGCGGCCGACGTCGCTCCGCCACAGCTCGCTGACCTGCTCGATCGCGCCGATGACGGTCGGGGAGAACTGCAGGCCGACGCCCGAGGCGAGGTTCTTGCCGTTGGCCATGCCGATCTCGTCGATGGTGACGGTGCGGCCGAGTTTGCGCCCGATCGCCTCCGCGATGATCCCCGGGGCCCGGCCCCGTGGCTGCTGGCCGCGCAGCCAGCGGGCCACGGAGGTCTTGTCGTAGCGGAGGTCGAGGCCGTGTTCGGCCCCGCACATGTTGACCCGCCGGGCGAGCCCGGCGTTGGAGCACCCGGCTTCCTGGATGAGCGCCTGCAGCCGTTCGTTCGGCTGGCGGGCGACGAGAGGCCTGGCTGCCATGAAAACCCCCTGAGGCCGCGGGTGATCGTTGGAATGATCACTTCCCGCCTGATGTGCGGAGAATCTTCCGCTCTGCGTCGTGTCGCTACCCAACTCCGGCGCCCCGGGCTCCCACGCGCCCCCACGCGTGCATCGGTGCGCCCCGTATGCAGGATCGATGCTCCGCCCACCGGCTGGTTTACGCCCGTAACCCCGGGTGACCCGGGCAGTTGTGATGGGCGTGGAAGAGACCATCGGAGTCACGGAGACCGCACCCATCCCCAAGCAGCGCGGCGAGCAGCTGCTGGACCATGCCGTGCGGTACGCGGAAGAACGGCACTGGGATGTCTTCGCCGGCACCTGGCTGGAGCCCGGGGACGGCCGGGAGCTGTGCTCCTGCGGGGCGGCGGACTGCGTGGCGCCCGGCGCGCACCCCGCGGTGAAGGACTGGGCGGCGCAGGCCACCGGGAGCGCGGTGCAGGTCCGGCGGATCTGGGCGAGGCACCCGGAGGCCTCGATCCTGATGCCGACGGGCCGGACCTTCGACGCGCTGGACGTGCCGGACTCGGCCGGGTTCCTGGCGCTGGCGCGGCTGGACCGGATGCAGCGCAACATCGGGCCGGTCACCCTGACGCCCGACCACCGGATGCTGTTCTTCGTACTGCCGGGCGCGGGCGCGAAGGTGGCCGACCTGGTGCGCAAGTCGGGCTGGTCGCCGTCGGGGCTGGACCTGGTCGCGCGGGGCGAGGGCGAGTACGTGGCCGCGCCGCCCACCCGGTTCGGCGGCCGGGGCTCGGTGCAGTGGGCGCGGCGGCCCACGCCGGCGAACCGGTGGCTGCCGGACACGGAGGAGCTGATCGACGCCCTGGCGTACGCCTGCGGCAGCGAGGCGGCGGCGGAACGCAAGCGCCGCCAGGGATAGCCGCCGGGCGGGCGGTCCCATCGCGGGAACTCATGACATACGTAACTGCTCACGCCTCTCCCCCTCCTCCTATGGTGAGGAAAGAACGACCAGTACGACCAGTACGACCAAACGGGGACGTGGAGAGAGGCAGGCGCACATGCCGGACCAGGCAGTTGCGACGGGTGGGACGTACGGGACGGACGGCGCGCGATCCGCGCCGTCCGCCGTGCGGGTGGAAGGTCTGTGGAAGCGGTTCGGGGACCAGGTGGCCGTCGCCGGCGTCGATCTGGAGCTGCCCGCGGGCAAGTTCATCGGTCTCGTCGGCCCCAACGGCGCGGGCAAGACGACGACGCTGTCGATGGTGACCGGGCTGCTGCGCCCGGACATGGGGCGGGTTCTCGTCGCCGGCCTCGACGTGTGGGCGGACCCGGCCGAGGTGAAGTCGCGGATCGGCGTCCTGCCCGAGGGGCTGCGGCTCTTCGAGCGGCTGTCGGGGCGTGAACTGCTCGGCTACATGGGCCGCTTGCGCGGCCTGCCGGGCGAGGAGACCGACAAGCGGGCGACGCAGCTGCTGGAGGTCCTCGACCTCGCGGGCTCGCAGCACAAGCTGGTCGTGGACTACTCGACGGGCATGCGGAAGAAGATCGGCCTGGCGGCCGCCCTGCTGCACAACCCCGAAGTGCTGTTCCTGGACGAGCCGTTCGAAGGTGTCGACCCGGTGTCGGCGCAGACCATCCGAAGGGTGCTGGAACGTTACACCTCGTCCGGCGCCACGGTCGTGTTCTCCTCCCACGTCATGGAGCTCGTCGAGTCTCTGTGCGACTGGGTGGCCGTGATGGCCGCCGGCCGGATCCGCGCCGCGGGCCCGCTGGCCGACGTACGGGGCTCCGCGCCCTCCCTCCAGGCCGCCTTCCTCGAACTCGTCGGCGCGCACGGGCGCGACGCGGCCGGGGACTCGCTGGACTGGCTCGGCGGCGGCTCCGGGACGGCAGCGCGATGACCGCCACCGCCGCACCCGTCACGTCCACCGCGTCCACCGCTCCCGCCGCGCCTGCCGCTCCGGTCCCACTGACCCCGATCTTCATCCGGCTCAAGCTGTCGCTGCTGCGCAACGGGCTGAAGGGGAACTCGAAGCGCAAGGCCGCCTGGTTCGGCACGCTGGCCTTCACCCTCGTGGTCGGCTTCTTCGTCACGCTCGGCCTGGCCCTGCTCCGCGGCCACGCCCACGCCGGCACGGTCGTCGTCCTGCTGGCCGCGATCCTGGCGCTCTCCTGGTCCGTCATGCCGCTCTTCTTCCCGACCGGCGACGAGACCCTCGACCCGAGCCGGCTGGTCATGCTGCCGCTGCGCCCGCGTCCCCTCGTAGGGGCCCTGCTCGCCTCCTCGCTCGTCGGCATAGGACCGCTGTTCACGCTGTGCCTGGCCATCGGCTCGGTGGTGGCGGTCGCACGCGGCGGCGCGGGCATCGCGGCCGCCGTGCCGGCGGTCCCCCTGCTGATCGTCGGGTGCGTGGCGCTGGCCCGCGCGGTGGCCACGGCGAACGTGCGGCTGCTGACCAGCCGCAAGGGGCGCGACCTGGCGCTGCTGAGCGGCCTGCTGATCGCGCTGGGCGCGCAGCTGGCCAACTTCGCCAGCCAGCGCCTGTTCCAGTCGGGCGGCCTGAGCCAGCTGGAGCCGGTGGAGGCGGTCGTGCGGTGGCTGCCCCCCGCGACGGCCATCGGCATGGTGGACTCCGCGAGCGAGGGCTCGTACGGCGTCGCGGCGGCCCAACTCGCCCTGACGCTGGCGGCGCTGGCCGGACTGCTGTGGTTCTGGGAGCGCAGCCTGACCAAGCTGATGGTCACCCCGGACGGCTCGACCATCGCGGCCGCCAAGCCCGAGAAGGACCGCGGCACGGGAGCGGGCCTCTGGTCGCTCCTCCCGGGCGGGCGCACGGGCGCGGCCATGCAGCGCACCCTGCGCTACGTCGTACGGGACCCGAAGACGAAGTCCGCCTGGGTGACCGCGCTGGCGATCGGCCTGATCGTCCCGGTCTTCAACGCCCTCCAGGGCACCGGCTCCGTCTACCTCGCCTGCTTCGGCGCGGGCATGCTGGGCGTCCAGATGTACAACCAGTTCGGGCAGGACACCTCCGCCTTCTGGATGGTCGCGCAGACCATCTCCACCCCGCGCGACGCGTACGTGGAGCTGCGCGCCCGGGCCGGCGCGCTGGCCCTCGTCACCGTCCCGTACACGGTCTTCGTCGCGGTGGTCACGGCCGCCCTGGTCGGCAACTGGAACGGCTTCCCGGCCGCCCTGGGGCTGGCGCTGGCCCTGCTGGGCGCGATGCTGTGCACCGGCGCCCTGGCCTCGGCGCGGTTCCCGTACTCGATCCCGACGGACGGCGCCTTCAAGAACGTCGCCCCGGGGCAGGGCGGGCTCGCCTGGAGCGGCATCTTCGCCGGGCTGGCCGCCTCGGCGCTGATCTCCTCCCCGGTGATCGCGGCGACGATCTGGATCGCCGTGACGGACCAGCCGTCCCTCGGCTGGCTCCTGCTCCCGGCGGGCACGGCCTGGGGAGCCCTCGTCGGCTGGGCGGGCCTGCGGCTGGCGGCGCCGACGGTGGCGCACAAGCTGCCGGAGATCCTGCTGGCGGTCAGCAAGGGCTGATGCCCCGTCCCGCCGCCCGGAGCCGGGGCTCCGGGCGGCGGGACCGGCCGGTAACGTGGGGATCTTCGGGCGGCGCAGGCCCCCGGAGTCCCGAAGGCGAATGCCCATGACGATCGACGACCTGCCCGTCGCGTGGCGGCTGTCCCCCGAAGAACACCAGGCGGGGTGGCGTGCCCTGTGGTGGACCGTGGGCCCCGACGGCGAACTCGCCGTGATGCTGGTCCAGCGCCGGCACCTGAGCCGCGACAAGTACCCCCGCGGCTGGATCGGCCGGCGCGCCGGGACCCCGTTCGACGGCGAGTTGGTCATCGCCTCCGGCGAGGCGCAGCGGCGCGTCCCGGTCGAAGGCATCGGCACGCGGCCCAGCCACCTCGCCCTGCTCCCCGGCTCCCGCTTCCTCCTCACATCGGGCCGTACCTTCCCGGACGCGGAGGGAGCCTGGCAGCGGAACGCCGTCGTGTACTCCCCCGACGGCCGGCCGGAGCACTCCCTCTGCCTCGGTGACGACATCCAGGCCCTGGTCACCGACCGCAGCGGCGGCATCTGGATCGCCTACGGCGACGAGGGCATCTACGGCGGCCACCCGGAGTCCGGCGCCGGACTGGCGGGCTGGAACAGCGAAGGCGTCGCCGACTGGGCGCCGGCCGGACGGCTTCCCGACTGGCCGCTGGAAGGCTGCACGGCCGCCACGGAAGGCGACTCGGTGTGGCTTGTCTGGTACAGCCCCAAGGGCACCTTCCTCACCCGAATCACTCCGTCCACCGGCGAAGTGACCAGCTACCGCAGCCCGGTGAGGGATCCGGACGGGTTCGCCGTACGCGGCACACGCGTGGTCCTGACCAGCCGCGACCACTACAAGCGCACGGTCACCGTCACCCGCGCGGAGCTGGTCGGCGACACGTGCGTGGAAACCGGCCGGGAGCGGGTCCGCGTGCCCGGGCGGGTGGTCATGCGGTGCGGTCAGGGCCGCGACGGCACCCTGTGGCTCCGCGCGGGCCGGACCTGGGTGCGCATCGAGGCCTAGGGCCTGTCCGGCGGATCAGGGTCGGACAGGCCCTAGGGCGTCCGTCGTCCCGGGACGTTCGCGAAGGCCCGCCGGTAGGCCGTCGGGGAGACCCCGATGGCCGCCGAGAGGTGCTGGCGCAGGGAGACCGCCGTACCGAAGCCCGCCTGGGCGGCGACCTGGTCGACCGGCAGGCCGGTGGTCTCCAGCAGCCGCCGCGCGTGGTCCACGCGCCGCTGCGCCAGCCACTGCCCCGGCGGCATCCCGACCTCCTCCCGGAAGCGCCGGCAGAAGGTCCGTACGCTCATCCGCGCGTGCTGAGCCAACTCCGCGAGGGGCAGCGGCCGGTGGAGCTGCCCCAGGGCCCAGGCGCGGGTCGCGGCGGTGGTGGCGGCCTCAGGCTCCGGCATGGGCCGCTCGATGTACTGGGCCTGCCCGCCCTCCCGCCACGGCGGGACCACGCACAGCCGTGCCACCCGGTTGGCGGTCTCGCTGCCGTGGTCGAGGCGCAGCAGGTGCAGGCACAGGTCCACCCCGGCGGCGACCCCGGCCGCCGTGAACACCCGGCCGTCCTCGACGAAGAGCACGTCCGCGTCGACCTCGACCTGCGGGAACATCCGCTGGAACTGCGCGGCCTGCTTCCAGTGCGTGGTGGCGCGGCGGCCGTCGAGGAGCCCCGCGGCGGCGAGTACGTAGGAGGCCGAGCAGATCGAGACGATGCGGGCGGTCTCCGGCAAAAGGGCGAGGGCGCCCGCCAGGTCGCCGGGCAGCCAGTCGCGGGCGTCGTCGGAGTCGCAGGTGAACGGCGGGATGACGAGGGTGTCCGCGGTGCGCAGGGCCTCGCTGCCGCGGGAGACGGCGATGGTGAAGTCGCTGCCGGTGGTCACCGGGCGGCCGTCGAGGCTGCACGTGGTGACCTCGTAGAGGGGTGCGCCGTCGGGTCCGGCGGCCGATCCGAAGATCTTCGCGGGGATGCTCAGCTCGAAGGGGTACACGCCTTCGAGGGCCAGGACGACGACACGGTGCACGGCACGCATGGCAAGATCCTTTCACATGCTGGCATTCTTGCCACTCGTTCCGGTCTTCCCCGTGCGGAAATCTTGGTCCCGCCGGGCCGCCAAGGGGCCCACCGAGCAGGGGGAATGACGATGGCGCAGACCATGCGGACCATGCGGGCGATCGGCCAGGACGGGTTCGGCGGTCCCGAGGTGCTCAAGGTGGTCGAGGCCGAGCGTCCGGAGCCCGGGGTCGCGGAGGTCCTCGTACGGGTCCACGCGGCCGGCGTGAACCCGACCGACTCCTGGCACCGGGCCTCCGGCGGCCTCGGCGGGAAGGTGATCCGGCTGGGCTGGGACCTCTCCGGCGTGGTCGAGGCCGTCGGCATCGGGGTCACCACCCTCGCGCCCGGCGACGAGGTGTTCGGCATGCCGCGCCACCCGCTTCCGGCGGGCACGTACGCGGAGTACGCCACCTCCCCCGCCCGGCACCTGGTCCGCAAGCCCGCCGCACTGAGCCACGTACAGGCGGCCGCGCTGCCGCTGGCGGCGATGACCGCCTGGCAGGCCCTGGTGGACACCGCCGGCGTACGTCCCGGGCAGCGCGTGCTGGTCCACGCGGCGGCGGGCGGGGTCGGGCACCTCGCCGTGCAGATCGCCAAGGCGCGGGGCGCCCATGTCATCGGCACCGCGCGCGCCGCCAAGCACGAGGTGCTGCGCGGCCTCGGGGCGGACGAGCTCGTGGACTACACCGAGGCCGCGTTCGAGACGGCGATCGACCCGGTGGACGTCGTACTCGACACCATCGGCGGGGAGTACGGGCCGCGCTCGCTGCGCGCCCTGCGCCCCGGCGGCATGCTGGTCTCGCTCGCCTCGCCGGCCGAGGCGTACCTGGCGCGGGAGGCGGGCCCGTTGGGGCTGCGCGCCGGCTTCATGGCGGTGGAGGCCGACCAGGCGGGGCTGCGGGAGGTCGCGGCCCTGGCGGAGGCGGGGCTGCTGCGGCCGGAGATCGACACCGTCCTGCCGCTGGAGCTCGCGGGCAAGGCCCACGGGCTCTCCGACAGCCGCCGCACCACCGGCAAGATCGTGCTGACCGTCACCGGATGAGGGCCGGCTAGTGCTGTGGCCGGAAAGGTTCACCGGGTCACGGCGCCCGGCACGGCACCTCGCTGCGTTGTCGGGCCGCGCAAGTACGTCCAGTACGAGGCGCGGCCCTCCGCCTTGCGATGCACCGCACCGGACACCGCGACCCGGCAAACCTTTCCGGCCACAGCACTAGTTGGCGGCGAGCAGGGCGAGGACGGCGAGGGAGCCGGCGAAGACGACGACGTGGCGGAGGTTCTGCAGGTAGGGCATGACCCAGCGGGGGAAGCCCCGCTCCGCGGCGCCGAGCATGGACTTGACGTCGATGCGGGCCAGTTCGGGGTCACCGGACTTCGCGAAGGCGGCCGTCACGGAGGGCACGGCGGTCAGGTTGCTGTAGAGGATCACGCAGTTCACAAGCAGGACGAGCGGCTGGACGATCCACGCGAGGGTCCCGCTCCAGCCCAGCCCGGCGAAGGTGACCACGGCCGAGAGGGTCAGGGCGGAGGCGATGCCGACCGGCGCCCAGGTCTCGTGACCGCCCGCGTCGACGCGCATCCCGTTCTCGGCCATGACCGTGGTCCGCACGCCCTGCCGGGCCAACTCGGCCTCGACGGAAGCCTGGGCGCGGGCCCCGTAGCGGCTGCGGACGAGCGGGATGCTCAGGAAGGCGAGTGCGATCAGGATCTGGAGGGCGGCGGTCGTGGCGTTCATCGGGGGCCTCGTTTCGGGGTTCCTGCTGGGCGACGACGTCACCATGACGCCACCGCCTGACAGCACCCGAACAGCTCGCTGACAGAGCCCTGACAGGCCCTCGTCGGCCCCTGACCGCCGTCAGGGCGCGGCGGCTCTGACGCCCTCGAGGAACGGCTCCAGGGCCGCGCGCCAGGCGGCCGGCTGGTCGTAGTGGAGGTAGTGGCCCGCATCGGGGATTTCGGCGTACCGGCCGGCGGGGAGCACGCGGACCATTTCCTGGGCCTCGGCGCGGCCCAGCTCGCCATCGAGGCCGCGGACCACCAGGGTCGGGCAGCGGACCTGCGCCAGCTCCTCCCAGTGGGCGTCGTGGACCCAGGTCTCGCGGGCCGTCAGCATCTGGCGGCGGGAGAAGAGGGGGCGCCAGCCGTCCGGGGCCTGGTGCATCACCTCGGCGAAGAAGGCGCCGCGGCCCGGGTCGGGGCGTTCCACGCGGGGGTCGTCCTCGCCAAACCAGCGGCGGGCGGCATCCTGCGTGGGGAAGGGCAGGGGCCAGCGGGTGAACCAGTCCTCCCACTCCCGCTGGGAGGCTTCGCCGAGGGCCGAGGCGCGCATGTCGCAGATGACCAGGGCTTCGACGAGGTCCGGGCGGCGGGCGGCGAGCTGCCAGGCGGTGAGGGCGCCCATGGAGTGGCCGATCAGGGTCACGGGGGCGAGGCCGAGCTGCTCGACGACGGCCTCGGCGTCGGCCACGAAGGCCTCGCGCGTGTACGTGGAGGGGCCGGTCGGCGGGCGCTCGCTCTGGCCGTGGCCGCGCTGGTCCAGGGCCACCACGCGGCGGTGTTCGCCGAGCCAGCGGGCGGTGGAGGCCCAGTGGAAGGCGCGGCCCATCAGACCGTGGAGTAACAGCACCCCGGGCCGGGAGTGCTCCTCGGGGACCGTCCCGGCGGCCGGTTCGCGGAACTCCCAGGCGGCCAGGCGCACGCCGTCGGCCCCTGTCACATCGATGCGCTGTACCACCGCAGATGCACCCCCTTCGCTCCCGGCCAGACTATCGAACCCGTATTCGAAAACGGGCGTCTCGCCGACAACACCGCTCTTTCGAGTGACCTTGCTCAAGGATTGGCCGCCGCTGCCGATGGAGATCCTTTCAACAGGGAGGCGGGCCGCTCGGGGAAGACGGTCCGAAGGGGAAGACCTTGAGAGCTCGGGGCTCCAGGTCACATGGGGAGGGGTCGGTCCCGGCGCCGCAAGGCGCCGGGACCGACCACACACACCACACCACACCATGCCAAAGGCGTCGGCGTCAGCGCTTCGCGACGAACACGTGCGAGGCGATCTCCGCCTCCAGTTCGGCGGCCTCGCCGCCGCTGCCGACCAGCACCCCGCCCGGGGACTCCGTCACGCTGACCACCGAGCCGGGCTGCACGCCCGCCCGCCGCAGCGTGTACATCAGCTGGGCGTCGGTCTGGATCGGCTCCCCGATCCGCCGCACGACCACGGTCTTGCCCTCGGTGCCCGGGTCGAGCTCGGACAGGCTGACCATGCCGTCCTCCAGGAACGGGTCCGCCTCGGCCTTCTCCCCCAGCTCCTCCAGCCCCGGGATCGGGTTCCCGTACGGCGACTCGGTCGGGTGGCGGAGCAGCTCGAGCACCCGCCGCTCCACCGCCTCGCTCATCACGTGCTCCCAGCGGCAGGCCTCGGCGTGCACCTGCTCCCACTCCAGGCCGATCACGTCGACGAGCAGGCATTCGGCCAGCCGGTGCTTGCGCATCACGCGCGTCGCCAGCCGCCGGCCCTCGTCGGTCAGCTCCAGGTGCCGGTCGCTCGCGACGGCCACCAGGCCGTCGCGCTCCATGCGCGCCACCGTCTGGCTCACCGTCGGGCCGCTCTGGTCGAGCCGCTCGGCGATCCGGGCGCGCATGGGGACCACACCTTCCTCTTCAAGCTCAAGGATGGTGCGGAGATACATCTCCGTGGTGTCGATCAGTCCGGACATTCGTGCCCCTCGGATTGCGTGCGCTGGCCCTGCCCCCAATTCTGACGCATCGGGCCGACAACCGTCCCGTATCGAGCGTCAAGGCCCGTCCCGGACATGTCCCCGACACGTGGCGGCCCCTGGATTGACGCCCGTATTGACACGCCCTTGGTCCAGACCGCACGGTGAGCGGCGAACACGGACGACCCACCGCCATCTCTTGGAAGGGCCATCGGCGTATGAGCGAGAGCAAGCTGGCCGGTCAGTTCTTCGACGCCGCCATCGGCCTGCTGGAGCGGGTACGGGACGAGGAGGGCTCGCACATCGCCGAGGCCGGCTCACTCGTCGCCGACGCCGTCGCCGCCGGGAACCGCCTCTTCGCCTTCGGCGCCGGGCACTCCTCGCTGCCCGCCCAGGACGTGGTCTACCGGGCCGGCGGCCTGGCCCTGATGAACTTCCTCGCCGTCCCGGGCACCGCGGGCATCGACGTCATGCCGGCCACGCTCGGCAGCGCCCTGGAGCGGGTCGACGGCCTGGCCGGCGCCGTCCTGGACAGCAGCCCCGCCTCCGACGGCGACGTCCTCGTGATCATCTCCCTCTCCGGGCGCAACGCCCTGCCCGTCGAGATGGCCATGAACGCGCGCGCCATCGGCCTCAAGGTCATCGGGGTGACCTCGGTGGCGTACGCGACCGGGACCAAGTCGCGGCACGTCTCCGGCACCTTCCTGAAGGACCACTGCGACGTGGTCCTCGACAGCAAGATCGCGGTCGGCGACGCCGAACTGAGCCTCGACGGCATCGACGCCCCCTTCGCCCCCGCCTCCACCGTCGTGACCAGCGCGATCATGCAGGCGGTGATGGCCGCGGCGGCCGGCGAGCTCGTGGCCCGCGGCGTGGAGCCGCCGCTGCTGCGCTCGGGCAACGTGGACGGCGGCCACGAGTGGAACGGCCGCGTCATGCAGGAGTACGGCGACCGGATCTTCTTCCGGCACTAGCCGCCGGCTGTCAGCGGGGGGTGCGGCCCGGGCCCTCGACTGCGGTCGGGCTTCCCGGGGCTCCGCGCCTCAATCGCCGGCGGGGCCGGGGTTCGCCAGGTCCAGGTCCGCCGCGACCCTCGCCGCCACTTCCTCCGCGTACGAGGCGTCCGCGCGCTCGAACGCCGGACGCGAGGGGCCCCGCAGGAAGGTCAGCACCCCGAGGGTCCGCCCGCGGCTGCGCAGCACCGTGCACAGCCCGTGCGCCGCGCCCTGCGGCCACTGGCGGGCCCGCGCCCACTCCGCGTCCGCCTCCCCGCGCGGGGCGCCGGCGCGGACCGAGCCGATCCGGTCCAGCGCCTGCAGCGCCGGGTGGCCGGCCTCGTACCGGACGGGGATCGATCCGGGCCCCGGCAGCTCGGGCGGCGACGCGGCCGACCGTACGAGCCTGCGCCGCTCCAGGCCGGCCGAGGAGTCCAGTACGTCCAGCAGCGCGTGCTCGGCGAAGCCCGCGAGGGCGAAGTCCAGCCGTACGGCGGCCGCCTCCGCCGGGTCCTCGCACTCGGCGGCGGCGCGGGCCGCGCGGTGCAGCTGGTGGGAGCGGAACCGCAGCTGCGCCGTGTCCAGCTGGGCCTGACGGGCCTCGGTGACGTCCTGGAACAGCCAGCCGACCCCGAGCGGTACGGGCTCCTCCGCGAGCGGCGAGGCCAGCCGCAGGAAGCCGCACCGCCAGCACCGCCGCCGCACTCCCTCGGGGGTGCGCACCGAGACCCACAGCTCCACGGGCGCGGGCGGCGCCCCCTCGGCGAGCACGTGCTGGAGGGCGCCCTCCAGCTCCTCCACGCCCTGCGTCAGCAGCTCCCCGAGGGGCCGCCCGAGCAGCACGGTGCGGCCGGTGCCGAAGGCGCGGGCGGCGTGCGCGTTGACCACGGCGGGCCGCAGGTCGACGTCGACGAGGACGACGCCCCACGAGGCGTCCTCCATGAGGGCCTCGCTGAGCGCGATGGACCGCTCCAGGTCGATCTGCGCGTGCACCTCGCTGAACGCGCAGTACACCCCGGCGGGCTTCCCGTCCGCGCCCGGCACCCCGGCGGACTGGGTCCGTACGAGCACGCGCCGGCCGTCCTTGGTCAGCAGGGCGAACTCGTTCACCTGCCGCCCGGGCGCGTCCTGGGCGGACATGAGTCTGTCCTGCACGTCCTGGGCGTCGGCGGCCCGTACCGCCCACCCCTCGAACCCCTTGCGCCCCACGGCCTCGGCCGCCGACCAGCCCAGGATCCGCTCGGCCTCGCGGTTCCAGTGGGTGATCACGCCGTCGGAGTCGAACGCGCACAAGGCGGCGTCCATCCCGTCCAGCAGCGCTGCGAGCAGATCGTCGGCGGTCTCGTTACGTCCGGAAGCACTCACCTGGCACCCCCTGCAGGTGTTCGCGTGTGCGGCACGTCAGATCATTGAACGCGAACGTGACGCAGCACACACCCCGTTCCCCCGAATACCCCGTAATGATCCGATTCGGCCGGAGGTGGGGGCGCGTCAGTCCCCGGCGGCCAACACCACGACGACCACCAGGGAGATGACGATGCACATCCCGACGATGCCGCCCGCCACGGCCAGCCGGCGCGCCTCCCGGGCGTCCTGCCGCCCGATCCGCTGCCACACCTCGGCCCGGTACTCCCAGCCCGCACCGCGCAGCTCGGTCCAGGCGGCCCGGATCGCGTCGATCTCGCGCTCGACGGCGACGTGGATGTCGTCGACGAAAATCAGCGGCACGCGTTTGCCGCTCGTGTCGTAGGCGTACGAGATGACCTTGGGCGCGTGGCGCGAGGCGGCCGCGTTGGGTACGGCCCGGATCTCCTGGATGTCCTCCCAGGCCAGCCGCCGCGTGCCGCCCAGGGTCCGGACCTGGATCCCCTTGAGGTCCACGGTGGTGGCGCAGTTGCGGATGCCGGACAGGAACCACCCGAAGAACGCCAAGACCACCCCGCTGACCAGCAGCTTCACCCAGCCGGGAATGTCCTCGTCGGTCCACAGGGGCGAGAGCGCGGCGAAGCTCCCCACCCCCATGCCACCGAGGACCGCGGCCGTCCTGCCGGCCTTGCTCCGATACTCCCGCGGCAACGAGTCCTGTGCGCTCATGCGGCTACCCCCCTGGGTTTCGGGCGCCCACCTTATGGGCGAACTCCCTTCCAGGGCAGCCTGGTTGCGGGACGAGGTGACTCAGGCGTCAGGAACCGCCGAAGGCGCTCGGCGAACCTCCGGTATCGGGCACCTCGACACGACAACCGATCCCGGCCGGACGGCTGGCTTCCCCCGTCCTTGCGTCATCGCATCGACTCCACCATGTCCCTCGTCTTGCGGCTGAGCCGATACGCGCCAGTAGCCGAGATCCACGTGGAGCAGGTCGCGTTCGACACGACCGCATTCGCGGGAGTCATGTCGTCCGGCACACAGGGAAACCCCGAGTCGATTTCCTCTCCAACCGGCCCGATCGCCTGGAAAGCGTGATCACCCAACTGAGGAGACCGCTCCATGACGTAGCTGCCATGAACGCCACCAGGCTCCGGCTCGTGAAGGTTCTCGCGACCCTGGGTGTGCCCGTGCATCCATGGTCGGGCGGCCGCACCCGCTGGAACCGCTTCGCGATGGGGTTGCCGAAAGCCACACGATCGATGCCCTCGTTCCCAAGGGGAAGTGGGTCGGCAGCTGGGTGGGGCGCATCGCAGTCCGGAGCAGTGGCCGGCATCGCATCACCACGCTGACCAGCCGCTTTGATGTCTCGCACCGGAATTTGCGGCTACTCCAGAGGGCCGACGGATACACCTGCGGATTCGCCGAGGAAATTCGATTGAGCGGACGGCACGAGGCTGCTTACAGTGGTCGCACACTGAAAGGAGGTGATCCCGGAAATGTACGAACTCCGGACGCGTGAGGTGGCTGCGGGCTAAGCGCCCGTCGTCGCACGCACCCAGTGCGGTGCCCGGCGGGATCGCCTGGCGCCAATCCACAGCAGTCACCCGACCCGCGGGCTCGCCGGTACGTCCGGCCGGCTTCTCCCACTGCAGGGGAGAGACCCGAGCCCGCGGGTCGTCTGTTTTTCCGGCGCCCCTACGGACAGAGCCGCTCGACGCGCCACTTCTCCGCGTCCAGGACGTACCGCAGGCGGTCGTGCAGGCGGTTCTCGTGGCCCTGCCAGAACTCCACCTCGTGCGGGACCACCCGGATGCCGCCCCACTGCGGCGGGACCGGGACCTGTTCGCCCTCCGGGTAGCGGGCGGCGAGCTCGGCGTAGCGGCGGTCCAGTTCCGCGCGGGAGGCGATCACGCTGGACTGGTCGCTGGCCCAGGCGCCCAGCTGGGAGCCGTGCGGGCGGGAGCGGAAGTACGCCGCCGTCTCGTCGCGGCCGATGCGGGCCGCCGTGCCGGTGACGACGACCTGGCGGGCGATGGGGTGCCAGGGGAAGAGCAGCGCGGCGTGCGGGTTCTCGGCGATCTCGCGGCCCTTGCGGGAGTCGTAGTTGGTGAAGAAGACGAAGCCGCGGTCGTCGAACTGCTTCAGCAGCACCGTGCGGGAGCTGGGGCGGCCGTCGGCCGTCGCCGTGGAGACGATCATGGCGTTCGGTTCGAAGACGTGGGCGTCGGCGGCCTGCTGGAACCACCGGGCGAACTGCCGCATCGGGTCCTCGGCGAGGCTCTCCTCCTCGACGATCTCCGAGCGGTACTGCTTGCGCATGGTGGCGGGGTCAAGGTCCTGGTCGGTCACGCGGGCCATCCTGCCGCAGTGGGACCGTCACCGGTGTGCCGTATGTCACGCTTCCGCAGTGCATCCGGAACGGACAAAATCTTGGGGCCGGTCCGACGGTCCCACACGGGTGACCATCGGCCGTGCCGGGCATCAACGGGGATGACCGCGCCGGACCGCGAATCACGCCGGGAACCGCGCGTGTTCGCACTATCTGAGGGAGCCGCCTGATGTCCGACTTCGTACCCGGGCTCGAAGGGGTCATCGCGTTCGAAACGGAGATCGCCGAACCGGATAAGGAAGGCGGTGCACTCCGCTACCGCGGTGTCGACATCGAGGACCTCGTGGGCCACGTTTCCTTCGGGAACGTCTGGGGCCTGCTGGTCGACGGTGCGTTCAACCCCGGCCTGCCCGCCGCCGAGCCCTTCCCCATCCCGGTCCACTCCGGTGACATCCGTGTCGACGTGCAGTCCGCGCTCGCCATGCTCGCCCCCGTGTGGGGTCTGAAACCCCTGCTGGACATCGACGAGCGGACCGCGCGGGACGATCTCGCGCGCGCCGCCGTCATGGCGCTGTCGTACGTCGCCCAGTCCGCCCGCGGGCAGGGCCTGCCGATGGTGCCGCAGAAGGAGATCGACAAGGCCGAGTCCGTCGTCGAGCGGTTCATGATCCGCTGGCGGGGCGAGCCCGACCCGCGGCACGTGAAGGCCGTCGACGCGTACTGGACCTCCGCCGCCGAGCACGGGATGAACGCCTCCACGTTCACCGCGCGGGTGATCGCCTCGACCGGTGCGGACGTCGCGGCCGCGCTGTCGGGCGCCGTCGGCGCGATGTCCGGGCCGCTGCACGGCGGGGCGCCGTCCCGGGTGCTGGGGATGATCGAGGAGATCGAGCGCTCCGGCGACGCCGTGGCGTACGTGAAGAAGGCCCTGGACAAGGGCGAGCGGCTGATGGGCTTCGGGCACCGCGTCTACCGCGCCGAGGACCCGCGCGCCCGCGTGCTGCGGCGTACGGCGAAGGAGCTGGACGCGCCGCGCTACGAGGTCGCCGCCGCGCTGGAGAAGGCCGCGCTGGAGGAGCTGCACGCGCGTCGCCCCGACCGGGTGCTCGCCACCAACGTGGAGTTCTGGGCCGCGATCATGCTGGACTTCGCGGAGGTCCCGGCGCACATGTTCACCTCGATGTTCACGTGCGCCCGTACGGCCGGCTGGTCGGCGCACATCCTGGAGCAGAAGCGCACGGGCCGCCTGGTCCGCCCGTCGGCCCGCTACACCGGGCCGAGCCGGCGCGACCCGCGCGAGATCTCGGGGTACGCGGACATGGCCGACACCGCCTGATCCCGTCCCCGCAGGCCAAGGGCGCCGTATCCCCCTCGTGGGGTGCGGCGCCCTCGCGCGTTCAGGCCAGGGTGGCGTCGATGATGCGGGACCACTGGGCCACCACGCGGGCCCGGCGGGCCGTGTCGTCGGTGAGGACGTTGGCCAGGCCCAGGCCGCGGGCCATGTCGAGGAGGCCCTGGACGGTCTCCCGTACGCCGGGCACGGACTCGTCGGCGCCCAGCAGCTCGACGGCGATGCGGTGGGTCTCGCGGCCGACGCGGGCCTCCAGTTCGGTGACGCGGGGGCGCAGCTGCTCCTCGTTGGAGGCGGCGACCCAGAGTTGGAGGGCGGCGCGGAAGAGGGTGCCGGTGTACAGGTCCACGATGGCCTCGACGGCCGCGGGGCGGGAGGCCGGGCCGGCCTGGAAGAGCTCGCGCAGGGCGGTGGAGCGCTCCTCGGCGACGTACTCGACGGCTGCGGTGAAGAGGTCCTCGCGGGTCGGGAAGTGGTGCTGGGCGGCGCCCCGCGAGACCCCGGCGCGCTCGGCGACGACGGAGACGGTGGAACCGGCCCAGCCGTGCTCCGCGAGGCAGGAGACGGCCGCTTCCAGGAGGTGGCGGCGGGTGACGCGGCTGCGGGCCTGTTTGGGGCCGGGACCGTGGTCCGTCGTGGTCACAGCACCCACGACGGGCTCCGGCGCTCGAAGCGGGCGGTGATGCCTTCGCGGGCCTCGTCGGAGGCGAAGAGTCCTGCGGACAGCCCGGTGAGGCGGGCGCCGTCGCGGGCGACGGCCTCGCGGACCGAGGCGGCGGTCAGCGACTTGGTGGCGGCCAGGGCCTGGGGGGCGGCCTTGCGCAGGCCGGCGAGGACGGGTTCGAGGGCCTTGTCGACGTCGCCGTCTTCGGCGTGCAGGGTGAGCAGGCCGATCCTGGTCGCCTCGGCGGCGTCGAACGCCTCGGCAGTGAGGAAGTAGCGGGCTGCGGCGCGGGGGTCCAGGCGCGGGAGCAGCGGGATCGAGATCACGGCGGGGGCGAGGCCGAGGTGGGTCTCGGTGAACGCGTACGTGGACTCCGGCCCGGCGGCGGCGATGTCGCAGACGCCGAGCAGGCCGAGGCCGCCGGCGCGGACGTGGCCGGTGACGCGGGCCACGACCGGCTTGGGGAGTTCGGCGATCTCGCGGAGCAGGGCGAGGAAGTCGGCGGGGTCGCAGGGCGACTTGAGGTCGGCGCCGGCGCAGAAGGTGGTCCCGGTGTGGGTGAGGACGACGGCCCGGACCTCCGGGTCCGCCGAGGCCGCGGCGAGCGCGGCACGCAGGGCTGCGACGAGGTCGGCGGAGAGCGCGTTGCGGTTGGCCGGGGAGTCGAGGGTGAGTGTGGCGACGCCGGTCGCTCGCGCGGCGTGGACGGGTGGCATGTCTCCTCCGGAGGGGTTGCGGGTGGGGCGGCTCCCCTGACGGGGGGTACTGCGGGGTCCCTGGCCGGAGCCCATGCCGGGTCCCGTGCCGGGGGCTCGGCAGTCCCCTGGCTGGGTCCCCTGGCGGGGTCCCGTGCCGGGCGCGGGGGCCCTGTGGGGCCGGGGACGGGGTGGGGTGTCATCCGGGACTCATGATTTATGGCGCCCTGGCCGGATCAGCTTGTACGAGCAGCGGATGCGCCACAAATCACGTTCTACGTCCCGGACAACACCCCACCCCGTCCCCGGCCTGGGAGTCCGGGCCAGGACGATCCAGCCTCGCCGGCGTTTGAGGCGCGGGGTCTGGGGCGGAGCCCCGGTTTCGGGAAGGGGCGGGGTGGGGGACGGCTCCGCGCAGCGGGACCCGCGCCCCGGCTAGTACGACTTGGGGAGGCCCAGGGTCTGGTGGGAGACGAAGTTGAGGATCATCTCGCGGCTGACCGGGGCGATCCGGGAGACCCGGGCCGCCGTGATCAGGGAGGCGAGGCCGTACTCGCGGGTGAGGCCGTTGCCGCCCAGCGTGTGGACGGCCTGGTCCACCGCGCGGACACAGGCCTCCCCCGCCGCGTACTTCGCCATGTTCGCGGCCTCGCCCGCCCCCATGTCGTCCCCCGCGTCGTACAGCGCGGCCGCCTTCTGCATCATCAGGCGGGCGAGTTCCAGCTCGATGTGGGCCGCCGCGAGGGGGTGGGCCACGGCCTGGTGGGCGCCGATGGGGTCCTTCCACACCTGGCGGGTCTTGGCGTAGTCGACGGCCTTGGCGAGGGCGTAGCGGCCCATGCCGATGGCGAAGGCGGCGGTCATGATGCGCTCGGGGTTGAGTCCGGCGAAGAGCTGGAGCAGGCCCGCGTCCTCGTCGCCGACGAGGGCGGAGGAGGGCAGGCGTACGTCGTCGAGAGTCAGCTCGAACTGCTTCTCCGCCGCCTGGAGTTCCATGTCGATGACCGTGCGGGAGAAGCCCGGGGCGTCGCGGGGGACGATGAACAGGCAGGGCTTGAGGCGCCCCGTTCGGGCGTCTTCGGTGCGGCCGACGATGAGGGTGGCGTCGGCGATGTCCACGCCGGAGATGAAGACCTTGCGGCCGGTGAGGATCCAGTCGTCGCCGTCGCGGCGGGCGGTGGTGGTGATGCGGTGGGAGTTGGAGCCGGCGTCCGGTTCGGTGATGCCGAAGGCCATGGTGCGGGTGCCGTCGGCGAGGCCGGGGAGCCACTCCTGTTTCTGGGCGTCGGTGCCGAAGCGGGAGATGACCGTGCCGCAGATGGCGGGTGAGACGACCATCATGAGGAGCGGGCAGCCGGCGGCGCCGAGTTCTTCGAGGACGATGGAGAGTTCGGCGATGCCGCCGCCTCCGCCGCCGTACTCCTCGGGGAGGTTCACGCCGAGGTAGCCGAGCTTGGCGGCGTCGGCCCACAGCTCGTCGGGGTGGCCGCCTTCGCGGGCGACGCGGGCGAGGTAGTCGCGGCCGTAGCGGCGGCCGAGGGCGGCTACCGCCGTGCGCAGGGCTGCGTGTTCTTCGGATTCGATGGTGTGGCTCATGCGTGCGGTTCCTCCTGGACTACGGCGAGCAGGGCGCCGAATTCGACCTGTTGGCCGGTGGCGGCGTGGAGCGCGGTGAGCGTGCCGGAGGCGGGGGCGAGGATGCGGTGCTCCATCTTCATGGCCTCCAGCCAGAGCAAGGGCTGCCCGGCGGTGACGGACTGGCCGGGGGCGAGGCCCTCGGCGACACGGACGACGGTGCCGGGCATGGGGGCGAGCAGGGAGCCCGGTTCGGTGCGGTCCTGGGGGTCGGCGAACCGGGGGACGGGGGTGAGGGTGTGGGCTCCGGTGAAGGTGGAGTCGACGTAGACCTCGGGCTTGTTCGAATTTTGTTTCACGTGGAACAGGCGGCGGATCCCGTCGACTTCGAGCGTGACGAGGGTGGGGGTGGCGGACAGGAGCCGGACTCCCGGGTGGTCGAGCGGGTGGTACGCGACCTCGTACTCGGTGCCGGCCGAGGTGTAGCGGCGGGTCTGCGGCTGCGAGCGGACGTTGCGCCAGCCGCCCAGGCGGGCGGCGAGGGAGGCGCCCGGGGCGGGGGCCGCCTCGGCGAGGGCCGCGGCGAGGGCTGCCAGGGTGGCGTCGGGGGCGTCTTCGGTGCGGGCGGTGAGGGCGGCGAGGTGGCGTTCGTAGAACCCCGTGTCGAGCTGCCCGGCGGTGAACTCCGGGTGGCGCAGGGACCGTACGAGGAGCTCGCGGTTGGTGGTGAGCCCGTGGATCCGGGCCCGGGACAGGGCGTGGGCGAGGACGCGGACGGCCTCGGCGCGGGTGGGCGCGTGGGCGACGACCTTGGCCAGCATGGGGTCGTAGTGGATGCCGATGTCGTCCCCGGCGGTGAAGCCGGTGTCCACGCGGACCTCGCCGGGGACGTCGAGGGTGTGCAGGACGCCGGTCTGCGGGCGCCAGTCCTGGGCGGGGTCCTCGGCGTAGAGCCGGGCCTCCACGGCGTGGCCGGTGGGGTGCGGGGGCGAAAGCGGCAGGGCCGCGCCCTCGGCGATCCGCAGCTGGAGGGCGACGAGGTCGATGCCGAACACGGCTTCGGTGACGGGGTGTTCCACCTGGAGGCGGGTGTTCATCTCCAGGAAGTACGGGCGGCCGTCGGCGGTGACCAGGAACTCGACCGTGCCGGCGCCCCGGTAGGAGACGGCGCGGGCGGCGGCGACGGCCGCCTGGTGGAGGCCCTCGCGCAGGCCTTCCGGCAGCCCGGGCGCGGGGGCTTCCTCGATGACCTTCTGGTGGCGCCGCTGGAGGGAGCAGTCGCGGGTGCCGAGCGGCCAGACGGTCCCGTGGGCGTCGGCGAGGATCTGCACCTCCACGTGGCGGGCCCGCTCGACGTACGGCTCGGCGAAGACCTCGCCGTCGCCGAAGGCGGAACGGGCCTCCGCGGCGGCGGCGTCCAGCTCGGCCTTGAGCTGGTCGAGGTCGCGGACCACCCGCATGCCGCGCCCGCCGCCGCCCGCCGCGGCCTTGAGCAGGAGCGGCAGGTCTGCGTGGGTGGCGGCGGCCGGATCGACGGGGGCGAGGAGCGGGACCCCGGCGGCCCGCATCAGCTCCTTGGCCCGGGTCTTGGAGGCCATGGCCTCGATGGCGGCCGGCGGCGGGCCGACCCAGATCAGGCCGGCGGCCTCGACCTCGCGGGCGAAGCCTGCGTTCTCGGAGAGGAAGCCGTAGCCGGGGTGGACGGCGTCGGCGCCGGCGGCGAGGGCGGCCTTGATGATCAGGTCGCCGCGCAGGTAGGTCTCGGCGGGGGCCGCGCCGGGCAGGCGCACGGCGCAGTCGGCGGTGCGGACGTGCAGGGCGTCGGCGTCCGGGTCGGAGTGGACGGCCACGGTGTCCAGGCCGAGGGCGCGGGCCGTGAGGAAGATCCGTACGGCGATCTCGCCCCGGTTGGCGACGAGGAGGGAGGTGATGGTCATCTGGCTCACATCCGGAAGACGCCGAAGCCGCCGCGGGCGCCCTCGACGGGGGCGTTGTGCACGGCGGACAGGCACAGGCCGAGGACGGTGCGGGTATCACGCGGGTCGATGACGCCGTCGTCGTACAGCCGCCCGGAGAGGAAGAGGGGCAGGGACTCGGACTCGATCTGCGCCTCGACGAAGGCGCGCATCCCGGCGTCCTGTTCCTCGTCGTACGGCTGCCCCTTGGCGGCCGCGGACTGGCGGGCGACGATCGAGAGCACCCCCGCGAGCTGCGCCGGTCCCATGACGGCCGATTTGGCGCTGGGCCAGGCGAAGAGGAAGCGGGGCTCGTAGGCGCGGCCGCACATGCCGTAGTGGCCGGCGCCGTAGGAGGCGCCGATGAGGACGGAGAGGTGCGGGACGCGGGAGTTGGAGACCGCGTTGATCATCATCGAGCCGTGCTTGATGATGCCGCCCTGCTCGTACTCCTTGCCGACCATGTAGCCGGTGGTGTTGTGGAGGAAGAGGAGGGGGATGTCGCGCTGGTTGGCGAGCTGGATGAACTGGGCGGCCTTCTGGGACTCGGCGCTGAAGAGCACGCCCTGGGCGTTGGCGAGGATGCCGACCGGATAGCCGTGGAGGGTGGCCCAGCCGGTGACCAGGCTGGGCCCGTAGAGGGGCTTGAACTCGTCGAAGTCGGAGGCGTCGACGATCCGGGCGATGACCTCGCGGGGGTCGAACGGCGTCTTGAGGTCGGGCGGCACGACGCCGAGGAGTTCCTCCGGGTCGTACTTCGGCTCCTCCCCCGGGGCCGGCTCCGGGTGGGCCCGGCGGTGGTTGAGCCGGGCGACGATCCGGCGGGCCCGGCGGATCGCGTCGTGCTCGTCGAGGGCGTAGTGGTCGGCGAGGCCCGAGGTGCGGGCATGCATGTCGGCCCCGCCGAGGGACTCGTCGTCGCTCTCCTCGCCGGTGGCCATCTTGACCAGCGGCGGACCGCCGAGGAACACCTTCGAGCGGTCCTTGATCATGACGGTGTGGTCGGACATGCCGGGGACGTACGCGCCTCCGGCGGTGGAGTTGCCGAAGACGACCGCGATGGTGGGGATGCCGGCGGCCGAGAGCCGGGTCAGGTCCCGGAAGATCGCCCCGCCCGGGATGAAGATCTCCTTCTGCGAGGGGAGGTCGGCGCCGCCGGACTCGACGAGGCTGATGACGGGGAGCCGGTTCTGCAGGGCGATCTCGTTGGCCCGCAGCGCCTTCTTCAGCGTCCAGGGGTTGCTGGCTCCGCCGCGGACGGTGGGGTCGTTGGCGGTGACCAGGCATTCGACGCCCTCGACCGTGCCGATGCCGGTGACCATGGAGGCGCCGACCGGGTAGTCGCTCCCCCAGGCGGCGAGCGGCGACAGCTCCAGGAACGGGGTGTCCGGGTCGAGGAGCAGCTCGATGCGCTCGCGGGCCAGGAGCTTGCCGCGGTCCCTGTGGCGGGCGGTGTACTTCTCTCCGCCGCCGGCGAGCGCCTTGGCGTGCTCGGCGTCGAGCGCGGCCAGCCGTTCGAGGGCGGCGGTACGGGCCTGGGCGTGCTCGGGGGCGTGGGGGTCGACGGTGGTACCGAGGCGGGTCATGGGCCGGTCCCCTCCGGGGTGGACAGCAGGTCTGTCGGGATGTCGAGGTGGCGGGCGCGGAGCCATTCGCCGAGGGCCTTGGCCTGGGGGTCGAAGCGGTGGCCGGAGGCGACGCCGTCGCCGAGGATGCGGCTGATGGTGAAGTTCAGGGCACGTAGGTTCGGGAGGGCGTGGCGGGTTACGGGGAGGTCCCGGGCTTCGGGGAGCAGCCTCTGGAGCAGTTCGACCGTGAGGGTGCGGTGCAGCCACTCCCAGGCGGCGTCGGTCCCGACCCACACGCCGATGTTGGCGTCCCCGCCCTTGTCGCCGCTGCGGGCCCCGGCCAGTGCGCCGAGCGGCGCGCGGGTGGTGTGCCCTGCGGGCGGCTCGTCCCCCACCCCGCCCCTTCCCGCAGTACCGATCTGCGGCTCCGCCGCGTGGGGGCTCCGCCCCAGACCCCGCTCCTCAAACGCCGGAGGGGCTGGAGTTTCCGCCAGGCAGATCTCAGCCTCGCCGGCGTTCGAGGCGCGGGGTTCGGGGCGGAGCCCCGACGGGGTCTGGGGCGGAGCCCCCACGCGGCGGAGCCGCATATCGGTACTGCCGGGAAGGGGCGGGGTGGGGGACAGGCCCCGCGCAGCGGCCCCCGGCACCGGCAGGTGGGTGCCGTCCGCCAGGACCGCCGTGTGGGGGACCGAGGACGCCGGGACGACGGCCGAGCTGAACACCCCGTACGGCTGCGCAGCGCCCGGTGGGGCCGTGACGTGGAACCCCGGGTAGCTCGCGAGCGCCAGCTCCACCGCCGCCGACGTGAGGCCCCGCCCCACGCGCTCCGGCGAGGCATCGCGGACCACCAGCCGCAGCAGCGCGCTGGCCGTCTCCTCCGTCGGGGCGTCCTCGTGGTCCGTGCGGGCCAGGGTCCAGGTCGCGTCGGCGACCCCGTCCAGCGCTTCGGACAGCTGCGCGCGGACCAGGGCCGCCTTGGCCTCGATGTCCAGGCCGGTCAGGACGAAGACCACCTCGTTGCGCCAGCCGCCGATGCGTGTGACGCCCACCTTGAGGGTGGGCGGCGGGGCTTCGCCGAGGACGCCCGAGATCCGTACCCGGTCCGGTCCGTCCCCGGTGAGCCGGAGCGTGTCCAGGCGGGCGGTGACGTCCGGGCCGAGGTACCGCGCGCCCTGGGTCTCGTACAGGAGTTGCGCGGTGACGGTGCCGGCCGTGACGGCTCCGCCAGTGCCCGGGTGCTTGGTGATCAGCGAGGAGCCGTCCTCGTGGATCTCGGCGAGGGGGAAGCCGGGCCGGCGGACGTCGTGGGCGGTGAAGAAGGCGTAGTTGCCGCCGGTGGCCTGGGTTCCGCACTCCAGGACGTGGCCCGCGACCACCGCTCCGGCCAGCCGGTCGTAGTCGTCCGGGGCCCAGTCGAACCACCAGGCCGCGGGGCCGCTGACCAGCGCGGCGTCGGTGACCCGGCCGGTGATGACCACGTCCGCGCCGGCCCGCAGGCAGGCGGTGATGCCCGCGCCGCCGAGGTAGGCGTTGGCGGTCAGGGCACCCTCTGAACCGGCGTACGGCATCAGGTCGTCGCCCTCGACGTGCGCGACGGTGACGGGGACGCCGACCTTGGCGGCCAGGGCCCGTACGGCGTCGGCGAGTCCGGCCGGGTTGAGGCCGCCCGCGTTCGTGACGATCCGTACGCCCCGCTCGTGCGCGAGGCCGAGCCCTTCCTCCAGCTGGCGCAGGAAGGTCTTGGCGTAGCCGTGGTCCGGGTTCTTCAGCCGGTCGCGGCCGAGGATCAGCATGGTCAGCTCGGCGAGGTAGTCGCCGGTCAGCACGTCGAGCGGGCCGCCGGTCAGCATCTCGCGCAGGGCGTCGAAGCGGTCGCCGTAGAAGCCGGAGGCGTTGCCGATGCGGAGCGGTGGCCTGCGGGTCATCGGGCGGCTCCCGGCTCGCGTCCGGCGCCCGCCGGGCCCGCGAAGGCCTGGGCGATGTCGAGCCAGCGGCCCGCGTCGGGGCCGGTCGCGGTCAGGGCGAGGTCGGCGCGGTGGGCCCGCTGGGTGACCAGCAGGCAGAAGTCGAGCGCCGGGCCCGTGATCCGCTGCGGGGCGTCCGCCGGCCCGTACGTCCACGTCCCGGAGCCGTCGGGGGCCGCCAGTTCCACCCGGAACTCCTCGGCGGGTGCGGGCAGTCCGCGTACGGCGTAGGCGTAGTCGCGGGCCCGTACGCCGATCCGCGCCACGTGCCGCAGCCGCGCGGTCGGGGTGCGGCGCACGCCGAGCGCGTCGGCGACGTCCTGGCCGTGCGCCCAGGTCTCCATCAGCCGGGCGCTCGCCATCGAGGCGGCCTTCATCGGCGGCCCGTACCAGGGGAAGCGGGTGTCGGGCGAGGCGGCGGCGAGCGCCTCGTCGAGGGCGGTACGGGTGCTCCGCCAGCGGGCCGCCAGCTCGCCGGGCGGCAGCTTCGCGCCCTCCTCGGCGCCCTCGTCGACGAAGGAGTCGGGGGCCTTGAGGGCCTCTTCGACCATGCGGCCGAAGGCGGTGGCGTCGGTGAGGGAGAGCAGTGCGGCCCGGTCGGTCCAGTGCAGGTGGGCGATCTGGTGGCTGATGCTCCAGCCGGGCGCGGGGGTGGGCAGGGCCCACTGGGCGTCGGTCAACTCGGCTACCAGAGAGTCGAGTTCGCGGCCCTCCTCACGCAGATCGGCGTAGACGGCGGTGACGGCGTCGGCGGACGGATCGGGCACGGTGGCGCTCCCCTCTCGGCGTGAGGGGAAGACTGGCAGCCTTCGATAAAACAATCAAGCACGCTTGCATGTTTTATTGCGGGCGAGGTTGTGGGCGGAGCTACGGGCCGGGCTGCGGGCGGAGTTGGGGCGCGTGCCGCGTGCGGGCGCGTGCCGCGTGCGGGCGCGTGCCGCGTGCGCCCGCCCGGCCGGTCCCCCGTGGCCGGCCCGGCGGGCGCACTGCTTCAGGGACGACGCTCCAAGTCCATCGTCCAGTTCCGCAGCCAGCTCTCGCCCCCGTCGACCGAGAAGAACTGCTCCCAGCGCGGGGAGTCGGTCCGGGTGCCGCTCCACACGAACCGCACGCGCACCGCCTTCCCGTCGTGCGTGTCCTCGCCCTCGAACACGCCCGTGCCGTCGGCGAACCGGCCGACCACGGGCGGGAACAGCACCCCGGTCCGGCGGCTCGACCAGTACAGTGACCACTCCTCGCGCTGCCGGTCGAACAGCCGCAGCGTCAGACCGCCGAAGCCCTTCGTCGGGAAGTCGATCTCGTCGAAGCTGGCCCCGCCGTCGAAGTGCCGCGAGATGTGGGAGACGGCCGGGAACTCCTCCCACTCACTGGAGGGGTCGAGGAAATCGGTGCGCCAGCGGTTGGTCACGTTCCAGCTGCCGACCAGGAAGTCGAAATCGTTCATGCGAGGACCGTAGGAGCGCTCCACTGACATCCTGTGTCAGTGAAGTCCAGCCGTCTGCTCTCGATGCTGCTGCTGCTCCAGACCCGCGGGCGGATGACCGCCGCCGAGCTCGCGCGGGAGCTGGAGGTGTCCGTCCGTACCGTCTACCGGGACGCGGAGGCCCTGGCCGCCGCGGGCGTGCCGCTCTACGGGGACGCCGGGCACAGCGGGGGCTACCAGCTGCTCGCCGGCTACCGCACCCGGCTGACCGGGCTCAGTTCCGGCGAGGCGGAGGCCCTGTTCCTGGCCGGCATGCCGGGTCCCGCGGCCGAACTGGGCCTCGGCCGGGCCCTGTCGGCGGCGCAGCTCAAGCTCCGCGCGGCCCTGCCGCCCGAACTGCGCGCCCAGGCCGACCGGATGCGGCTGCGCTTCCACCTGGACGCGCCGGGCTGGTACGCGGAGCACGAGGAGGCCCCGCACCTCGGGCGGGTGGCCGACGCGGTGTGGCGGGGCCGGGTGATCGAGGTGCGCTACCGGCGCTGGAAGGAGCCGCGGGAGGTGGACCGCCGCCTCGCCCCCTACGGCCTGGTCCTCAAGGCGGGCCGCTGGTACCTGGTGGCGGGCCCGGCCGGCGCGGCGCAGCGGCCCGGCCCCCGCACGTACCGCGTGGACCAGATCCTGCGGGTCGCCGAGACCGGGGAGGTGGCGGAGCTGCCGGAGGGCTTCGACCTGGCGGAGCACTGGCGCCGGGCCCAGGCCGACTTCCACGAGCGGCTCCACCCGGAGGAGGCGCTCGTACGGCTCTCCGCGCGCGCGGCGGCCCAGCTGACGGGCGCCCAGGCGCGGGCGCTGGCGGCGAACGGCGAGCCGGACCCCGAGCTGCCGGGCTGGACGCGGGCGGTGCTCCCGATCGAGTCGGAGCCGCACGCGCAGGCACAGTTCCTGGCCCTGGCGGAGGACGCCGAGGTGCTGGCCCCGCCCGCGCTGCGGGCCCGGATCAAGGCCTCGCTGGCGGCGATGGCGGCCCGCTACGGCTGACCCCCTCCCGCGGGGCGGGACGCGCGGCGCTCAGGGGAAGCCGACGTACTCCCCGATACGGAGTTGATCTTTCCGCCCGCTCTGGAACAAGGTGAGGTACACCAGCGCGGGACCGTGCCGCCGTCCGTCACCGGTACGGCCGGGACGTCGCCGTACATATCGGAGGTATTTCCATGTCTGAGTCGCTTCGCGTCGCGATCATCATCGGCAGTGTCCGCGAGGGACGCTTCGGCCCGACCATCGCAAACTGGTTCGCCGGGGTCGCCCGCCAGCGCGAGAACCTGAACATCGACGTGATCGACCTGATCGAGCACGACCTGCCCCACCAGCTGTCGCCGTCGCCGTCGGACGACGTGAAGGCCGTGCTGGCCGGCGTCTCCCCGCGGCTGGCCGCCGCCGACGCGTTCGTCGTGGTCACCCCGGAGTACAACCACTCCTTCCCGGCCTCGCTGAAGACCCTGATCGACTGGCACACCACCGAGTGGCACGCCAAGCCGGTCGGCTTCGTCGGCTACGGCGGTCTCGCGGGCGGCATGCGCGCGGTCGAGCAGCTGCGCCAGGTCTTCGCCGAGTGCCACACGGTCACCGTCCGCGACACCGTCGGCTTCCACGGCCCGTGGGGCCAGTTCGACGAGCAGGGCACCCTGATCGACCCCACCCAGGCGGAGGCCGCGGCCAAGACCCTCCTCGACTCGATCGAGTGGTGGGGCACCGCGCTGAAGGCCAAGAAGGCCGAAGCCCCCTACGGCGGCTGACCGCCGGTCCACCCCCGGCAGCGGGCCCCGGAGGCGTCGGCGGTCAACCGCCGTGCCTACGGGGCCCGTACCCCGTCACCGCTCCGCGCGCAGCATCCGGGCGGCCTCGGTCGCCCAGTACGTGAGGATCGTGTCCGCGCCGGCCCGCTTGATGCCCAGCAGGGTCTCCATGATGGCCCGGTCGCGGTCGATCCAGCCCTTCTCCGCGGCCGCCTCGACCATCGCGTACTCACCGCTGATCTGGTACGCCGCCACCGGCACGTCCACCGCCTGCGCGACCCGGTACAGGATGTCGAGGTAGGGACCGGCCGGCTTGACCATCACCATGTCGGCGCCCTCCTCCAGGTCGAGGGCCAGCTCCCGCAGCGACTCGCGGGCGTTCGCCGGGTCCTGCTGGTAGGTCTTGCGGTCGCCCTGCAGGGAGGAAGCCACGGCCTCCCGGAACGGCCCGTAGAAGGCGGACGAGTACTTCGCCGTGTACGCCAGGATGGACACGTCCTCGTGCCCGGTCTCGTCGAGCGCGTCGCGGATGACACCGACCTGGCCGTCCATCATCCCGCTGGGACCGACCACGTGGACACCGGCATCGGCCTGCACCTGGGCCATCTCCGCGTACCGCTCCAGCGTCGCGTCGTTGTCCACGCGGCCCTGCTCGTCGAGCACCCCGCAGTGCCCGTGGTCGGTGTACTCGTCCAGGCACAGGTCGGACATGATCACCAGATCATCGCCCACCTCGGCCTTCACGTCGCGGATCGCGACCTGGAGGATCCCGTCCGGCTCGGTGCCCGCCGTGCCCAGCGCGTCCTTGTTCTCGTCGGCCGGGACCCCGAAGATCATGATCCCCGCGACACCCGCCTCGACCGCCTCCACGGCGGCCTTCCGCAGCGTGTCCCGCGTGTGCTGGACCACCCCCGGCATCGCCGAGATCGCCAGCGGCTCGCTGATGCCCTCGCGTACGAAGGCCGGGAGGATCAGGTCGGAGGGGTGCAGCCGGTACTCCGCGACCATCCGCCGCATCGCCGGGGTGGTGCGCAGCCGGCGGGGCCGCGAGCCGGGGAAGGATCCGTACGCGCTCATACGTCAGTCGCCTCTTCGAGCATCGAGAACAGTCGGCACAAGCGTAGAGCCCTGCCCGGCCCCGCCGGCTACGGCAGATCGAGCAGCCCCCAGAACACCACCGCGTTCACCAGCACCACCACGGGCGCGGCAATCGCGATACCGACCCGCCGGGCGGCGTTGCGCGTCCGCCACGGCAGGGCCCAGCACCACACCAACAGCCCGAACACACCCACCAGCCCCACCATGAACACCGGCCAGGCGATCTCGAAGCTGGAGTCGAAAGCGTCGGCGGCCTCCGTCCCGCAGGAGTCACAGGCCATCGGCGACAGCCCCGCGTACAGCAGCGACACGAAGGCCAGGGGCAGGGTCAGCAGGGTGGAGGCCAGCGGCGCGATGAAGGCCCGCCGGTCCCGGTCAAGCTCGAGCTCGGTCATGGCACCACTCAACCGCGGCCGGCCGTCGCCCGGATCCGCACAACTACTCAATCCCGCCTGGGTACGGGAAGGGGCCTGGTGCGATCGCACCAGGCCCCTTCCCGTACCCGACCGCAGGCGGCCGGCCCGCTTAAGCCGCTCACGTCGTACGACGACGCCGCGCACCCGGCCGGCGCTCGCTCGGCCGGAACACCGTCTCGCCGGCCTCCTTGGCCGCCTCGCGGCGCGCCGCGCCGTACTCGGCGAGCGCCTCCGCCAGCTTGCTCACGCTCGGCTCCGGCGACAGGACGTCGACCCGCAGCCCGTGCTCCTCCGCGGTCTTGGCCGTCGCCGGCCCGATACACGCGATCACGGTGACGTTGTGCGGCTTCCCGGCGATGCCCACCAGGTTGCGCACCGTCGAGGACGACGTGAAGAGAACGGCGTCGAAGCCGCCGCCCTTGATCGCCTCACGGGTGTCCGCCGGCGGCGGCGACGCGCGCACGGTCCGGTAGGCGGTGACGTCGTCGACCTCCCACCCGAGCTCGATCAGCCCGGCGACCAGCGTCTCGGTCGCGATGTCGGCGCGCGGCAGGAAGACGCGGTCGATCGGGTCGAAGACCGGGTCGTACGGCGGCCAGTCCTCCAGCAGCCCGGCCGCGGACTGCTCACCGCTCGGCACCAGGTCCGGCTTCACGCCGAACTCCACGAGCGCGGCGGCGGTCTGCTCGCCCACCGCGGCCACCTTGATGCCCGCGAAGGCACGCGCGTCGAGCCCGTACTCCTCGAACTTCTCCCGGACCGCCTTCACGGCGTTGACCGAGGTGAACGCGATCCACTCGTAGCGGCCCGTCACCAGGCCCTTGACCGCCCGCTCCATCTGCTGCGGGGTGCGCGGCGGCTCCACGGCGATGGTCGGCACCTCGTGCGGCACCGCGCCGTACGAACGCAACTGGTCGGAGAGCGAGGCGGCCTGCTCCTTGGTGCGCGGTACGAGGACCCGCCAGCCGAACAGCGGCTTCGACTCGAACCAGGCCAGCTCCTCGCGCCGCGCGGCGGCGCCGTGCTCACCGACCACGCATATGACGGGCCGGGCACCCTCCGGGGAGGGGAGGATCTTGCCCTGCTTGAACACCTGGGCGATGGTCCCCAGGGTCGCGCTCCACGTCCGCTGGCGCGTCGTCGTACCGGCGACCGTCACCGTCAGCGGGGTGTCGGGCTTGCGCCCGGCGCCCACCAGCTCGGCGGCGGCGGCCGAGACCGTCTCCAGCGTCGCGGAGACCACGAGGATCCCGTCGCTCGCGCCCACCTCGCTCCAGCAGCGCGCCGAGGCGTTGCGCGCGTCCACGAACCGGACGTCCGCACCCTGCTTGTTGCTCAGCGGCACACCCGCGTACGCGGGCACGCCCACCGCGGTCGCGACGCCCGGCACCACCTCGAAGGGGATGCCCTCGGTGGCGCAGACGAGCATCTCCTCGGCGGCGTTCCCGTCGAGCCCGGGGTCGCCTGTGACGGCACGGACGACCCGCCTGCCGGAGCGCGCGGCCTCCATGACAAGATTGGCGGCATCGCGGATCACCGGGACCCCGGCGGCCGCTGACGCTTCGTCAGCGATCGTCAGCTGCGGCGTGTCGACACCCGTGCGCGCATGCGTCCGTACGACGTCGAGCACCTCGGGCTCCGCGATCAGCACGTCCGCCGCCGCGAGCGCCTCCACGGCGCGCAGCGTCAGCAGACCTGGGTCGCCCGGGCCGGCACCGAGGAAGGTGACGTGCCCGTGGGCGGCGACGCCCGCAAAAGCGGAGGTGTTCAGACTTGTGGGGCTCACGGTCGCTCCCCCATCAGACCGGCCGCGCCCTTGGCCAGCATCTCGTCCGCGAGTTCGCGGCCGAGCGCCATGGCCTCGTCGTACGACTGGGGCACGGGACCGGTGGTGGACAGCTGCACCAGCGTCGAGCCGTCGAGGGTTCCGACGACGCCGCGCAGGCGCATTTCATTGACAATCTCCCCATCCGCCAGCAGATCGGCGAACGCGCCCACGGGTGCGCTGCACCCGGCCTCCAGGGCGGCGAGCAGGGAACGCTCCGCGGTCACGGCGGCCCGCGTGTGCGGGTCGTCGAGCTGCGCGAGCGCGGCGATGAGGTCCGTATCGGACGCGAGGCACTCCACGGCCAGGGCTCCCTGGCCGGGGGCGGGCAGGACGCTGTCGACGGACAGCAGGTCGGTCGCTTCGTCACCGCGCCCGATCCGGTTCAGCCCGGCGGCGGCCAGCACGACGGCGTCGAGCTCGCCGGCGCGCACGAACCCGATGCGGGTGTCGACGTTGCCGCGGATCGGCACCGTCTCGATCCGCTTGCCCAGGGCCAGCGCCAGGTGGTTGAGCTGCGCCGTCCGACGCGGCGACCCGGTACCGATCCGGGCCCCGTCGGGCAGCTGCTCGAAGGTCAGGCCGTCACGGGCGACGAGCGCGTCCCGCGCGTCCTCGCGCAGCGGCATGGCCGCGATCACGAGGTCGTCGGGCTGGGCGGTCGGCAGGTCCTTCAGCGAGTGCACGGCGAAGTCGACCTCGCCGCGCAGCAGCGCGTCGCGCAGGGCGGTGACGAACACGCCCGTACCGCCGATCTGCGCGAGGTGCTCGCGCGAGACGTCGCCGTACGTCGTGATCTCCACGAGCTCGACGGGACGGCCGGTGATCGCCCGTACCGCGTCGGCGACGTGGCCCGACTGGGACATGGCCAGCTTGCTCCGCCGCGTACCGAGCCGCAGCGGCTGGTCGGGACGTGTGTTCATGATGCCCGTCCTGGGTCGTCGTCGTTCTTCGGATCGGCCGCGTCCGCCCGGCTGACGGATGCCACCGTCTGAGGGTCGAGGTCGAAGAGTTCGCGCAGCGCCTCGGCGTACCCGGCGCCGCCGGGCTCGCTCGCGAGCTGCTTGACGCGCACGGTCGGCGCGTGGAGGAGCTTGTCGACGACGCGGCGCACGGTCTGGGTGACCTCGGCACGCTGCCGCTCGTCGAGATCGGGCACCCGCCCGTCGAGCCGCGCCACCTCCATGGCCACGACTTCGGCCGCCATGGCGCGCAGGGCGACGACGGTGGGCGTGATGTGCGCGGCCCGCTGCGCCGCACCGAAGGCGGCGACTTCCTCGGCCACTATCCCGCGCACGGCGTCCACGTCGGCCGCCATCGGCGCGTCCGCGGAAGCCTCGGCAAGGCTCTCGATGTCGACGAGCCGCACGCCGGGAATCCGATGCACGGCGGCATCGATGTCCCTGGGCATGGCCAGGTCCAGCAGCGCGAGCCGTACGGGCATCCCGTCGGCCTGGCTGCGAGCGCTCTTGCGGGGCTGCCGCTGCGCGGCGGCCTCCCCCTGATCGGCCCAGGTCCCGTGCAGCTCGAGCGAGTTGGCGTCGACCCCGGTCAACGCCACTCGCCCACCGGCGGTACGTGCGGGATCCCCGGCCGGCGCGTCGAGCCCAACGGGACACCCGTCGGCCTCCGGCGCGGCGGCGAAGGTCCGCACGGCCCCGGCGTCAGCCAGCCGGCCTCCGGCCTCGGCGGCGGCAACCAGCTTGGCCACGACCTCGGGGTCCGGTCCGGCGGGAGCCGCCTCCTGCCCGGAAGCCGAATCTCCTGCGGGAGCCAAGTCCAGCCCCTGCAGTGAACCGACGGCGGGGGCCAAATCCAGCCCCTCCGGCGTTTGAGGAGCGGGGTCTGGGGCAGCGCCCCGGGACACGGCGGCGAGCACGTCATCGGCGGTCAGCACCAGCCCAGTGGCCCCGGTGCAGGACACCACGACGTCGACTCGTGTCAGCTCATCCGCGACGGCGGACATCGCAACGGCCGCAGCCTTCACGCCGGTGCCCGAGGCAACCAGAATCTCCGCCAACCGCTCCGCCCGCTCGGCGGTCCGGTTGGCCACCACGACCTCGGCCACCCCCACCCGCGCCAGCGTCGCCGCGGCCAGCGAGGACATCGACCCGGCGCCGATCACCAGCGCCCGCTTGCCCGCGGCCCACTCGGCCACCGGCACCCGCACGGCCAGCTGCTCCAGCCCGAAGGTGACCAGCGACTGCCCGGCCCGGTCGATCCCGGTCTCCGAGTGCGCCCGCTTGCCGACCCGCAGCGCCTGCTGGAAAAGATCGTTGATCAGACGCCCCGCCGTGTGGAGCTCCTGCCCCAGCGCCAGCGCGTCCTTGATCTGCCCGAGGATCTGGCCCTCGCCGACCACCATCGAGTCCAGCCCGCACGCCACCGAGAACAGGTGGTGCACCGCCCGGTCCTCGTAGTGCACGTACAGGTACGGAGTGAGTTCCTCCAGCGCGACACCGCTGTGCTGCGCCAGCAGCGTGGACAGCTCGGCGACGCCGGCGTGGAACTTGTCCACGTCGGCGTACAGCTCGATCCGGTTGCACGTGGCGAGCACCGCCGCCTCCGCCGCCGGCTCCGCGGCCAGCGTGTCGTGCAGCAGCTTCACCTTCGCGTCGGCAGACAGCGAGGCGCGCTCCAGCACGCTCACGGGCGCGCTGCGGTGGCTCAGTCCTACGACGAGCAGACTCATGCCGGCATCACCGCCGGGACGTCGCCCTCGGGTCCGCCCTTGCGCGCCTCGCGCGCCTCGGCGGCCGCCCGCCCGGCCGGCGGCACCACGGCCGCGGCGGGTGCGGCGCCGCCCACGGAGGAGCCGCCGGTGGCAGCGGCGGCCGCCGCTTCCTCCCCGGCCTTGCGCTGCTCGTGGAACGCCAGGATCTGGAGCTCGATGGACAGGTCGACCTTGCGCACGTCCACGCCGTCCGGCACGGACAGCACGGTGGGCGCGAAGTTCAGGATGGAGGTGACGCCGGCCGCGATCAGCCGCTCGCTGACCTGCTGGGCCGCACCGGCCGGCGTCGCGATGACACCGATCGAGACGCCGTTCTCCTCGATGATCTTCTCCAGGTCATCGGTGTGCTGCACGGGCATCCCGGCGACGGGCTTTCCGGCCATCGCGGGGTCGGCGTCGATCAGCGCGGCCACGCGGAAGCCGCGGGACGCGAAACCGCCGTAGTTGGCGAGCGCGGCGCCGAGGTTGCCGATGCCGACGATGACGACCGGCCAGTCCTGAGTGAGGCCGAGTTCGCGGGAGATCTGGTAGACGAGGTACTCGACGTCGTAGCCGACGCCGCGGGTGCCGTAGGAACCCAGGTAGGAGAAGTCCTTGCGCAGCTTGGCGGAGTTGACTCCGGCGGCGGCCGCGAGCTCTTCGGAGGACACCGTGGGCACCGATCGCTCGGAGAGCGCGGTGAGGGCACGCAAGTACAGCGGAAGCCGGGCGACAGTGGCCTCGGGAATACCTCGGCTGCGGGTCGCCGGTCGGTGAGTTCGGCCAGTTGCCACGATGCTCCTGCGGGATGAGCGGGGCTGCAGGCGGCCACTTGTCCCAGGACCGCCCCGTCGACAGCAGGCTATGCCTTTGTGAACGCGTGCACAAAGATTGTGTCCATTTTGTCCGACCAAAGTGACCGGGGTCACGCGACCGCGGCACATAAGAGCGGCGTCAACGGCGCGCCGAACCCGTTCAAATCCAAAGGGGGGCAAACCCGTACACACTCCTCACAGATACGCCCCCAGACCCCGCAAATCGCCCACGATGGTAACCGGGAAGCGGCTCAGGCCTCCAATGCCCGACGCAGCCGGTCCGGGTTCACCCGCCAGAAGGTGTGCTGCTCGCCGTCCACCAACACCACCGGGATCTGCTCCCAGTGCAGCCGGTAGAGCTCCTCGTCCTGCGAGATGTCCTTCTTCTCCCACTGGGCGCCCGTCTCGGCGCACACCTTCACGACGACCTCCTCGGCGTCGTCGCACAGGTGGCATCCCGGCTTCCCGATGAGCGTCACCATCCGCTCGCCGGGACGCTTCTTCTCTTTACGTCGCAACAAAGGGCTCATGCCTCCATTCTCGGCGGCGCCGTCCCGAAGTGTTAACGCCTCCGTTTCCCATCGGTTCGGGAACTCCCGAACACAGTGGCTATGCTCGCCACATGGCCGCTCTCGGATGGCTCACACCCCGTAGACGCTCCGCAACCGCGCGGAGCGTACTGGCAGGCGAGGCCTCGGCCGAGGCCGCCCGCAAGTCCGCACTGGGCGAATCCCCGCACCTCACGGAATCCGACCTCGACCTCGACACCGATCTCGAAGCCCTCGAGGAAGCGGAGGCCGAGGCGGAGTTCCCCGTCGCCGGCGACGACCTCGCCGCCGCCTTCTTCGACCTCGACAACACCGTCATGCAGGGCGCCGCGATCTTCCACTTCGGCCGCGGCCTCTACAAGCGCGAGTTCTTCCGCCGCCGCGAGCTCGCCCGCTTCGCCTGGCAGCAGGCCTGGTTCCGGCTCGCCGGCGTCGAGGACCCCGAGCACATGCAGGACGCCCGCGACAGCGCCCTGTCCATCGTCAAGGGCCACAAGGTCTCCGAGCTGATGCTCATCGGCGAGGAGATCTACGACGAGTACATGGCCGAGCGGATCTGGCCCGGCACCCGCGCCCTCGCCCAGGCCCACCTCGACGCCGGACAGAAGGTGTGGCTGGTCACCGCCGCCCCCGTGGAGACGGCCACGATCATCGCCCGCCGCCTCGGCCTGACCGGCGCCCTGGGCACCGTCGCCGAATCCGTCGACGGCATCTACACCGGCCGCCTCGTCGGCGAACCCCTGCACGGTCCCGCGAAGGCGGAGGCGGTCCGCGCGCTGGCCGCCGCCGAGGGCCTGGACCTCGACCGCTGCGCCGCGTACAGCGATTCGCACAACGACATCCCGATGCTGTCACTGGTCGGGCATCCGTACGCGATCAATCCCGACACAAAACTGCGCAAGCATGCCCGGACCAACGACTGGCGGCTGCGCGACTATCGGACCGGCCGCAAGGCCGTGAAGGTCGGCGTCCCGGCCGCCGCCGGAGTCGGCGCGATCGCCGGCGGCGCGGCCGCCGCCATCGCCCTGCACCGCCGCCGCAAGTAGCCCGGCGAACCCTTCCACCCACCGCCGCCAGCACCGGAGCCGTCCCGCACCCCGCGGGGCGGCTTCCCGTGCGTTCCGGGCCCGTTGACCCAGGCCATTCCCCCAGCCCTACCCCCCTGTCCGGCCGGCCACTCCGCGCTGCCCGACTCGGTCGCGAGCCCCCTTGGAACCGTCCATTCCGCGTATCCAAGCGATCAAGAATCGATCACCAACTGCGCCTGAATATGCCCTCGACACGCAACAGAAGTGTCGGAAGCGGTGATTTGAGCAACTGGGTGTAGCGCCGCCTGTACGAAGCGTTATTCTCCTCAAACGCATGCCACCGGCCATCTGTCGCCACGACGGGTGAACGGTCCCGCACTGCACGTGATGGAAGCTCTGCCTCTGGGAGTCCCGTGTACCCACCTGTCGGGGTTGACGCCTCGGGCCTGGCTACGCTGCGCGCAACGGTCCTCGACCACCTGCGCGGCTTCGTCCCCACCGCGTACGCCGTCCCCGCCTTCGCCGCCGCGGTCCCTGCCGGCTTCGGCCCGGCCGGTCCTTGCTACGCCCTGACGGACGGCGGAGCGACGGTGGGCAGACGCGGCCGCGCGGCCGGGGGGTCGAACGGCACCGCCGGCACGAGCACCCAGGCCGCCCCCACCCCCCGCCGCCCCACCGCCGACAGCGACCAGGCCCGCATGATGGACCTGGTCGAACGCGCCCAGGCGGGCGAGGCCGAGGCCTTCGGCCGCCTGTACGACCAGTACAGCGACACGGTGTACCGCTACATCTACTACCGGGTCGGCGGCAAGGCGACCGCGGAGGATCTCACCAGCGAGACCTTCCTGCGCGCGCTGCGCCGCATCTCCACCTTCACCTGGCAGGGCCGCGACTTCGGTGCGTGGCTCGTGACGATCGCGCGCAACCTGGTGGCCGACCACTTCAAGTCCAGCCGCTTCCGGCTGGAGGTCACCACCGGCGAGATGCTCGACGCGAACGAGGTCGAGCGCAGTCCCGAGGACTCCGTCCTGGAGTCCCTCTCCAACGCGGCCCTGCTGGAGGCCGTGCGCAAACTCAATCCGCAGCAGCAGGAGTGCGTGACCTTGCGCTTCCTGCAGGGCCTCTCGGTCGCCGAGACGGCCCGGGTGATGGGGAAGAACGAGGGCGCCATCAAGACGCTCCAGTACCGGGCGGTCCGAACCCTGGCCCGCCTCCTCCCGGACGACGCCCGCTGAGACTCTCACTTCCACAACATTCGGTGACCTCTCGATGACGCTGTGGTCCGATCATCCTTCGTCCGTAACCCAAGTGCCGCGACGCTCGTTGTGCGGAATGCAGGCTCCCTGTGGACACGCCCTGCCCGAAGCCGCTCACTCGAAAGTGTGGATGTGCTCAAGGAAGGCAACCTTCCGGACACCTTGGGGAGTCGATCGTCATGACGAGAGGAGGTGCCGCCAGTGATCGCGAACGTCACTCCGCACCGGCGGGCGAACGCCTTCGCCCAGGCCCTGGAGGAGCGGACCCCGTCCGACCTTTCGGAACCGGACCCGGCGGCCGAGCAGTCCGAGGCACCTGCCGAACCTGCCGACCACGACCGGTTGTTGGCCCTGGCGAGCGTGCTCGGCGAACGTATGCCGCGCCCGGTGCTGGACCCCGAGGTCAAAGTGGTGCAGCGGGCCCAGCTCGTGGCCGCCATGGAGGCCATGGTGCTGGAGGAAAGGGCCGGGGGCGGTGCCGCATCGGACCCTCTGGTGCCCGAACAGCGGACCGGCCGCGGCGCCCACCGGGCGACCCCGCTCCGGAAATTGCGGCCCCGCTCCCGCTGGTCCAAGGGCATCGCAGCGGGCGGCCTCACCGTGGGTGTGGCCGCGGGGGCCTTCAGCGGAGTGGCCGCTGCCAGTTCCGACGCCCTGCCCGGTGACCACCTCTACCCCGTGAAGCGGGGCATGGAGGACCTGAAGCTGGGCATGGCCGACGACGATTCGGACCGGGGCGAGCTCTATCTCGACCAGGCCTCGAGCCGTCTGTCGGAGGCCCGCAGGCTGATGGAGCGCGGCCGGACGGGCGTACTGGACCACGAGTCCCTGGGCGCGATCCGCCGAGCCCTCGCGGGCATGAAGCACGACGCCGAGGAGGGCCACCGGCTCCTCCAGGCCGCCCACGACCGGGACGGCTCGCTCGCCCCGATCCAGGCGCTGTCGTCCTTCTCCCGCGCCCACCGCGACGCGTGGGGCAAGCTCCGGGACAAGCTCCCGCCGCAGCTGGGCGACGTGGGCGGGGAGGTGGAGTCGGTCTTCCAGGCCATAGACGAAGACGTGGCGCCGTTCCAGGGCCTGCTCCCCAAGCCCCCGGAGCAGACGCGAGGCACCGGCCCGTCCGGCGCCTCCGCCAAACCGGGCACCCCCGGCGGCGCACAGCACTCCGCCCCGGCGCCGGGCACCCCGTCGGGCAGCCCCGCACCGTCCCCGTCGGGCAGCACCCGGCCCCCGGCGGACGGCGGCCTCCTGGGCGGTACGGGCAACCTGCTCAACCCGCCCGCCGGCCAGTCCACCCCACCCGCCTCGGGCACCCCGTCCGAGACGAAGCCGGACATCACCCTCCCACCCCTCCTCCCGGGCCTCCTCCCGGGCCTGGGGATCAACTCGGAGGACGCGGAGTAGAAGGAGCCGGAGGGGCGGGGTTGCCGCGCAGCGGCAACCCAGCCCCTCCGGCGTTTGAGGAGCGGGGTCCGGGGCAGAGCCCCGGCACTCAACGGTCAGAAAAAGACAGACCGTCGCTGCACCAGCAGCTTGTACAGCGTGTGCTGAATCTGCTCCCGCACCTGATCCGTCAGGTTGAACATCAGCATCGGATCCTCGGCCGCCTCCGCCGCATACCCGGCCGTCGGAATCGGTTCTCCGAACTGGATCGTCCACTTCGTCGGCAACGGCACCGCCCCCAGCGGCCCCAGCCAGGGGAACGTCGGCGTGATCGGGAAGTACGGGATCCCCAGCAGCCGCGCCAGCGTCTTCGCGTTGCCGATCATCGGGTAGATCTCCTCCGCCCCCACGATCGAACACGGCACGATCGGCGTCCCCGCCCGCAGCGCCGTCGAGACGAACCCGCCGCGCCCGAACCGCTGGAGCTTGTACCGGTCTCCGAACGGCTTCCCTATCCCCTTGAAGCCCTCCGGCATGACCCCGACCAGTTCCCCGGCCTCCAGCAGCCGCTGCGCGTCCTCCGCGCACGCCAGCGTGTGCCCGGCCTTCCGCGCCAGCTCGTTCACCACGGGCAGCATGAACACCAGGTCCGCCGCCAGCAGCCGCAGGTGCCGCTGCGCCGGGTGGTGGTCGTGGACCGCCACCTGCATCATCAGCCCGTCCAGCGGCAGCGTCCCCGAGTGGTTCGCCACGATCAGCGCACCACCCTCCTTCGGGATGTTCTCGATGCCCTTGACCTCGACCCGGAAGTACTTGTCGTACAGCGGCCGGATCAGGGACATCAGGACCTGGTCCGTCAGCTCCTTGTCGTAGCCGAACTCGTCGACCTCGTAGTCCCCGGTGATCCGGCGCCGCAGGAACGCCAGCCCCCCGGCGATCCGCTTGTCCCAGCCGTCACCCGCGGGCGCCGGCGGTGGAGCCGCCGGCTCCAAAACCTCGGGCTGGGGCTCCGGCTCGGGCACCGCCCGCACCCGGCGTCCCGGCGCCCGGCGTCCCGGCGCCCGCCGGCGCGGCCGGTCCTCGTCGAACGGAATGACCTTGGCGTCCGCCACTATCGCTTCGCTCCTTCAACCGCTTCCGCTTCGACGTCTGCATCCAGCATGGCCGCGACCCGGTCCACGGCCCGCCCGACCCGCTCCGGCGGCAGCAGCCCGCCGCCCCGGCTGCGCGCGAAGTCCGCGAAGGTCTCGGCGGTCGTGTACATCGGCGCAAAACCGAGCACGTCCCGCATCTGCGCGGTCTCCACGACCCGGCCGTGCGTGAGGAGCCTGATCTGCTCCGGCGAGAAGTCGGTGACCCCGACCGCCCGCAGCGCCTGCCCGACCCACGTCACCGCGGGCAGCAGCAGCGGCACCGTCGGCCGGCCCAGCCGCCGCGAGCACTGCGACAGCAACAGGACGCCGTCACCCGCGATGTTGAAGGTCCCGCTGTTCAGGGTGCCCCGCCGCGGCTCCCGCGCCGCCAGCCCCAACACCTCCAGCACGTCGTCCTCGTGGACGAACTGCAGCCGCGGGTCGTAGCCCAGCACCGTCGGCATCACCGGCATCGAGAAGTACTCGGCGAGCGCCGAGTCCGCGAACGGCCCCAGGATGTTCGCGAACCGCAGCACGCACACCGCGACGTCCGGCCGCCTGCGCGCGAAGCCCCGTACGTACCCCTCGACCTCCGAGGCGTCCTTCGCGAACCCGCCCGTCGGCAGCGACTTCGGCTGCGTGGTCTCGGTGAAGACGGCCGGGTCCCGGGAGGTGCCCCCGTACACGCTCGTACTGGACTTCACCACCAGCCGCCGCACCGTCGGGGACTTCTGGCAGGCCCCGAGGAGCTGCATCGTCCCGATGACGTTCGTTTCCTTGACGGCGCTGTGCCCGCCGCCGCTCCCCCCGGCGCCCCCGGTGACCGCCAGGTGCACCACGGTGTCCACGGCGTGCTCGGCCAGCACACGGGCGATCGCCGACTGCCTGATGTCCGTACGGACGAACTCGGCCGATCCCAGCCGGTGCGGCGGCTCCACCGCGTCCACGGCGATCACCCGCTCGACGTCCGGGTCACGCTGGATCCGGCGCACGAAGCGGCCCCCCAGCTGCCGGGCAGCCCCGGTGACGAGTACGACCTTCCCCACGAGCTCAGCGCCTCCCTAGATCGGAACAACCGTCTCCGGCTGCACCGCAGCCCCCCCACCAGGATGGTGGAGGGGCTGCGGAGAACACGTACAGCTGCCGTTTACTTCTTGTTACGACGCTGGACGCGGGTGCGCTTGAGCAGCTTGCGGTGCTTCTTCTTAGCCATCCGCTTGCGCCGCTTCTTGATAACAGAGCCCACGACTACCCTCGCTCACTTCTCTTCATTCGGTGCGGGGCGTCGGGGCCCACACGACCTACGTCGGCCTAGCCTACCGTCCCGAGCTCTGAGCTTGTAATCCGAGGGCGCGCCGGGGTCACTCTCAGGCCGACTCCACCCCCACATAGGACTCTCGGAGGTATTCGTGCACCGCGTTTTCGGGGACCCGGAAGGACCGGCCCACCCGGATTGCGGGCAGATGACCGTTGTGCACCAGGCGGTACACGGTCATCTTCGACACTCGCATCACCGAGGCGACCTCCGCCACGGTCAGGAACTGAACCTCACTGAGAGGCCTCTCGCCAGCAGCCATGACACACCTTGACCTTCCGCGCATGACGGGCACCGGCTTCCCCTCCGGTTACTCCTCGTCGTCGCACGCTCACTCCCAGAGTAGGGGCGTGTGATACGAGTGGGGAAGAGGAGCTACGTCCACTCCTTCCGACCCGACAGACTCGCCCGATTGAGCACATAGCGCGTAAGCGGCCGGTAGTAGTCCGCACGCACCGCGTCATCAAGCGGAACGGCCACCGAGACCCGCCCCTCGGCCTCCCCCACGAACAGCGCAGGATCATCGGTATCGGCCAGCCCGATCGCCTCCACACCGAGCTGACCTGCGCCGCAGACCCACCCGTGATCGCCGACCACCAGCCCCGGCAGCGGCCCGCCGGCCTCCGCCAGGGCCCCCAGCGCGATCCGAACCGGCAGCGGCGAATGGGTGTGCGCGCCGGTCACACTCCCCGACGACCGCACGCCGGGTTCCCGCACCAGCGCGACCCCCCGTACGTAATCGAGGCTGTACGTACGTACGCCGAACCGGGTCGCCATGTCGACACTCACCCCCTGCGCCGGGGTGAGGACAACACATCCCGCCGCCGACATCGCCTCGGCCAAAGAGGCGTAGAACCCCAGCAGCCGATGCGGATGCCCCGTCCCGAACATCACGGGCGCCCCTGCCTCGGCCACCGCCCGCAACCGCCCCGCGAACGCGTCCAGCGCCACCACCGTCCGCTCCGGGTCGATCACATCCGGCCCGCTGACGTGCGCGGGATCGGACGACACCCCGCACTTGTCCGCCATCAGCCTCAGCAGATCACCCTCGCCCCAGCCCCACTCGGGATCCAGCCCCAGCAGCACCCGCGGATCCCGCGCCGCGAACAGCCGGTAGCTGCGCAGGCTCTCCTCCCGCGAGGTGGCGACGGGCCCGGCCAACCGGGCGGCCAGCAAATGCGCACGCAACGCGCCGGTGCTCAACACCCTCCGATGCTCCCGCACCCCACCTGACGGAGCACCAATTCCCGAAAACACCCCCACACTTGGCGTAACCCGAGGCGAATCCAGCCCCGCCGGCGTTTGAGGCGCGGGGTCTGGGGCGGAGCCCCAGGGAACGGTGGAAGGGCGGGTAGGGGACAAGCCCCCGCAGGGCTCCGCCTCAGGTCAGCATCCCCCGCAGCGGAAACACCGCCCGCCGAGTGGCCAGCACCGCCTGATCCGTCCGGTCCGCCGGGTCATACCCCGCATCCCACTCCCGCCAGGACACCGGGCTCCGCCCGTCCGTCATCCGCCCCGGCGCCAACTGCCGCGTCCGCGCGTACACCTCGTCGCGCCAAGACGCCGGCACCGCCGTCTCCGGCTCCACCGGCCGGTGCGCGGCGATCCCCACCAGGTGCGTCCACGACCTCGGTACGACGTCCACCACCGCGTACCCGCCACCGCCCAACGCCAGCCACCGCCCGCCCGCGTACTCGTGCGCCAGCTCGTGACACGCCTCCTGCACCGCCCGCTGCGCGTCCAGCGACACCGCCAGGTGCGCCAGCGGGTCCTCGAAGTGCGTGTCCGCCCCGTGCTGCGTCACCAGCACCTGCGGCCGGAAATCCCCCAGCACCTCCGGCACCACCGCGTGGAAGGCCCGCAGCCACCCCTCGTCCCCCGTCCCGGCCGGCAGGGCAACATTCACCGCCGAACCCTCCGCCGCCGGCCCGCCCGTCTCCTCCGGCCACCCGGTCTGCGGGAACAACGTACGCGGGTGCTCGTGCAGCGAAACCGTCAGCACGCGCGGGTCGTCCCAGAAGGCGGCCTGCACCCCGTCCCCGTGGTGCACGTCCACATCCACGTACGCGACCCGCTCGGCCCCCAGCTCCAGCAGCCGCGCGATGGCCAGCGCAGCGTCGTTGTACACGCAGAACCCCGCGGCCCCGCCCGGCATCGCGTGGTGCAGCCCGCCGGCGAAGTTCACGGCGTGTTCCGCCTCCCCGCGCCAGATCGCCTCCGCGCCCGCCACGGACTGCCCGGCGATCAGCGCGGACGCCTCGTGCATCCCGTGGAAGGCCGGATCGTCCGCGGTCCCCAGCCCGTACGAGCCGTCCGCGACCCCGGGGTCGGCCGACACCTCCCGCACCGCGGCGACGTAGTCCTCCCGGTGGACGAGCCGCAGCGTGGAGTCCCCGGCCGCGCGGGCCGACCGTACCTCCATCGCCCGGTCCAGCCCGAAGGCACGGACCAGCCCCATGGTCAGTGCCAGACGCACCGGATCCATCGGATGGCTGGGCCCGAAGTCATACTTCGTTACCGCCTCGTCCCACATCAACAGCCCAGTCACCGGCTCGCCGCTCATGCCCGACACCGTATCGGGCCTCCACCGGTCCGAACGAGCGGGCGTAGACCAGCGTGATCAGGACCAGGACCATCGGCACGAGCATCGCGCCCCGGTAGCTCCAGGCGTCCCCGATGCCCCCGACGAGCGGCGACCCGATCAGGAACCCCACGTAGTTGAAGATGTTCAGCCTGGCGATCGCCGTATCGGACGCCGCCCCCGGGAACAGCCTCCCCGCCGCGGCGAAGGTCTGCGGCACGATCACGCACAACCCGATCCCCAGCAGCGTGAAGCCGAGCATCCCCACCCACGCCCCCGGCGCGGCGGCGACGACGGCGAACCCGGCGGCGGCCACCACCGTCCCACCCCTCACGACGGCGACGGCCCCGAACCGCCGCACCCCCAGGTCCCCGACGGCCCGCCCGATGAGCGTGGTCACCATGTAGACGTTGTAGGGGACGGTCGCCAGCTGCTCCGAACTCCCCAGCACGTCCTGGAGGTACTTGGCACTCCAGTTCGCGACGGTCGAGTCGCCGATGTACGCGCACGCCATCACCAGGCACAGCGGCAGCAGCAGCTTGAACCCCCCGGCCCCCAACCCCTTCTCCGCCTCCACCCCACGACCACGCTGGTCGACATAGAACCGGCTCCCCACCAACACCAGGGGCAGCAGCACGACCACGGCCGGCAGATAGCTCTCGAACAACCCAAGCTGCCAGTGCGCCCCGGCCCAGGCGGCCGACGCCCCCACGATCCCGCCCAGGCTGTACGCGGCGTGGAAGCCGAGCATGATGCTGCGCCCGTACGCCCGCTGGAGGCTCACGCCGAGCATGTTCATGGAGGCGTCCAGCGCACCCACCGACAGCCCGAACGCTCCCAGCGCCACCGCCACGTGCCACATCTGGCTGCCGGCCCCGACCCCCAGCAGCGACAACAGCACCAGCGGCTGCGACCACCGCAGCACCGCGCTGGGCGGGACCCGCTTCACGAGGTGCTCGGTGGCAACGCTCGCCACGCCCGCCAGGACCGGCACGGCGGCCAGGAAGGCGGGCAGCAGCGCGTCGGATATCCCGTACCGGTCCTGAATGGCCGGGATCCGGGTCACGAGCAGCGCGAAGGTGACGCCCTGCACGAAGAAGCTGAACCCCAGCGCACCGCGCCCGTGCCGCAGCCGCACATCTGCCATTGCCGTCATGGCGGCACAGCGTAGGCCCCGCGGCTACCCGTGGGTAGAGAGATCACATACCCAGTCCGGCTTCCAGCCCCAGCAGCCCGGTGAGCTGCTTCATGTCCCCGAAGTGCCCGGTGGCCCCGGGCAGCTGGTCGGCGGGCAGCATCGCGGTGAAGGCGAACACGTCCATCCCCGCGGCCACGGCTGCCTGGATGCCGAGCGGGCTGTCCTCGATGACGACACACCGCGAGGGCTCCACACCCATGGACCGCGCCGCGTGCAGGAACAGATCCGGAGCCGGCTTCCCCTTGCCCACGTCCTGCGAGCTGAAGATCCACTCCTCCTCGAACCACCCGTCGAGCCCGGCCGCCCGATGCCCGACCCGGATCCGCTCGTGGCTCGCGGAGGAAGCCAGGCAGTACCCCACCCCACCGGCGGTCAGCGCCCCGAGTACCTCCTCCACCCCGGGCACGGCCCTCAGCTCCCGCTCGAACGCGGCGAAGGTCCGCGCGTTCAGCTGCTCCTCGAAGTCGTCCGGCAGCCGCGCCCCGGTCCGCTCCATGACGAGGTCGTGCACCCGGTGCACGGCGGACCCCATGTAGTCGCGGAGCGAATCCTCATAGGTGGTCGGGTGCCCCAGCTCGGTGAGGTACTCGGCGAGGATGCCGTTGGCGAGCGGCTCGCTGTCCACCAGCACGCCGTCGTTGTCGAAGATGACGAGGTCGTAGCCCATACCCCAACCCTACGAGCGCGCACAGGCCAGACGGCCTCGACGCCGCCGATGAGAGGATCAGCAGACTCATGCGGCCGAGGCCCGGCCCTGCTTCACCCTTCCCGGTGATGTCCCGTGATCGCGCATTCCCCGGTCGCTGCCTCGCCCTAGGCTGCGCCCGTGACCGAACGCTGGATCATGGAGATCGAACCAGAGGTCCGCGAATGGTTGGACGCGCTCCCCGTGGCCCACTATCGCGCCGTGGAACGCCACGCCGACCGTGTCTTAGGCTCCCCCACCACGCTGGGCGAGCCCTACTCGCGGCACCTCGACGGCCCTGTCCGCGAGCTCCGCTTCGTCCTCGGCACGGAGGCGGTTCGCATTACGTACTGGCTGGCGCCCGGCCGCCGTATCGTGTTCCTGACGGTCTTCCGCAAGTCCCGCATGCGGGAGGAGTCCCAAGTGCAACGGGCTCTCTGGAAGCAGAAGGAATGCGAGTCCGAGCACTCAGCCGCCGACGATACCTACCACCGCGCCTTCGAGGAGCAGTCGTGAGCAAGGGCTACCACACCCGGTGGGACGTGCCTGACGCCCACCGTGCGGACGCGGCGTACATCGAAGCAGGAGCCGCGATCGCGCTGGGACAGGCAGTCTACGATCGGCGCACCGCGCTCGGCCTCTCCCCAAGCGAGCTGGCGCAGCTCGCCGGGTTGTCCGAGACCGAGGTCGAGCACATCGAGGGCGGGGCCGTCTCCCCCAAGCTCGGCCTGCTTCACGCCCTGGCCCGCGCTCTCGACGCCAAGATCGACCTCTCCATCGACGCCGACGACACCTACGTCCGCTTCACCGCACACGCTGCCTGACCTGTCCTGGCCCCTGCACGGGACAGTCGGCACGGAATTGGCCCATAACGCAGAAAAGCCCCGCACCAGAAGGTGCGGGGCTTTCCCACAATGATTGTTCGGCGGCGTCCTACTCTCCCACAGGGTCCCCCCTGCAGTACCATCGGCGCTGAAAGGCTTAGCTTCC